>NZ_CAWPHH010000001.1:0-404208 GCF_963887965.1 Photorhabdus sp. RW14-46 | reverse complement strand
GGTTGCCGTTGCGGTCCTCTGTCATGGACAGGCGGCGTTTATCCCCCTGGACTTCGGCAAAACTCAGTATCTGCTGAGTACGGCGGTTAAACAGACGCAGTTCGCCGTCGCGCTGGCCGTACAGCAGGTAATGCCCGGCATGGAGGTTGACCGAGAAGACGGTTTCCGCCGGGGTGTGGAAGGTGTAAATCACCCCTTCGCCATCGGTGAAATGGGTTTCCTCGCCGTCGCGGCGCAGGTGTTGCGACCAGTCATCGGCCCATTTAGGGCCGAACAGCCCGGCCAGGGCGGCGGTGGAGCGGTAAGTCCGGTTCAGGGTCAGCGGCAATACCCCCGGCAGGGCCAGCACCGGCCAGACCTGTAGGAAGTCGCCGGTCGCCACGTCGACCGGCTCGCCGGCTTTGCTACAGAGTTGGCTGTCACAGCCGGTTTTTTTCACCGACGGGGTGGGTTCCGCCCCGGATTTGACTTTGCCGCCGTTGCCTTTCCGACCAAGCGGCAGCGGGAGCAGGCCGGCAATGGCGACCAGCCAGCGCAGGTCTTTGTTGTTGGCGGTCAGGATAGTCAGGGCATCACCGGTTTGCGGGGTGATGGCAATTGAGGCGGCAGCGCTGTTGATATTGGCGTCACAGGTGGTGCGGTGGCCCAGCCGGGCAATGGGCTTGCCGTTGGCAAACACCGTTTTCGCGCCTTCGGCAATCACCACCGAGCCGGGGTGGTCGCTGCACATAATTTTGTCCCCCTGACGGGCCACCGGCTGGCCTTCAAAAAAGACATTCGGCGACCCTTCGACAATCTGGCCTTTATTCGCCCCGTACTGCCCGAGTGTCGCGCCCACAGACGAGACCAGTCCGCCGACAAAACCGCCCGCCAGTCCGGCCGCTGCCCCGGCCACCACAGCCATCGCCAGGCCGCCGGTCGCCACAATTAACCCGCCGACGGCCACTGCCGCCAGTGCGCCGAGCAACACGCCACCCAGCGCCCCCCATAATCCGGCGCTTTTGTTCTGGTGGGCAATCGCATCCCCGAGCCGGGCCGGGGCCTGGCCTTCGGTGGCGACCGTGCTCTGGCCCATGTACGGGCCCAAAACCCCCATCACGCCATGCGTGAGGCTTTCGCCGATATTATTGCCTATCTGAGCTCCCAACTTCCCGGCGGCTACTCCTGCGACCAGCGGGAGGATGGCGGGGGCACCGCCCACTGCAACGGTATACGTCATCGCCGCCGTCAGAGAATGATACTGAAAACGCTCACTTTCCAGATAATTCAGCACCGTATCGGCAGAAGAGCTGCCTTCGGTCGGCGGGGGCGTATTATCCGCCGGGGTCGTCCCCGTGCGGGTTGTGCGCTGCGCGGTGCCGGCCCCCAGCCAGGCCATCATCAATACGCTCATGACTCCTCCCGGACATTATGGTTCATCACTCAAACGGGGCTGAAATGAGGTCATCATGGTCAGCAGTTGTTTTAGCTGGGATGGGGGCATGTTGCACGTTAGCCTGTCGACACGCTGAGTACTCAGGCAGTCAGCGATTTGTCCGGTGCTAAATCGCCTGCATGGTTTTTTTTGGAATGGCATCTCGCTTCCCTTATCATTTGCAAGTCTCGTCAGAACTATCTATAAAGCTATAAAGGCACCAGCAGTTTGTCGCTGATAGTCTTATTGATAACCTGTATGAACAGGCAACGTCGGGAATATTCCATTGCGGCTTAAGAGTATCGTGAAGATAGCTAATCAGTCATTTTATTTGTTTAATATCCACTCAGGAACATATAATAAAAAATTCCTGTTGTCCCGTCTGTTTGTGTGATGAGTATTTGATTAACTTAATAAATGTGACATAAATCCCAAATTTTTTTCACCAGTTGCGCTCACCAAAAATCCGATTTAAGTGAAGCTCAGGTGAATTAATATTCACTATATTCTTCAATGGTCACTTGTAGCGATAATATTTTCCCATTGCGCAATAAAGTGACAGGAACCACGCTGCCGGGGCGTATTTCAGCCACTTGATCCATTGTTTCAACCGCGGAAATAGCGGGTTTGTTATTGACACTGGTAATGATATCACCCACTTTAATACCAACTTTTTGCGCTGGTCCGTTTGTAGTCACCTGAAATACTCGTAACCCTTGAATCTGGTTAATACTGCCGTTAGAAGAGCGAATATGTGGCAGCTCTTGTGACGTTATGCCGATAAAACCTCGGATAACCCGTCCGTCACGAATAAGTTTCTGCATAATCTTGGTGGCGAGTTCAGTCGGAATAGCAAAGCCTAATCCTTCTGGGGTTTCACCATTTTCACTTTTATCGAATGATAATGTATTGATACCTACTAGCTCGCCAAGGGTATTAATCAAAGCTCCGCCAGAGTTACCCTGATTAATGGAAGCATCGGTCTGGAGGAAGTTTTGACGGCGGGTAGGGCTTAATCCAACGCGACCGGTAGCGCTAATAATCCCTTGAGTAATGGTTTGCCCCAAGTTGTAAGGGTTACCAATGGCTAAAACGACATCTCCCACATGCGCCACTCTATTTGGATTAATCGTTATGACAGGTAGGTTTTCGGCATCAATTTTCAGGACGGCAAGATCCGTTAAGCTGTCAGAGCCTATGACGAGGGCTTCATAAAAATGACCATCTTGCAGTGCAACAATAATTTGTCCTGCATTATTAATGACATGTTTATTGGTAAGAATGTAGCCTTTATCACTCATGATGACGCCAGAACCAAGGGTATGGTTTTCCCGGCCTTGGTGAGAAAAACTCCCCATGTTGCTGCTGTAGACGTTGACTACGGCGGGTGCTGCCCTACGGACACCTTTATTAAAGCTGAATGGAAATTCGTCATTACTGTTATTGGTAATTGCTGATGTCAGCCCGCTAGGGCGCAGTGATGGAATGGCCATCAGTAAAATTACAGCGATAAGTAATCCTAAAAAAGCAGAGCGCAGCAACTTGGCAATCATGGGTATTATTCAGTGTGAGTTAATCAGTCACTGCAGGATAACATAGAAATTAACAGACACCGCATTATGCTGTATCTCGGATTACTGACTTTTAGCGCTTCGATTATCACTATTGAGTTTTCATTAATAATAAAATGAAAAAATTTGTATTGATGGTTTGCATGGGTATTAAACTCTTTTTTATCGCATTTTGCTACAATCTGAGGGGTTTTAACGCTGTTTTTACTGTCTTTAACTTTTCGTTTTAGCACTTTTATTTACTTCATAACGTTGAGATTCGCTCAGATTAAATCATGCGGGTTTTCGTTTTTCATGTGATTTGAAAACAAGGCGTGACAGAAACTTTCGCTTATTCAGATAATATGATAAAACAGTAGTTAAAAAAAACGTTTATGGTCTGTCAGTGTGGTTTTAAAATCTGGAAAAAGTAGTAAGTGTATTATGAAAAAGCAGGTAAAAACTTTAATCATTAAAGGTAAAAATAAGTGATTAAGGTTTTTTTAAAACGGGTAAAAAATTCGATGCTATACTGATATTGGAAGAGAAAACATCAGGAAAAATCGGTCTTAAATTGATTAACCAAATGACAGCGTTAATCCAATAATAAAAGTGAAAATATTTAACAGCATTAACCGTATTAAAATAATTTGCTTATAAGAGGTTTTACATGGTCTGTAAGAAGTTTACGAAAATCATGGGCAATCATTAAAAAAAATTGATAAACCCTAAAGATTTCAAGATGCATCGCGACGGCAAGGGAGTGAATCCCCGGGAGCATAGATAACGATGTGACCGGGGTGAGCGAGTGCAGCCAACAAAGAGGCAACTTGAAAGATGACGGGTATATATTTTTTCATAACTTAACGCGTCCTTCTTCCACAATATCCAGTCGTTCGGTTAAAAAGTCAGAGTCAGTTTTTTCTTGTTGTAAAAAGGAATTCCAACTGGGTTTAATCGGTCGCAGAATAATGATATCGCCTTCACGAATAATCTCCAATTCGTTCACTCCCTCGAAATCGAGGTCGCGAGGTAAACTTACAGCTCAGTTATTGCCGTTTTTGAATATTACTACGGTTCTCATATTGAGTCCTCCAGAAAAACTGATTTACAAGACCACCTGTCGTGAGGGATATCAGTGAGTTAAGACACAGCATTACGCTGTGTCTTAAATATGTTTACTAAAAGTATTAATTTCTTAGCAACAGATAAATACTCTCTTCTCCGCGAAGAATGTTCAGCGCTATAACTGGCGGTTTAGAATCAATAACTTTGCGCAGTTCATTAATATTCTGTATCCGTTCATTATTGATCCCAACAATCAGGTCATTTTTCTGTAAGCCAGATAACGCCGCCGGTGAGTTTTGAGCAACACTATCGATTTTCACACCGTAAGTCCCTTTTACTTCACCATTGCTTAGGGTTGCACCTTGCAGGGCAAGGGTTAGATTTCCGGCTTTGGTTGTTTGACCTTCACTGTTTTCTAGCGTAACAGAAACCTCCATTGGCTTACCTTTGCGTAATAAGCCAATTTTAATTTCTTTACCTGGTATCGTTGTGCCGATTTTGGCTTTCAGTTCAGCAAAGCTACTAATCTTCTTACCATCAACGGAAATAAGAATATCGCCGGATTTAATACCTGCTTTCGCTGCGGCGGATTTTGGTAAGACTTCACTGACAAATGCTCCGCGTTGGGCGTCAATATTGAATGCCTTAGCGATATCGGAATTCATTTCAGTACCTTTAATACCGAGGATACCGCGTTTTACTTCACCATGCGCGATAAGCTGCTCGCTCAGGGTTTTTGCCATATTACTTGGGATAGCAAAGCCGATACCGATGTTACCACCACCCGGGGCTAGAATAGCGGTATTGATACCGATTAATTCACCATTCAAATTGACCAGTGCACCACCGGAGTTGCCACGGTTAATAGAGGCATCCGTTTGGATAAAATTTTCTAATCCTTCCAGATTCAGACCGCTACGTCCTAACGCAGAGATAATGCCGGAGGTTGCAGTTTGACCAAGGCCGAATGGATTACCAACCGCAACAGCAAAATCACCAACTCGGAGCTTATCGGAATCGGCCATAGTAATTGCAGTTAAATTCTTAGCATCTTTCAGTTGCAGCAAGGCAATATCTGTCTGAGGATCGCGGCCTAATAATTTGGCTTCATATTCACGTCCATCATTCAATTGCACACGGATTTTATCTGCATTCTCAATAACGTGATTGTTGGTTAATATATAACCTTTGGCAGCGTCAATGATGACACCTGAACCAAGCCCTTGGAATGGGCGGGTACTTTCACGGCCCATGGGTAGATTTGGGCCAAAGAAGAATCTGAATTCTTCAGGTATACTCTGTTCCTGTTGTACTTGCGTACCAGAGACATGCACGCTGACAACGGCTGGCAGGACTTTTTCAAGCATCGGTGCGAGGCTTGGTAATGTCTGACCGGCGATAGCAGCAGGCAAAGCAGCATTGCTAATCGTAGGGACAGAAATTGCAGACAACCCGATACTGATTGCTAATGCACTAAGGAATAAGTGTTTTCTTTTCATCTAATTTTGTTCTCTTGTATACCTAAGCTAGAAGGCTAATTGAGTTAATTCTGGCAAGCTGCCATGATTACTCTATGACTGTTAATTATTAAATAAAGTTCATCGGGCAAACAGATTTAGCATGATTCTTTACAGGTATTTACATGATTGAAAAACAAAAAAACAAAACTTGTAGGTAGATAATAGATTTTACATTTGAATTAATGCTGTGGCACACGATGTGCCACAGCAGGGTATTTACTGGTTTTTTTCATTCATCGGACGAAACAGGCCGGAAGCACCATCGGAATAATCTCTTGGTGGCATTTTAACCGGAGATTGATCATTATCCGCTTCTGATTCAGTCAATCGATAATTAAATGGATTTTCTTGTGCTGGCATATTCGGCATCAGTTCATGAGAGCTTTTAGCCATATGCTGATATAACTGACGATAATCGCGAGCCATATTGTCGAGTAATTCTGCGCTACGGGCAAAATGACCAACTAATTCTTTACGATACTCTTCCAGTTCTGATTTATTATTCTCCAGTTCAGTTTGTAAGGCTTTCTGCTGGCGCAGCTTAGTGTTACCAAAACGCATAACTAGCGCTCCGATAGCAAAACCAACCACCAATCCAATCAGTGCATACTCCCAAGTCATAGCTACTCCTTCATCGACATCGTTGTTCCGCAGAATGTTTCACTTAATTATCGTCACTATAACCGTTAATCTAGTTAGAGTGGAATATTGATCATGATTTACATTTGTTTGTATACCCGTCGTCTTTCAAATTGCCTCTTTGTTGGCTGCACTCGCTCACCCCGGTCACATAGTTTGCTATGCTCCCGGGGATTCGCTCCCTTACCGTCGCGATGCATCTTGAAATCCATAGGGTATATACCCGTCATCTTTCAAATTGCCTCTTTGTTGGCTGCACTCGCTCACTCCGGTCACATAGTTTGCTATGCTCCCGGGGATTCATTCCTTTGCCGCCGCGATGCATCTTGAAATCCATAGGGTATAGATCTTATTGTGGACCTTATTGTAGACAATTGATCCGGTAATAAGGTCAATCTGAATCATAAAAACGATAAAAAACGGGCGATTATTTTAAGGATTGTTATTGTCATGCCATCATTGATTACCCCTTCATCATGTTATCAAAAAGCCCTTTCTGAGGGCAAATACCAACCAGATGATGTTCAGCGTCAAGTTGTAGCTCAATTGGATACCATTCACCATGCTCTGATTAATGTTTCTCCCGGCAATCCCGTGAGGCGACAAAGCTTGAAAGGGCGTCTGAGTAAACTGTTAGGAAAAACGACGTCAATGAGCTGTGCACCTGTTCAAGGGCTTTATATGTGGGGCGGCGTTGGTAGAGGGAAAACTTGGTTAATGGATATGTTTTACCAGAGTTTACCCGGTGAAAGAAAATTACGTTTGCATTTCCATCGTTTTATGCTGCGGGTACATGAAGAATTAACGGTATTACAAGGGCATGAAAATCCGCTGGATATTGTGGCGGATGGTTTTAAAACGGAAACAGATGTACTTTGCTTTGATGAATTTTTCGTCTCCGATATTACTGATGCTATGATTCTTGGTGCATTGTTGGAAGCGCTGTTTGTCAGGGGGATTACCTTGATTGCAACGTCAAATATTCCTCCTGATGAACTCTATCGTAATGGTTTACAGAGAGCCCGCTTTTTGCCTGCTATTGAGCAGATCAAAAAATATTGCGACGTTATGAATGTGGATTCGGGTATTGACTATCGGTTGCGCACGTTGACTCAAGCTCATCTCTATTTCACACCGCTGAATGAAGATAATAAACGAGCGATGGATCGAATGTTTATTCTTTTGGCCGGTAATAGCGGTGAACAAGCTTCTATATTGGAAATTAACCATCGGCGGATGCCGGCAATTCGTGACGCTGATGGTGTATTGGCAATTGGATTTAACGTCTTATGTGAAGATGCGCGTAGTCAGATGGATTACATTGTTTTATCAAAACGTTATCACACGGTTTTGTTATACCAGGTTCCAGCGATAATGCCGGGTAATGAAAATGCTGCTCGTCGTTTCTTGGCATTGGTTGATGAATTTTATGAACGCCGGGTAAAATTGATAATTAATGCGGCGGTGCCGATGGAGCAGATTTACCAAGGGGTGTTGTTGGTTTTCGAATACCAGCGTTGCTTATCCCGTTTGCAAGAGATGCAAAGTGAAGAGTATCTCAAATTACCTCATTTACCTTAAGTTTGAGTTCGCTTATCTATTTCAGACGGAAAACTGATTTTAAATATTCAAATGGGGGTCGATTTTTATTTTTGACTTCTCTATAATCTTGCGACCCCACGTTACAGCAATGTTTTTTTCCCAAAAACTTGCATACAGTGCCGGCATAGGCTATTCGAAGGGGTAGGTTTGCTGGACAAGAGTCGTGTGAACCTCGGCAAGTTTCTGAACCTTGAGTGTTCACCAACGTGTAACTTATTATTGGGTAAGCTTTAATGAAAACTTTTACAGCTAAGCCAGAAACCGTAAAACGCGACTGGTATGTTGTTGACGCAGATGGCAAAACTTTAGGCCGTCTTGCAACTGAAGTGGCTCGCCGTCTGCGCGGCAAGCATAAAGCGGAATACACTCCGCATGTTGATACCGGTGATTACATCATCATCGTTAATGCAGAAAAAGTTGCAGTCACCGGCAACAAGCGTTCTGATAAAATCTACTATCACCACACCGGTCATATCGGTGGTATTAAGCAAGCGACCTTTGAAGAGATGATTGCCCGCCGTCCTGAGCGTGTAATTGAAATCGCGGTTAAAGGCATGCTGCCAAAAGGGCCACTGGGCCGTGCAATGTACCGTAAACTGAAAGTTTATGCAGGTAGCGAGCACAACCATGCGGCACAGCAACCGCAAGTTCTGGACATTTAATCGGGATTATAGGCAATGGCTGAAAATCAATACTACGGCACTGGTCGCCGCAAAAGCTCTTCCGCACGTGTCTTTATTAAGCCAGGTAGCGGTAATATCGTCATCAACAAACGCAGTCTTGAAGTTTACTTCGGCCGTGAAACAGCGCGCATGGTTGTTCGTCAGCCGCTGGAGTTGGTTGATATGTTGGGTAAACTGGATCTGTACATCACTGTTAAAGGTGGTGGTATTTCTGGTCAAGCAGGTGCAATCCGTCACGGTATCACCCGCGCACTGATGGCGTATGACGAAACTCTGCGTTCTGATCTTCGTAAAGCTGGCTTCGTTACCCGCGATGCTCGTGAAGTTGAACGTAAGAAAGTTGGTCTGCGTAAAGCACGTCGTCGTCCACAGTTCTCCAAACGTTAATTTTTTGTCTTTATGGCAATTATTTAATGTGCAAACCCGTCTTTTTGGCGGGTTTTTTACTTAATTATCCACACACTTCCCCCAAAATGTACAAAATCTGGTAAACTAGTGCCAATTTTTGCCTCATCCATTTGTCTGCCTACTATCTGAACGGTAGTAATTGCGTTGAAACGGTAATGATTGTGTTGAAACGGTAAATTGTGTTGAAACGATAAATTGTGTTGAGTAGCACATTCCGTATTCACCGTTGTGGCGCAGAAACATAAGGGATGAGAATGAATGAGTAAGAATAGTCGTGGTCGTGTGGGGCTATTCATTCCCTTTTTAGATAAACTTGGAGGTTTTCATGGCTGTCGCTGCCAACAAACGTTCGGTAATGACTCTGTTTTCAGGCCCGGCCGACATTTTTAGCCATCAAGTGCGAATTGTATTGGCGGAAAAAGGTGTCAGTGTTGAAGTTGAGCAGGTTGAGGCAGGTAACCTGCCACAGGACCTTATCGATCTGAACCCTTATCAGACAGTTCCGACTTTGGTTGATCGTGAGCTGACGCTATATGATTCCCGCATCATTATGGAATATCTGGATGAACGCTTTCCTCATCCACCATTAATGCCTGTGTACCCAGTTGCCCGTGGTTCCAGCCGTTTGATGATGCACCGCATCGAAAAAGACTGGTATTCCCTGATGCATACTATTGAGGAAGGCAATTCTCAAGAGGCCAATACTGCTCGTAAACGATTAGCAGAAGAGTTGCTAGCAGTGGCACCAATATTTAAAGAGATGCCATTCTTTATGAGCGAAGAATTCAGTTTGGTTGATTGCTATCTTGCTCCTTTGCTGTGGCGTTTGCCGGTGTTGGGTATAGAATTACCGAGTTCTGGTACTAAAGATTTACAAATTTACATGCAGCGTGTCTTTGAGCGTGATGCATTCTTAGCTTCATTAACCGAAGCTGAACGTGAAATGCGCTTGCAATCCAGGAGCTGATTTATGGAGCTGTCTCAAATGTCTCCCCGTCGTCCTTATTTGTTGCGTGCTCACTACGAGTGGTTACTCGATAATGATATGACTCCACATCTGGTTATAGACGTGACTTTACGTGGAGTTAATGTACCAATGGAATATGCCCGTGATGGGCAAATTTTGCTGAATATAGCGCCGAGAGCTGTTGGTAATCTTGAGTTAACCAATGATGAAGTACGCTTCAATGCCCGTTTTGGTGGTGTTCCCCGTCGGGTTAATGTACCGATGGCGGCAGTTATTGCGATTTATGGCCGTGAAAATGGGGCGGGAATGATGTTTGAGCCTGAAGCAGCTTATAAAGATGAATATCTTTTTAAATCCGCTTCAGATCAGGATAAGGCTGATACCTCTGCATTTGCGACAGATAATCTGGTATTAGTTACGGATACATTGCCCGATGCTGAAGATAATAGTGGAACTTCACCTGATGATGAGCCACCAAAACCGACGAGAGGGCGCCCTGCTTTACGGGTAGTAAAATAAGCGTTAAAAGAGGGGGCGGTTTGCCTCCTTATTTTTTTTCAAATTCATTGATTAGAATTCTGTATTGTAGGCTTTTTCTAATTCCCAAAAACAATCTTCAGCTCTGTTTTTAGCTTTGAAATCTGTGATAGCGCTTAAGCTCTTTTTAACCTTATCTACAAACTCTATTTTATTCTCTCTGGTCCCCAGTTCTGGTGGGATTGTGCAGATATCAGCCAATGATATATTGTTTTCTTTATCTGAGTTAGCAAGGACTTCAGCAGGATTATTAATTAATGCTAAGGATAATGCGTAGCGAACTTCTTTGGCAAAACCCAGGTGTATGCTTTGCGTTAATTTAAAAGCCAGTTTTATCCATTTACTATCACCAGTAGAAATGTTGTGAGTGATTTCTTGTTTGGCTCCTATTTCACCTAATTCTGCCACTACAGAATTGGTACCTCTATTCATAATTTCTTTATTAATATTTTCAGATGTTAAGGGCTGTGATAAAGCAAGTGCTGTATGACTGATAAACAGCATTGGAGATAATAAAATTAAGGTTTTTATTAGCTTCATTAATATTTCCAGTATTTATAGTTGAATAAGTATCGTGATATTGGTGTCGGTTAATTGGAGTATTTTATTTAAAACCCACATTAATGAGAAAAAATATTCCAAAATATCATGTATGACAGTAATAAGTGTGGAATGTTCATTAAATTCACTTACTTTTTTGTGTAAGGGTAATCCAATTAATATAAAGTATTGAACTGATGATAGAAAGAGATGGGAGCTGAAAAGCTCCCTTGGTTGACTAGATGTTGAGATAATCAAGAATGCCTTGTGCGGCTTTGCGCCCCTCGGCAATTGCGGTTACAACGAGATCTGAGCCACGAACAGCATCTCCACCAGCAAATATCTGCGGATTGCTAGTTTGAAAGGGAATGTCTGAGTACTCTGGTGCGACAATGCGTCCTTGTTTATCCAAGGTTACTTGATGAGCACTTAGCCAGTTCATGGTATGTGGTTTAAAGCCGAATGCCATGATCACTGCATCGGCCTTAAGCAGGTGTTCCGAGCCTGCGATAATTTCAGCTTGGCGGCGTCCATTCTCATCAGGTTGGCCTAATTGAGTCCGTACCATGTTTATGCCACAAACTTGACCTGAATGGTTGATTTCAATCCTGACTGGTTGCAGATTAAACAGAAATTCTACACCTTCTTCCTTGGAATTTTTGACTTCACGCTGGGAGCCTGGCATGTTGGTTTCGTCACGACGATAAGCACAAGTAACCGAAGCCGCTTTTTGGCGAATAGCCGTTCTGACACAATCCATTGCAGTATCACCGCCACCAAGCACTACGACCCGCTTGCCTTGCATATTGATGAAAGGTTGCGATGGTAGGGCGGGATAACCCATCAAATGCCGGGTATTGGCAGTCAGAAATGGTAGAGCATCATAAACACCATCAGCATCTTCATTTGCCAGTCCCCCACGTATTGACTGATAGGTTCCTACGCCAAGAAATATCGCATCAAACTGCTCAGTCAGTTCAGATAAGGCAATATCTTTGCCTATTTCAGTATTGAGCCGGAATTCAATTCCCATCTCAGAGAAAATTTCACGGCGGCGTATCATGACCTCTTTTTCCAGTTTGAACGCGGGTATGCCAAAGGTGAGTAATCCACCGATTTCCGGGTGACGATCAAAAACAACGGCTTGTACGCCATTACGGGTCAATACGTCAGCACAAGCTAGCCCCGCGGGGCCTGCACCAATAATCGCAACCTGTTTGCCCGTGGGCTGAACGTGTGACATATCGGGCTTCCAGCCCATAGCAATCGCTTTATCATTGATGTAGCGTTCAATATTACCAATAGTTACTGCACCGAACTCATCATTCAGAGTGCAAGCGCCTTCACAAAGGCGATCCTGTGGACAAACACGACCACAAACTTCCGGCAGGCTGTTTGTTTGATGGGATAAATCCGCCGCTTCCATAATACGTCCTTCATTAGCCAGTTTAAGCCAATTGGGAATGTAGTTATGAACGGGACATTTCCATTCGCAATAAGGGTTACCGCAAGAAAGACAGCGATCGGCCTGTGTCTGTGCCTGACTTGTTGAAAATGGCTCATAGATTTCCACAAATTCTATTTTGCGGATTTTCAGCGGCTTTTTAGGCGGATCGACGCGTTGTAAGTCGATAAACTGATATACATTCTGGCTCATCTTGGCTCCTTATTGCGCTTGAATTCGCAACTCTGCGGAAGAACGACTGCGATGTCCCAATAGGGCTTTCACATCACTGGATTTTGGCTTCACAAGCGCGAACTTGCTCAGCCACTGTTGCCAGTTAGCAAGAATATCTTCACCGCGTTGGGAACCGGTCAGGAGGACGTGCTCGGTGATAAGCCCTCTCAAGTGCTCTTCGTGGATAGCTAAGGCATCTACTGCCAGTACTTCAACCAACTCTAGGTTAACCCGTTTACGGAAATCATCATTTTCATCCAAGACATAAGCAAAGCCGCCGGTCATTCCTGCACCAAAATTGATGCCAGTGCGTCCGAGAATACAGACAATACCTCCTGTCATATATTCACAGCCATTATCTCCGATACCTTCTACAACCGTAATCGCCCCTGAATTACGAACGGCGAAGCGTTCTCCTGCTCGCCCGGCAGCAAACAGTTTGCCTCCGGTTGCACCGTAGAGGCATGTGTTGCCAATGAGGGTTGCCTGATGGCTTTTGAAGGCAGAACCCACTGGCGGGTGTATGACAATGCGACCGCCAGCCATACCCTTACCGACATAATCATTGGCATCACCGATGAGTGTCAGCTCCAGACCGCCGGCATTCCAGACGCCAAAACTTTGACCGGCAGTACCATTGAAATGAATTTTTATTGGTGCCGCTGCGATCCCCTGATTACCATATCGAGCAGCGATAAAACCGGAAAGGGAAGCGCCCACTGAACGATCCGTATTACGGATATCAAAATAGAAAGTTTTACTTTGTTGGTTCTCAATATAGCTAGCGGCTTGAGTCAGTAAGTTTTTATTCAGTGCTCCATTATCAAATGGTGGATTGTTTTCGGTGCAATATAATGTTTTGCCCTGATGGGGTTCTGCGGTTGCTAAGAGCGGATCAAGATTTAGTTTGCTCTGTTTTGCTGAAATACCTTCCAGTACTTCCAACAGGTCAGTTCGGCCGATTAAATCAGTTAGATTTTTGACACCCAATGTAGCCATGATCTCTCTGGTTTCACGGGCGATAAAGCGGAAATAATTCATGACCCGTTCAGGTAATCCGTGGTAGTGGTCGCGACGTAATTTCTCATCCTGAGTGGCAACCCCAGTTGCACAATTATTGAGATGGCAAATACGCAGATATTTGCATCCAAGGGCAACCATTGGCCCAGTACCGAAACCGAAACTTTCAGCGCCAAGAATGGCCGCTTTAATAATATCTACGCCTGTTTTCAACCCGCCATCAACTTGTAAGCGGATCTTATGACGTAATCCGTTAGCAACTAGCGCTTGTTGGGTTTCCACCAGCCCCAATTCCCATGGGCATCCGGCATATTTCACCGATGACAATGGACTGGCACCGGTACCGCCATCATAACCTGCGATAGTAATTAAATCGGCATAAGCTTTGGCAACGCCAGTGGCAACAGTACCAACACCGGGTTCTGAAACCAGTTTTACTGAGATCAGCGCATTGGGGTTGATCTGTTTTAGATCGAAAATCAACTGAGCCAAATCTTCAATAGAGTAAATATCGTGATGTGGTGGTGGAGAAATAAGTGTTACGCCGGGTACGGAATAACGCAGTTTTGCAATATACGGTGTTACTTTATCACCTGGTAATTGCCCACCTTCTCCGGGTTTAGCGCCTTGCGCGACTTTAATTTGAATCACATCAGCGTTGACCAGATAAGCAGGTGTCACACCAAACCGACCGGAAGCAACTTGTTTGATACGGGAAACCTTTTTTGTTCCATAACGTGCGGGATCTTCTCCACCTTCGCCGGAGTTGGAAAAACCACCTAACGTATTCATGGCTTCAGCCAGAGCTTCGTGTGCTTCCGGGCTTAATGCTCCAATCGACATCGCAGCAGTATCAAAGCGTTTAAACAGTTCTTCTGCGGGTTCCACTTCTTCAATAGGTAGAGGCTCAGCTTCTGTTTTTATCGCCAGTAAATCACGGATTGTGGTAATTGGACGCTGATTAACCAAACGAGAATATTTCAAGTAATCGTTATATTCGCCACTATGAACCGCAGCCTGTAAAGTGCTGACAACATCCGGGTTATAAGCGTGATATTCGCCGTTATGAACATATTTCAGCAGTCCGCCCTGATCGAGTGGTTGACGAGCAAGCCAGGCACGTTTAGATAAGTTTCGCAGATCCTGCTCGAAATCGCTGAAATTAGCACCGCCAATTCGGCTGACGACGCCATTGAAGCAGAATTCAGTTAATTCTGAATGTAAGCCGACAGCTTCAAATAGTTTAGAGCAGCGATAGGAGGCGATAGTCGAGATGCCCATTTTCGACATGATTTTATATAACCCTTTATTGATACCATTGCGGTAGTTAAGCATGACATCAGCATAAGGTTTATTAATTGTGCCATTATCGACCATTTTGGCGAGGGATTCATAAGCCAGATAGGGATAGATCGCTGTTGCACCAAATCCCAGTAGTACAGTGAAATGGTGTGGATCACGGGCACTTGCTGTTTCTACTATCAGGTTAGTATCACATCGTAGGTTTTTTTCTACCAAACGGTGTTGAATAGCGCCAATAGCCATAGGTGCAGGTATAGGTAATTTGTTCGGCGTAATGTTGCGGTCAGATAATACCAACAATACCGCGCCATCTCTGGCGAGTTGTTCAGCTTGGTCACACAATGCAAACAGGGCATTTTGCAAATTGGTTTCTTGTGGATTGACAGTTAAGTCTAATTGTTCTGCGCGATAGTGTGGACTTTGCTGTGTGATTAATTGGTGAAAGTCAGAGTAGAGCAGAATAGGAGATTTAAAACTTAATCGGTGTGCCTGTCCCTCTGCTTCACAAAATACGTTCATCTCCCGCCCAATGCAGGTAGTGAGAGACATAACATGTGCTTCGCGTAGTGGATCGATTGGCGGATTAGTGACTTGAGCAAATTGCTGGCGGAAATAGTCATAAATAATCCGTGGGCGGCTGGAAAGGACGGCAAACGGTGTATCATCCCCCATTGACCCGGTCGCTTCCTGACCATTCTCTCCCAAGACTCGGATGATTTGATCTAGCTCTTCGTTGCTGTAGGCAAATTGTTTGTGATAGACCGCTAAGGATTGATCGTTCAGATCCCGATGACCAGCTTGATCTTCCAGTAATTCTTCGAATGGGGTCAGACGCTTGACGTTTTTATCCATCCATTCTTTATAGGGATGGCGGCTTTTTAAGTCATTGTCTGTTTCTTCTGCATGAAGGATGCGGCCTTGGCGGGTATCAATCACGATAAGTTCACCGGGACCAACGCGCCCTTTTTCCACCACTTCATCCGGTTGATAATCCCAGATACCGACTTCGGAAGCACAGGTGATCAACTTATCTTTGGTGATAACATAGCGGGCTGGGCGCAAGCCATTACGATCCAGATTACAGGCAGCGTAGCGTCCATCTGACATAACGATACCCGCAGGGCCATCCCACGGTTCCATGTGCATAGAGTTGAAATCAAAAAAAGCCCGCAGATCTTCATCCATATCAGGATTGTTTTGCCATGCGGGAGGAACCAGCAATCGCATAGCACGGATTAAATCCATTCCGCCGTTGAGAAACAGTTCCAGCATATTATCCAGCGAGCTGGAATCTGACCCTGTTTCATTGACAAAAGGGGCAGCCGTGTGCAGATCGGGAATAAGCGGTGTCTTGAATTTATAGGCTCTTGCTCGTGCCCACTGGCGGTTACCGGTGATGGTGTTTATTTCACCGTTATGGGCAAGATAGCGGAAAGGTTGTGCCAATGGCCAGCGTGGGACGGTATTGGTTGAGAAGCGTTGATGAAATAGGCAAATTGCCGATTCTAAACGTAAATCAGCCAGATCGGGATAGAAACGGGGCAAATCTGCCGCCATGCACAGCCCTTTATAGATAGTCACCAAGTTAGACAAACTGCAAACATAAAAGTCGCTGTCGTTGATGCGTTTTTCTATTCGGCGGCGAGCAACGAATAAGCGGCGTTCTAAATCACGTGCACGCCAGCCAGCCGGAGCATTAACAAAAATCTGTTCAATATGAGGGAGGCTTGAAAGGGCTATTTCGCCCAGAATATCACGGTTGATGGGGACTTCACGCCAGCCAACGACTGACAGGGTTTCATTTTGTAGCTCTTGTTCGATGATTGCCCGGCAGTTTTGTGCAATCTGAGGATCTTGGCTGAGAAATAGCATACCGACGGCGTAATTGCGGGCTAAATGCCACTCTTGCTCCTGTGCAACCATCCGAAAAAAGCGGTCAGGTTTTTGCAACAATAAACCACAGCCATCACCGGTTTTGCCATCTGCCAAGATTGCCCCACGATGTTGCATTCTGGCTAGGGCATGGATAGCGGTACGTACTACTTTGTGGCTTGGCTCCCCTTCAATATGGGCTATTAGTCCAAAGCCACAGTTATCCTTTTCTTGAGATTTGTTATATAGCATAGTGTGAACCTCCCGAGGTTCTGTCCGACTCTCACAGAAACTCACAGACATTTGTGAGATTAATATTTTTTACTGGCGTCTGAATTGCGCCCTCAAGCAACCACCACTTGTTTATTTGTGATAAACAGGTGGTGACTTAAATGATATTGTGTCACTGCATAATTATGGTTCAGATGAGAATCTGACAGATGATTTCCAGTGACTTTCCAAGTTAACTAGAAATATAAATCAGGTCAAATATCACCGGGATAAGATAAGGTCAGGTGATAAGTAAAGTTAATGTTATGATTTATAAGTAGAAAAATTAACATTCATGTTGTGTGATATAGATCAGGTTAGGATTTTAATGTGATTTATATCACTAATATTAGTGTAATATCTGTTTTGTATATGCTGTTAAACTTTTATTTATTAGATTTAAAATCTAACTAATATTAACTTTACGGAATTAATGTGTATTTTTGTTTCTTTATAAGAATAAAGTTTTATCTTTTTGGGCTATTAAACGAGTAAAAAAGAATTTTATGCTTATTTTGTCAATGTGTTTGATTATTTATTCATGCTTGGATTGTGCGAAAAGACCGGCAGGAATAAAAAGCCAGAATAATGTTTGGGAAGTCATCACTAAAACTATTAAATAATACTATTGTTTTACCCGGTCAACAATTTCTGTTATTCCTTCAACGAAGTGGCCGGTTTTTTACGGTATGATCCGGAATGGTCATATTTAACGGGAGTTTTTATGAAATGAAGCTGCTCAGGGGCCTGGCCCAATATTATGTTGATTTAATGATGAAATTGGGGTTAGTGCGCTTCTCATTACTGCTTGCATCTGCACTGGTCGTTCTTGCTATGGGTGTACAGATGGTAGTCACTTTTCTGCTTCAGGGAGGAGTGCAAAGTATTGATTTAGTTCGCTCAATCTTTTTTGGTTTGTTGATTACACCTTGGGCTGTCTATTTTCTTTCAGTTGTTGTTGAACAGCTTGAAGAGTCCCGTCAGCGATTATCTAAGTTAGTTGAAAAGTTGGAAGTTATGCGTCAGCGTGATCGGGAACTTAATCAGCAATTAAAAGACAACATTATTAAGCTTAATCAGGAGATCTCGGAAAGAGAGAAAGCTGAGCAGGCGCATCTGATATTGTTGGATAAACTCAAAGAAGAGATGAAACACCGTGAGCAGACGCAGATTGAATTGGAACAACAATCTGTATTGTTGAAATCTTTTCTCGATGCTTCTCCTGATTTGGTCTATTACCGTAATGAAAATAATGAGTTTTCTGGTTGTAATCGGGCGATGGAATTGCTGACGGGTAAAAGCCAGAAACAACTTGTCGGGCTGACACCAAACGATGTTTATGACAAAGAGGTTGCTCGCAAGGTAATGAAAACCGATGAAAAAGTGTTCCGTCATAATGTTGCACTCACTTATGAACAATGGCTAGTTTATCCCGATGGTCGGAAAGCCTGTTTTGAGCTTCGGAAAGTCCCTTTTTATGATCGGGTAGGAAAAAGACATGGGCTTATGGGATTTGGGCGCGATATAACGGAACGTAAGCGTTATCAGGACGCTTTGGAGAATGCAAGTAGGGATAAGACCACTTTTATCTCAACGATTAGCCATGAGCTCCGTACGCCTTTAAATGGCATTGTTGGTTTGAGCCGTATTCTGCTCGATACTGAGTTGACGTCTGAGCAAAATAACTATCTGAAAACGATTCATGTCAGTGCCATCACGCTTGGTAATATTTTCAATGACATTATTGAAATGGATAAAATTGAACGGCGTAAAGTGCAAATTGATAATCAGCCAATTGATTTTACTGGTTTTATGTCCGATCTGGAAAACCTCTCTGGGCTGCTGGTGCAACCGAAAGATATTAAATTTGTCATGAACCCAGAACTGCCACTGCCTGCCAGAATCATGACAGATGGTACTCGCTTGCGCCAAATTCTATGGAACTTGATTGGCAATGCGGTGAAATTTACGCAAAAAGGTGAGATTACTGTTCGAATTTGGTACGAAGAGGGAGAACGTTTGCTGTTTGAAGTCACAGATACGGGGATTGGTATCCCACATGATGAGCTGGAGAAGATTTTTGCGATGTATTATCAAGTGAAAGGCAGTCATGGTGGTTGTCCAGCAACGGGAACCGGTATTGGATTGGCGGTATCCAAACGTTTGGCTCAAAGTATGGGAGGGGATATTGTGGTGGAAAGTGAACCGGGACAAGGTTCTCGGTTTACACTGTCTATCATTGCCCCTGCTATGGAGGAGAATCTTTTATGCAAAGAAGATACAGAAGATTATCCACTTCCAGCGTTGCATATCTTATTGGTAGAAGATATTGAGCTGAATGTGATTGTTGCTCGCTCGGTATTGGAGAAGTTGGGTAACAGCGTAGAAGTCGCTATGAACGGTAAAGATGCGCTAGAAGTGTTTAAGCCAGGAGAGTTCGATCTGGTACTGCTTGATATTCAGCTACCCGATATGACCGGGTTAGATATCTCCCGGGAGTTAAGTCAGCGATATGCCAAAAAGGATCTGCCCCCCCTGATTGCACTGACAGCAAATGTCTTAAAAGACAAAAAAGAGTATTTGGATGCAGGTATGAATGGTGTGTTGAGTAAGCCGCTTTCTGTGAATGCGTTAACTGCCATTATTGAACAATATTGGGGGGAACAGTCTGTGCATCATATGCAGCCGGAAGAAGAGGCGTCAGGATTGATGAAAAAAGATGAAGATTTACTTGATACAGAAATGCTTAACCAATACATCGAGCTCGTTGGGCCCCAATTGATTCGCAATAGTCTGAGTGTGTTTGAAAAGATGATGCCGGGTTACTTATCTGTTCTGGACTCAAACATGACAGCGAAAGACCAGAAAGGCATTACGGAGGAAGCGCATAAGATAAAAGGTGCTGCGGGATCGGTTGGATTGCGTCATTTACAGCAACTGGCCCAGCAGATTCAATCACCTGATTTACCTGCATGGTGGGATAATGTTCAGGAATGGGTTGATGAGTTAAAGCAAGAATGGAGAAAGGATACGGAAATTTTGGGGGAATGGTTGACGGACGCTGAAAAAAAATAACCCCAACCGAGGTTGGGGTGCGCGAATACTGCGCCAACACCAGGGAAAACTTTTTACACGCCTATCTGATATATCTTTGGTTGCGGCGAGTAAATGAGGAATTCTCCGTACATCATACAAGTACCAACATAGCAAAGATAAGATTTTTTGTTACAAGATTCATTAAAATCTGTGATGAAGATTGGTGTTTAACCCCCTAAAGGGTTAAGCAATAATCTACTACAAATGGAGTGAGGTATGAAATCAGTTGCGGTTGTCTTAAGTGGATGTGGTGTATTCGATGGTAGCGAAATTCATGAGTCAGTATTAACTCTGCTTTCTTTAGACCGTTTAGGTGTTAAAACGAGCTTTTTTGCGCCTGACGAACCACAACTTCATGTTATTAATCATATTAACGGTGAAGAAATGGGGGAAGAACGTAACGTTCTACAGGAGTCTGCCCGTATTTCAAGGGGAAAAATTAAGCCTTTATCACAAGCAAATGCCGATGAATTTGATGCCCTGATAATTCCCGGGGGATTTGGTGTTGCAAAGAATTTATGTGACTTTGCCGCTAAGACAGTTGATTGCGAAATAAATAAGGAATTGTTAAGTTTGGTGAGGGCTATGCATAATCAACATAAACCAATGGGATTTATGTGTATTGCGCCTGTTATGTTGCCAAAATTACTTAATAAACCGGTGAAACTAACGGTCGGCAATGATCCAGAAACGGTTGCTCAAGTAGAGGCAATGGGAGGCGTCCATATCATTTGCAAGGTAAATGATGTTGTTGTTGATTTAGAAAACAAAATTGTGACGACACCAGCCTACATGCTTGCTGAATCTATTTCCCAGGCGGAAGAGGGAATTGATAAACTTGTCAGAAAAGTATTGGAAATGACTGAGTAACTGGATGCGAAATCCTTTTCAATTTTTATGGTACTGGCTTAAAAAAATCGCAATCTCAGTTATTATCTTATGGATAGTTTCTGTTGTTGCATTTTCATTTTTGCCAGTGCCGTTTTCCATGGTTATGGTTGAGCGCCAGATTAGTGCTTGGTTATCGGTTAATTTTTCTTATGTATTTCATTCTGACTGGGTAGGGCAAGGACAAATATCGCCAAATATCGCATTGGCTGTTATTGCTGCGGAAGATCAGAAATTCCCACAACATTGGGGATTTGACTTTGATGCTATCGAAAGTGTACTTGAGCGTAATCAAAATCATTCAGGAAGACTTAGAGGGGCTTCAACGATTTCTCAGCAAACGGCCAAAAATTTATTTTTGTGGGACGGACGTAGTTGGTTAAGAAAAGGGTTGGAAGCCGGGATGACCTTTGCTATTGAACTGGGATGGTCAAAAAGTAGAATTCTGACTGTTTACCTTAACATAGCAGAATTTGGTGATGGCATTTTTGGTGTTGAAGAGGCATCTAAACACTATTTTCATAAATCAGCCAGTAAATTGACGGCATCAGAAGCGGCTTTACTTGCTGCTGTATTGCCTAATCCACACCGCTATAAAGTTAACTCACCTTCGGCTTATGTCTTACAGCGTCAGCAATGGATTTTGCGGCAAATGCGGTTGTTGGGCGGGGTGAGTTATCTTGAGAAAAATGGGTTAATGAAAGATGATTGAAGGAAGAATGAGAAGTTATTCAGTTTGACGTGAGATGATGAAAAGGGTAAAACGCCAGCGCCAAAAAATGACGCGGCCTGATACCTGAATGTTTGACAGATTTATCGTGTCATCACTTTCAATCAATATATTTAATTCAAATAAGTAAATGCGGTTGTTACTCGCTTAACACCGTTAGTTTCGCTGGCAATTTTCGCGGCGGCATTACCCTCTTGTTTGGTCAGAATGCCCAGTAAAAAGACTTCGCCGTTTTCCGTAACGACTTTTATGTTAGAAGACTTAACCGAGTCACTAGCCAGGATTTTTGAGCGTACTTTAGTTGTAACCCAGGTATCCTTAGAAGCAGTACCTAATTCAACAGGTTTCCCCTGACGAATTTCATTGTAAACGGTGTGTGCTCCATCAACACGTGATGCTATCTGTTTAGCACGCTCTGGAAGGCTTGAGTCTGGGCTTTGGCCTGTCAGTAAAACTTTTCCTTGATAGGCAGTGGTAATAATACGGGTTTGCTCTTTGAGCTGCTTATCTTTGTTAAGCGCATTACTGACACGGGCTTCGAGAGTACTATCGTCAACCTGCTGACCAATAGTGCGGGGATCGGTTGCGGTTTTTGTCGCTACGGCAGCAGAACTGACCACGACCGCACCAATACATCCTTGCAACATTACAGCAGCACAAATCGTGGCTAATAGGGAGAAAAATCGCATTATTGGCTCCTTAGTCATCCTGATGGGGAAAAAGTGTATTATCGATTAAGTCACATAAGCAGTTAACTGTTAGCATATGAACTTCTTGAATTCTGGTACTGCGATGAGATGGAATACGAATCTCTACGTCTTGTGGCCCGAGTAAGCCGGCAAGCTCACCACCATCATAGCCAGTAAGGGCGACAATTGTCATATCGCGGGTTACGGCGGCTTCAACGGCTTTGACAATATCACGGCTATTACCATGTGTGGAAATCGCTAATAACACATCGCCTGGCTGACCTAATGCCCGTACCTGTTTAGCATAAATTTCATCATGCTGTTTATTGCTTGAAATCGCAGTGATGACCACATTGTCTGCGTTAAGTGACAATGCGGGCAGGCTTGGGCGCTCAGTTTCAAACCGGTTAATCATATTGGCAGCAAACCGTTGGGCAGTCGCTGCTGAGCCTCCATTACCACAGCAAAGGATTTTGTTACCATTCAGTAATGACTGAACCATCATTATTGCCGCTCGCGAGATAGCATCAGGTAATGCTTCTGCGGCTGCAATCTGAGTTTGAATACTTTCTGTAAAACAGACTTTAATTCTATCCAGCACGTTTATAACCTACTCAGTATCATTTTAACGAGTGAACTCATTTTGATTGAAGGCATTTTGCAACCATTCAAATTGTTGACCAGTAATAGCACAAATATCAAAGCGACAAGAAGAGGTTTCAAAACATTCACCTCGTTGAAACAGCCAAACTGCGGCAGCGTGTAATAATTTTTTACGCTTGCTACGAGTGATTGTCGCCAATGCATCTCCATATTGTCCTGATTTGCGAAAACGGACTTCAATAAAGACCCAAGTTTGCTTGTCTTTCATAATCAGGTCAATTTCACCACCGTGAACTTTCACATTTGCGGCGATAAAAGATAATCCTTGTTTTTGTAAAAACAACTTTGCCTGCGCTTCATAGTTGCGCCCCAGCAAATAACTTGTCAGCTTTTTTATTTTCATTCTACTTTTTATTCTCATTCTGAAATGAGTCATTTGAATTGAAAGGCCGCTTGGTGACAAGCGGCAAGTTACTTAATTAAATCGCAGTGATTTGGCCTTGATGATATTGCATCCATGAGAGTTGTCGGAAAATGGTGCAGTTTTCCTGAACGGACAGCACTCCAGAAGCACCATTGAGATGGAAATCACTTTGAAGCTGAACTTGACTGAATTGATTTGCTAATGACCAGGCGTCAATACCCATAGCGTAAAGGCGCATCAAAGAGTAATCATTCGCAAATTTACTGACTGCTTGCTGCATCAGTGGCAAGTTAGCACCGGCGATTAAGGGAATGTCACTGAATTGCATTCCTTCCATCTCCAGGCGAAAATCGGGACCGACGCCCGCCTGATTACTGCGGGAACTTGCGTAAAGGGCGGGCTTATCGCGGGAACTGATTGCCATATCAATCATTGTCTTAATTAGCGTCAGTTCATCCAGGGTAGAAACAATATAAACTGCATCCACTGAGCCGCCAGTAGAAGTAGGAACGACATCGGTGTTTATCTGGGGGATTTCCAGATCACCAATAGCGATTGATGTAGGTTGATTGCTGGTGACATTGACGGCTGTTCCGGTCAAGCGAATACCGGTACCTCTATTAATTAATTGTTTCAGTTCGGCAGAAGAGCCAAAAGTTTGTTGCAGAACAGTATGTCCCCCTTGTTTTTGCCATTCCTGTGCAAAGGCGTTGGCAATGCGATCACCAAAAGTCCCTCTGGGGACCAAAATCAGAGGATTCTGTTTTTGTTGCTGCCAAATATGTTCCGCAGCATTTTTCGCTTCATCTTCTGGTGACAAAGAAAAATAGCAGATATTAGAGTGTGGTTGAGCATTGTCTAACTCGTTAAGTACTAGCATGTTTAATGCCGTATTTATCTGAACGAGTTTAACCACATCTGGCTTAAGTAACGGCCCGACAATTAAATTCACACCATCCTGCTTAGCCTGAATGAATAAGTTTTCCAATGGCTGGCTTGTTGTGTCATAGATTTTGACCTGTTGTGTGTTAATCGGCGCATTGGCTATGACAGGTGTTGTTTGAGTGGCTGGTATTGCTGAGTTTATGATCGCCCCTTCACTAGGGGACATATCGGTAGAAGCCACACTATCTGACGCACTATCACTGTCTGTTATAGATAAATTTTCCGGGTTTTCTGTTGGCAATGATGGACTTGGTAAACCGGCCTGAGCATCAAGAAAACCTTGGCGAATGGCTTCACCGAATACTTTTGCTTGACCGCTTAATGGCAGGAACAGAGCAATACGGATATTCGTATCTTGCTGTTGGATGGCTGCCGGCTGTAACTGAGTTGGGAGTGACTGTACAGCAGGGTTTTGTGGATAGCGAATTTTCCAGTCACGGATAGCTGCCTGTAGTTTGTCGGAGTCCTGTTTGTTATCCTGATAGGCACTGAGTAAGTCCAGCCAGCCTTGCAGAACATTTTCATCAGCGTTGATGACCAACCCACGGCGCTCTTGTGGTGAAAGACGGGTCAGCATTTGCCAGGTATCATCAATATTTTTTTGACGAACCGCACTCTCTTTCACGAGTGGTTCCTGAGCGATATAAGCACGGATGACATCAAGAGAAGGTTCGCCATGAGCGGCATCAATGATAGATTGATAACGGGCGATTTCTGTACTGATTTTGTCCTGAGTTTGCGAAGGTTGTTGTCCCTGTTGGTCAGGTACGGTACATCCTGCGATGATCATGACTGCCAGCATAGCTGAACAGACTAAACCAGTTTTGATACGCACAAAAATTGAGGAAAGCATACTGTATCCAGCGATGTTTTTTTCAAAGATGCTCAATTTTAAATCGGCCATTCGGATGAAACAATGAATCAACCTAATCGAGCAGTGGTTACGACATCCACGCTATATGTTGTGCCAACCCCTATTGGAAACTTGGGTGATATCACTCAGCGTGCGCTTGAAGTTCTTGAGCATGTCGATCTGATTGCAGCCGAAGATACGCGACATACTGGCTTGTTGCTTCAACATTTTGCCATTAATGCACGCATGTTCGCACTTCATGATCATAATGAACAGCAGAAAGCAGATCAATTAATTACAAAACTCCAACAAGGGCAAAGTATTGCATTAGTCTCTGATGCAGGAACGCCGCTGATTAATGATCCTGGTTACCATGTGGTTCGCCGTTGCCGTGAAGCCGGTATTCATGTTGTCCCACTTCCAGGACCTTGTGCGGCGATAACCGCCTTGTCTGCTGCTGGTCTGCCATCAGATCGTTTCTGTTACGAAGGATTTCTGCCCGCAAAGCGTAAAAGTCGGACAGATACTTTACGGGCTTTGCAACAGGAGCCACGCACATTAATTTTTTATGAATCCACCCATCGTCTGATCGAAAGTTTAGAAGATATGGTTGAGGTGTTGGGAACTGAACGTTACGTCGTTTTGGCGCGGGAATTGACAAAGACTTGGGAATCCATTCAGGGGATGCCAGTAGGTGAACTTTTGGCGTGGGTGAAGGAAGATGAAACCCGTCGCCGTGGTGAAATGGTATTGATCGTTGAAGGCTATAAAAAACTGGATGACGATGTTTTGCCTCCAGAGGCATTAAGAACGCTGGCGCTTCTTCAACAAGAACTGCCCTTGAAAAAAGCGGCTGCACTGGCAGCAGAGATTCATGGTGTGAAGAAAAATGCACTTTATCGTCATGGATTGGGACAGAATGAAGAATGATAGCAATTGCTAAATTAGGGCAGATAATCGGTAAATGCCTATACATTATTGGGTAAACCTCTTATAATCCGCCGCGGAGTTGACTAGACAGTCGCTGCTTTATCATTAATCCTTTGGATGATAGATGGAGGAGAGGAAAGTCCGGGCTCCACAGGGCAGGGTGCCAGATAACGTCTGGGGGGTGAAAGCCCACGACCAGTGCAACAGAGAGCAAACCGCCGATGGCTTACTTAATGTAGGATCAGGTAAGGGTGAAAGGGTGCGGTAAGAGCGCACCGCACGGCTGGTAACAGTCCGTGGCACGGTAAACTCCACCCGGAGCAAGGCCAAATAGGGGTTCATTAGGTACGGCCCGTATCGAACCCGGGTAGGCTGCTTGAGCCAGTGCGTAAGTGCTGGCCTAGATGAATGATTGTCCACGACAGAACCCGGCTTATCGGTCAACTTCACAAATTTAGCCCCGTTAGATTGGAATCTGACGGGGCTTTCACTTTTTTAAGCAGCCAGATCAATTAACAGTCCTTGGAATTCCGTATCTGCTTTTAAAACCAGACGACTTTCTTCATGAATAAAAGCGCCATCTCCACATTTAATTAAATTGTTATCCTTAGAATTGCCTCTTATTTTTATATTTCCGTTTAGAGATTGCAGATAGGCATTTTTTCCTTTCAATTGCAGATGATGAGATTGATTTTTATTAAGGGAAATATGATTTACCCACACTTGTTGACGTAATTGCATACTGCCATCTTCTGCGGTTGGAGAAGCTAGCATAGCCAGTGGTTGTTCTGGTAATTCCATTCGTTGCAATGGTAAGCTTTCCTGCTGAGGAAAGGCATTCAGCCAAAGCTGCAAGCGCGTTAGTGGCTTATTAATACTGGCATTATGTTCACTGTAGCTGATGCCTTGACGGGTAGAAAATAGTAAACATTCTCCTTTACGGGCTCTGATATAGTTGCCTTCGCTGTCACGGTATTCTGCTTCACCTTGTAGAATAATATTCAATATATCCACATGTGGATAGGATTTAGGTTGGAAAGCGGCTTTGGGGGCAATGACTTCTTGATTGAGTACACGTAGCGCGCCATAACCTAAAAACTTTGGGTCAAAATAGTGACCAAATGAAAATGTATAACGAGCTTGTAGCCAACCATAGTCAGCTTTCCCACATTGTTTTGCTGTTCTATTTATAATCATAATGGCGGTTACCTTACAAAAACACACACAAACAATAGTAATTATCTGGACGGCGAAATGTTAGCCAGTTAATCTGGTCAGCATATTCAAATTTCCTGATTGAGAAAAATATGAGCAAAGAACGAGCGCTTACACTGGAATCTCTCCGGGTCATGGATGCGATTGACCGGCGGGGAAGTTTTGCTGCGGCCGCTGATGAGCTTGGTCGTGTTCCTTCTGCACTTAGCTATACGATGCAAAAATTAGAAGAGGAGCTGGATGTAGTGCTGTTTGACCGTTCGGGTCACAGAACTAAATTCACCAATGTTGGTCGTATGCTGCTTGAGCGTGGACGTCAATTGCTTGAAGCTGCTGATAAATTAACGGCTGATGCAGAAGCATTAGCGCGAGGTTGGGAAACTCACCTGACAATTGTTTGTGAGGCGTTGGTTCCTGCTTCTTCATTATTTCCATTAGTGGGAAAGCTTGCTCAAAAATCGAATACTCAGCTCTCTTTATTGACAGAAGTTTTGGCGGGGGCATGGGAGAGGCTGGAAACGGGTCGGGCGGATATTGTTATTGCACCAGATATGCATTTTCGCGCATCGGCAGAAATTAATTCACGTCAGCTTTACAGCATTACCAATGTCTATGTTGCTAGCCCTGATCATCCTATACATCAAGAGCCGGAGCCTTTATCTGATGTCACGAGAGTGAAATATCGTGGTATTGCTGTGGCAGATACAGCGAGGGAACGTCCGGTATTAACGGTTCAGTTGTTAGATAAGCAACAGCGTTTAACAGTAAGTTCTCTGGAAGATAAACGCCGTGCTCTCTTGGCTGGGTTGGGCGTTGCTACCATGCCTTATCCTATGGTGGAACAAGATATTACTGAGGGGCGTTTGCGGGTGATTAGCTCTGAATATAGCCATGAGACAAATGTCATTATGGCATGGCGACGAGACAGTATGGGGGAAGCTAAATCTTGGTGTTTGCGGGAAATCCCTAAATTGTTTGTTAGTCGGTAAGTAGAAGCGATGTGAGCAATCAAATTAGAAGACAGGCTGTAAAAAAACATGATTCGATGATTGCTTAGCGAAATATGAAATTATGGCACAACGAATCTAACATTCGTAAATGGTGCCAGCCAGTACAGCAGACTGTCTGGTTGGCTGTGTTAATCTTTTTGAGCAGACATCATGGGTAGGTGTAATTTGCCTTAATCTAAATTTTGTGATTTCTATTCGCTGAGTATTGATGATTCTATTTTTGGGGTACCAGACAGTGATGAAAACAGGGAGACTTTCGAATTTATCAATAACACCAATGGTTTTTCCCTAAGTCAGAATGGTTGTCCTGATGTCAATATATACCCTAAAGATTTCAAGATGTATCGCGACGGCAAGGGAACGAATCCCCGGGAGCAATAGTAAACTATGTGACCGGGGTGAACGAGCGCAGCCAACAAAGAGGCAATTTGAAAGATAACGGGTATATCTTACCAAAGTCACTATGATTTAATAAAAGTTGGATCTATTGGCTAAAGTAAGCCGAAAGATCTTCTAGATCCCCCAGATTACTATTTATCTTTAGACCCAATATTGGATAGTTGGCTGATAAAATCTTTGAGCTTTTGATCGTTTCACCTTTTACCTGTGAGCGGTTATTTTTCAGATTCAGAACAGCCATAGCAAGATATTACCAGTTTCTTTTTATCAGGTGGTCGATACTGAATTTACCTGGGCCGATGATAGCCAGTAACAGATAACCGCCACCAATAGTCAGGTTCTTGAGAAACATAGTTTGGTTCATGCCTTCAGCAAAATTGCTGTGGAAGAGGATGGCAGTCAGGACACAGAAGCCAAAGGTAAATAACGCGGTGGTACGGGTTAACAAACCAAACAGAACTGCCAGACCACCACCTAATTCAAGTAAGATCGTCAGTGGTAATAGAAAACTAGGGACGCCCATAGCATTCATATATTGCTGGGTACCCGCGTAGGAATCACCTAATTTTCCATAGCCTGCAACGATAAATAGAATCGGCATCAAAATGCGAGCCAGTAACAGGGCACTATCTTCAAATTTTTTCATTAACAACTCCTAAGACACAGGAAAAATAATAATAGTTTGTTTGATGATTAACTTGTACCAACCCGAAACAGCACAATTTGTTAATCATTAACGGATGGAATGTATACTAAAGGTAGATGAACTTAGTTGTAAGCAAGGATTATTAACAATTTTATACAAAGTTTTTGAATGTAAGCAACTAGAGTGATCATCAATGAGGGATATTATGAAGAATTATTACTATTTCCATTTCAATAGTCGAATGATATGACGAGACAAATGATAAAATTTCACAGGATGGTGAAGGCCATACAAAGAGATAGCATGGATTGCAGGTCCCAGATAGGGTTTTAATGACAAAAGCTTTTGCCAGCTTTTGTCATAAGGTTCAGTGAGGTTCTTCCAGAGCTGTGTATTGTTGGTGAGTTCGAGGCGTTGTAGTTGGATATTTCTCATTAGCTGCTGTTCTTTCAGCTTTTTTTTCTGGCGTTGTTTACTCATTACTATGATCCTCCAACATTTCTCTGTCTATCTTTAATTGCTCGCGAGTTGCACTAAGTAATGTTGAATTTCGCGCTTTCCTGATGGTCCATATAAGGCCAATAAGCGCCAGAACGAGTAGTGTGCCAGTAGTACTTGCTAATACGGTAAAACGCCAGCTGGGATCGATAGCCCAAAAAATCATAACAAGTAAACACATGAGGCCGAAAGCGGTGAGCAGTAATGTCAGGCTGGCTATGACTACCAGCTGTATCAAAGTGGCTTTTTCTTTTTCCAACTCTACAACGATGAGTTGTAAACGAGTTTCTATTATCTCGATAACAACAGAGGCAATACGTTGGAGAATGTCAAGGACCCCTTTACCGGGGCCTTGAGATTTGGATGAGTTGATCATATTAGCGTTTAGCTAACACTACACCTAATACGGCACCGACAACAGTACCAATACCGATGCTTACCCAAGGTTTATCGTGAACGTAGACATCAGCACGGCCCGCCATATCTTTTGTTTTCTTAACAACCATATCACTGGCATTGCTGAGTTTAGAACGAGTATCTTTGATGACTTCCTCTACTTTGCCGCGAAGTTCTTCCAGCTCGACTTTGGATTTATCACCAGAGCTTTTGATCACTTCTTCCAGTGTATCTGCGAGTGATTTTAGTTCAACGTGTAGATCTTCATTAGTTTTGATCTTTGACATGTAGATTACTCCTCAATGTAAGGTGTGTGTATTTGACTTAGTTAGTTGCTTTTCCTGATGCAGGAAAAGACTATCACTAAATATAGCTTATATTTTGGAAGGTGAATAAAAAACATTAGCGTTATTTCACTATTCTGCTGCAAACGATACTTTTATCTGCAGCAGGGAGGGATATTAGATTTTATTGGAATTAATTACTTTTTTTGAGGGGATTGGCAAGTTTTTTTACGCCATACAACGAGCAAACTGCCGCTAAAACCAATAATAAGTAAAGCAAGTGGCAGTAATATCAGGAAATTCATTACCAAGTCTTCATATTGACGGAAAATGGGGGTCTTACCAAATGCATAACCCAAAGAGGTAAGGATAATGACCCACAGGAAGCCACTGAGCCAGTTAAAAAACTGGAAACGACTGTTTTGTAGACCTGTCAGTCCTGCAAGTGTTGGTAAGAGGGTTCTGACAAATGCGAGGAAGCGGCCAAGAAGTAAAGCTGATAGGCCGTGGCGGTGAAAAAGATTGTAAGCTCTTTGGTGATAATAAGCTGGAAGGTGAGAGAGCCAGCCTTGTACTGTCTTGGTATTTCCTAACCATTTTCCTTGAAGATAACCAATCCAACAACCTAAGCTTGCTCCGGCAGTTAATACTACAATCGTTAGAGGGAAACTCATTGCACCTTTGGCAATCAATACGCCAACTAGTATAAGCAGGCTGTCTCCTGGTAAAAATGCAGCAGGAAGGAGGCCATTTTCAAGGAAGAGAATCAAGAATAGCATGATGTAAATGGCCCATAATAGGGATGGGTTGGCCAGAGTTTCATAATCCTGGTACCAAAGTGCATATATAAGTTCTTTTACTATTTCCATCAGGTGTTCCTAAAATGCCTTTGTTCGTTCATCCTGAAAGCATGAGGCTAAACCGATTAAATTACATCCTATTTTACGTTATTTGGTTGGTTTTCATGCCTTTTCACTGTTGAAAAAGGCAAATGACGCAGCCTGTGCCACTGTAACAAAATCAGGGGTGACTAAACAGAAAATTTTGGTGATCAATTGAACGTTCATTAAAATAGGATAAGAAATGGGTCTATAAGGCGGGCTTGTTAGGTTTCTTGCATTTAAATGAATGACTGTTTGTCCTACTATTTTAATCTGTTTTTGTTACCATTTTATTCACTTATGATTTACTGACCGCTGACCGCTGACCGCTGACCGCTGACCGCTGACCGCTGACTATGAGTCAATATTTTTTCAGTGGTAGATTGATTCTTGTCTGAATTTGATTTATTTTTCACCGCAGCAAAGGGGAGTAACTTCCTTAGCCGGTTTATCGTCATTACGATGCAACAGCATCCGGTAGCCGGGCAACCTTGAACTTATACCTGATGGTACATTTTCTGTGTTGTAAGTGAGACCTTGCCAGAAGGCGAGGGTTGCTTGCAATACATCCTTATCCACGATGTGGGGAAGAAATATAGCAGCGGCTGGCGTCTTCTGAGACTTCAGCCGTTTTTGTTTATGAGAGAAAGAAAATGAACTCTGTGGGTAGTCCTCTCTTATGGGGAAGTTTTGCTGTTTTAATTACGATTATGTTGCTGCTGGATCTATCCTTACAGGGGCGTAAGAAAGAGCAAGCAATGTCATTTCGTCAAGCTGCTGTCTGGAGTGTAATTTGGGTAAGTTTGTCGCTCTTATTTGCATTAGGATTATGGTGGTATTGCAGAGAAACTGTAGGGGTAGCGGTTGCTAATAGTCAGGTAATGGCTTTTCTTACCGGGTATTTACTTGAGAAAGCGCTTGCTGTTGATAATGTGTTTGTATGGCTGATGTTATTCAGCTATTTTGCCATTCCGGCAAATTTACAACGTCGGGTGCTTATTTACGGTGTCTTAGGCGCAATTGTGCTGCGTACCGTGATGATCTTTGCAGGGAGCTGGCTGGTTTCTCAATTTAGTTGGATACTTTATCTGTTTGGCCTCTTTTTGCTGGTTACCGGCGTTAAGATGGCGTTGGTTAAAGAGGATGATTCTCCGATAGGCGATAAACCTTTTGTTCGTTGGCTAAAAGCGCATATTCGCATCACTGATAATCTTCACGGAGAACGTTTCTTTGTGAAAGAAAAGGGTTTGTTATATGCGACGCCACTCATCTTGGTCCTGATTCTGGTTGAAATTAGTGACGTTATTTTTGCGGTAGACAGTATTCCTGCTATTTTTGCAGTCACTACAGATCCTTTTATTGTTTTGACTTCTAATCTTTTCGCTATCTTAGGATTACGTGCGATGTATTTTCTGCTGGCTGGGGTGGCAGAGAAATTTACAATGCTTAAATATGGTTTATCAGTCATTCTGGCATTTATCGGTATTAAAATGCTGATAATAGATTTTTATCATATTCCTATAGGGGGTTCTCTGGGAGCTGTAGCCAGTATTTTGGCAGTAACAATGATTATTAATGTTTGGGTAAATAAATACAAAGCGACAGAGAACCAGTAATTAGGTAACTATTTTTTAACAGATAACCATATCTTTTTTGAATGGGGAGATATGGTTTCTTCTTGTCTTAAATTGCTGCGAAATGGTTAAACATAAAAACAAATAATTGTATTTTGTAAATGTGTAAATTGCCGTTTTGATCACACAAATGTGAATGTGTTGTTAATAAGTGCTGGCGAGGTTGTATATTTTAACTATCGCTGCTTTTCTCTACTCTTGGTTTCCCTATACTGAGGAAGCAAACACAAAAAAATATATACTCGTTATCTTTCAAGTTGCCTCTTTGTTGGCTGCACTCTCTCACCCCGGTTACATAGTTCGCTATGCTCCCGGGGATTCGCTCCTTTGCCGTCGCGATGCATCTTGAAATCCATAGGGTATAGGTTTAACAGAACTGTTAATAAAATGGATCAGCTATGGAAAAACAAAAACGTGGCTTCGTGCATTACATTGTACAAGGAAGCCTGGTTAAACAAATTTTGGTAGGTTTAATTGCAGGGATACTGTTAGCGTTGTTGGCACCTTCGGTTGCCAAATCAGTCAGTTTACTTGGGACGTTGTTCGTTGGCGCCCTGAAAGCAGTAGCCCCGGTATTGGTATGGATTTTGGTCATGTCTTCTATTGCTAACCATAAAAAAGGCCAAAAAACCAATATTCGTCCAATCCTTATCCTCTATATCTTGGGTACTTTTTTTGCTGCGTTGGTTGCCGTGGCCGGTAGCTTTATATTCCCATTACCGCTGGTGCTAGCTGTCAATGATGCTCAGATGTCGCCTCCTGAAAATATTATAGAGGTGATTAAAGGGTTACTGGTTAATGTTGTCGCTAATCCAGTGAATGCATTACTGAACGGTAACTATATCGGTATCCTTGCCTGGGCTATTGGTTTGGGTATCGCCCTGCGTCATGCGACGGATTCAACTAAGTCTCTAATTCATGACATGTCTGAAGCGGTTACTCAGGTTGTTCGGGTGGTCATTCGTTTTGCACCGGTTGGTATTTTCGGTCTGGTGTCTGCAACAATTGCAGAAACGGGGTTTAATGCCTTACTGGGATATGTCCAACTGCTGGTTGTATTACTGAGTTGTATGTTGGTTATGGCACTTGTTGTAAATCCGTTGATTGTTTACTGGAAAATTCGTCGTAATCCTTATCCACTGGTATTTGCCTGCCTGCGTGAAAGTGGCGTAACGGCATTTTTCACCCGCAGTTCGGCTGCAAATATTCCAGTGAATATGGCGATGTGCCGTCGTATGAATCTGCATGAAGATACTTATTCAGTTTCTATTCCATTAGGCGCAACGATCAATATGGAAGGCGCTGCGGTGACTATCCCGGTGTTGACTCTGGCTGCGGTCAATACGCTTGGGATACCTGTTGATGTGCCTACAGCATTATTGTTAAGCGTGGTTTCTGCCATTTGTGCCTGTGGTGCTTCTGGTGTGGCTGGGGGATCGTTATTGTTGATCCCTCTGGCCTGTAGCATGTTTGGGATTTCCAATGAGATTGCGATGCAAGTTGTAGCAGTCGGTTTGATTATTGGTGTATTACAGGATTCTGCGGAAACGAGTCTGAACTCTTCTACCGATGTATTGTTTACTGCTGCTGTTTGTCAGGCTGAGGATGACCGTCTGTCATCGGATCAGTTAACTCAACGTAATTAATTGAAGTATTTCGGTTTAAAAAGATTAGGTAAGAAAGAGTAAAATATCCGCGCCAGGAATGGCGCGGTTTGAGGATTTACCCTGTCTTACGGTCTGTCTATGACCGTCATTATTTATCATCAAATTTTAAGACCTAACCGAGTACCTTGATCGATAGCCCGTCGGGCATCCAATTCCGTTGCAACATCTGCTCCACCAATAAGATGCACGGTTTTTCCCGCTTGCTGTAGCGGTTGATATAGTTCTCTCAGTGGCTCTTGTCCGGCACAAATAACAATATTATCTACGGCAAGACAGCGTTGTTCCCCATTGCTGCTAATATGTAATCCCTGATCATCTATTTTCAAATATTGCATATTGTTGAGCATTTTCACACCACGCAGGTGTAGATTGGTTCGGTGTACCCAACCTGTTGTTTTACCTAATCCTTCACCAACTTTTGTCGGTTTACGTTGTAATAGATAAATTTTTCGGGGAGAAGGTTTTGGTTTAGGGCCTTCAGGAGATAAACCACCACGATGTGTCAGATTATGGTCAATGCCCCATTTTTCGCTGAAAGTGGTGCTATCAAGGCTAGTACTTTTTCCTGGTTGACTCAGATATTCTGCGGTATCGAAACCGATACCACCTGCGCCAATGATAGCGACACGTTGACCGACATTTTTCTTATCTCTTAATACATCTAAGTAGCTCAGTACCTTTTCATGATGAATACCATCAATGGTGAGTTGGCGAGGCACAATGCCGCTGGCGATAATCACCTCATCAAAATCAGAAAGTGCTTCTGGTGTTGCGGTTTGGTTCAACCGTACATCAACATGATGGATTGTTAACTGGCGCTGAAAATAACGCAGTGTTTCATGGAATTCTTCTTTACCTGGGATCTGTTTGGCAATATTAAATTGTCCGCCAATCTGTCCGTCACGTTCAAACAGAGTGACATGATGACCACGACTGGCGGCGGTCACTGCAAATGACAATCCGGCAGGCCCGGCACCGACAACCGCCAATTTTTTCGGTGTGGTGGTTGGCTCGGCAGTCATTTCTGTTTCGTGGCAGGCGCGGGGATTAACTAAACAGGAGGCTATTTCACCGACAAAAATCTGATCCAAACATGCCTGATTACAGCCAATACAAGTGTTAATCTCATCGGCCCGTCCTTGCTGGGCTTTCATAACGAATTCAGCATCAGCCAGAAAAGGTCGTGCCATAGAAACCATATCGGCACAACCTTGAGCCAGCACTTGTTCTGCAATGTTGGGGTCATTAATTCTGTTTGTTGTGATCAATGGAATAGAAACTTTCCCCATCAGCTTTTGCGTTACCCAACTGAATCCGGCGCGGGGAACCATAGTAGCAATCGTTGGGATTCGAGCTTCATGCCAGCCGATACCGGTATTGATGATAGATGCCCCCGCTTGCTCAATAGCAACTGCGAGTTGCTCGATTTCCTGCCAATTAGAACCCTCTTCGACTAAATCCAACATCGAAAGCCGGTAGATTAGAATAAATTCTCGCCCTGTTGCTTGATGGACTGCTTTAACAACTTCCACAGCAAAACGCATTCGATTTTCGAAACTTCCACCCCATTTATCTTGGCGGTGATTGGTACGGGTAGTCAGAAACTGGTTAATCAGATAACCCTCAGAACCCATGATTTCTACGCCATCATAACCTGCTAGTTGTGCCAGTTGAGCACAATGAGCGAAATCAGCAATGGTTTGCTGAATATCTTCTTCTGTCATTTCACGAGGCATGAATGGATTAATTGGTGCCTGAATAGCGGTAGGGGCGACAAGGTGTGGTTGATAGCTATAACGGCCGGTATGTAGGATTTGCATTGCAATTTTTCCACCAGCCTGATGAACTGCGTCTGTAATAACTTTATGGTGAATAAGATCTTTTTCATCTACTAGGAATGCAGTGCCTTTCCCTATAACACCTTGTTTATTTGGCGAAATGCCGCCTGTGACAATCAATGCCACGCCTCCGGCTGCCCGTTCAGCATAAAAGCGGGCAAGCCTCTGGGCGCGATCGGGATGTTCCTCTAGTCCAGTGTGCATTGATCCCATCAAAATGCGGTTTTTTAGTGTGGTGAACCCCAGGTCTAGAGGGGCGAACAGGTGAGGATAATGGCTCATTGCAATCTCCATCGGGTGTTTGTCAATTATAACCAGATTATTATTGTGTTCTAAACCACCAGTCAAAACTCAAAGTGGTCGGATGAGTGATGGTTCAAATTTAGATGGAATAAGGTTGATTGGGGAAAAAATGTTAAATGAATGTGATGAAGGTCATGAAATCAGGTTCTTTCATCGAGTTAGTGAAAAGAATCTGACTGATTCAGTCAGGCGATTTGTTTACCCAGTTTTAGTATTTTTTTCTGAATGATTCGACAGCCGCCTGAGATGTTAAAAGTGTGGGTTTTGCTTTAATCGGGGATTGATTTTTCATATATTAACTTGATTCCAGTTTTGATTCTGGAATAGGGTGAACTCTTCTATTCTGACTTAATTTATAACTCAGTGGTTATTATGAAAAAACAGATGACTGAATGGGTAACTTTGGCAGGAAAAGGGGTGACTTTAGAACCTCTGACACACCAACGGCATGATGAGTTTTTACAGGCAATTGAAGAAAGTGAGCTGCATAAATTGTGGTACACCAGTGTCCCTTCGCCGGCTGAGCTAGGTAACGAGATTGAACGCCGTTTATTGCTACATGAAAAAGGTACTATGCTGCCTTTTGCTATTGTTGATCATCGAACAAGTAAAGCGGTTGGCATGACCACGTATATGAATATTGATTCTGATGTCCGCCGGTTGGAAATCGGTTATACCTGGTATGCTCGTTCTGTTCAGCGGACACATATTAATACGGAAGTAAAATATCTCTTATTGAAATACGCTTTTGAAGGATTAGGATGCATCGCAGTGGAGTTTCGCACTCATTTTTTTAATCATCAGAGCCGGAAAGCGATAGAGCGACTGGGTGCAAAACTTGATGGAATTCTGCGTAGTCATGGTGTATCTAAAGATGGCAGTATCAGGGATACTTGTGTTTACAGCATTATCAGTGGTGAATGGCCGGCGGTTAAAATACATCTTGAATGGCAGATGGTTAAACCGAGATAAGAGTCATCTTAAAAATTAGGCCGCTCTGTGAAAGGTAGCGGCCTGATTCTGATTTAATTTGAAGGCAGAGAATGCTGCATTCCATTATCCAGTTCATCTAGTAATTGATAGCGGCGGCGATATTCTGCCCGCTTCTTACTGGCTATATCTTCAAGCGGTTTTCTTTCAATGGATAAGGGGAGATGGAAATCCTTATTTTTGCCCTTTGCTCCACCTAATGATTCCCAGAAAGAGTCGTAATCAGCGACTAATTTGTCTTTCTTTTTATGCCAATAGCGTAGACTCTTATAGATGTGAGTATCATTGCTGGCTGCCAGAATTTGCTGGCATTCAAAGTGGGCAGCGAGACGGCAAATGGATTCAATCAGTAAGCGTTTTGGAAATAATCCATAACAATCTTTCGTTGCATCGCGGATAATTTCAAGGGTTGCATCGCCTTTGGAACCTTGTAGTCCACCGATGAACAGTGTTTTTTTACCGGCAATAGTGAGTAGTGTGAAAGCGCATCTTGCCAAAGTTTTACTATCTCCTGTTGTAATAAATAGAGTGAGCTCACCTTCTTTATTAAAACAATCCATAGAATCTAGAAAAATAGTGTAAGTTCCACTCTTACCATTGATAACCGCTAATGGATATGCATTGGAGCGAAATATTTTATTAACAATAGACTGATTTAACCCAGTAAATAATAGCTGGTAATGTTCATTTATTGCACGTAACGTCTGCTCTCTATTGAAGTTAATACTTAGATAAGGGCGATGTAATTTAGAAGGTAAACAAGGCTGTTTCTTCAAAATATCCAAATAGAACGGCGTATTAACTATCTGGTTTAATAGTTTTAGTGTCGATATTGGCATCAGAGCGCTACGTAAGGCAAATTTAGTGCGATTCTGAGCAGAATACCAATGAGGGCTAGGGCTAATTTTTTTTCCGACTAAATCTGTGAACAGCCGAATTCCTGAACTGGCAGGTTGATACATATATTTCATTTATTTCATTTCTTTATCTAGTTCTAAAAAATACTGGAGGGAAGAAGACTTGCAAACCGTGAGTATACTCCTTTGGTATTAAACAAAACTTCAACGGATGTTTATTTATATTTTTTTAAGATAAAAAATCAACAGCTGTTTAATGAATGTTTAGTTATTAAGGGGATTTTCTCATGTTTGTTTATTATTCGTTTAGTTTTCTGTGATGCTTTTTGCTGTAAAAGCACATCCAGAAAGATGAGAGAAACGGCTATAACTTGTTGTGATACCCGAGCTCATGATCTGTAACAAATTTAGCAGGTGAGTATTGGTGATAAATGATTAATGTCGGATATATTCTTTTTTGAATCCGTTTAATTAAAACATTAATAATTATTCTATTAATTTGTTCTGTTTTTACATTAATGTCAGAAGGGAATGGATGAAATATTTTTATTTTGTGATTTATATCATGTTGTTATGAAAACCCCCTTATTCTTGAAAGTTAAGTTAGTACTTGCAGAATATGTATTGTATTTTTATTGTTAATTAAAATTTATGATTTTATATGATTCAATTCACAGAAAGGGCATTAATAATGGATGAGATACTTGTTCTTGTTGATAAACATGATAATCCCATTGGTTCAGCGGGAAAAGCTGATATTCATCAGAAAGGTATGTTACATCGGGCCTTTTCTATCTTTGTTTTTGATAATAAAGGAAATTTACTCTTACAGAAGCGAGCGGCAACCAAATATCATTCAGCCGGGCTTTGGACCAATAGCTGTTGTGGTCACCCTAGGGTTGGTGAAGCTCTGGAGGCCGCTGCACATCGGCGTCTTGGCGAAGAGATGGGTTTTGACTGTCCATTGAAAAAGGTTTCGTCATTTATTTATCACGCGATACTTCCTAATAATTTGATTGAATACGAGTATGATCATGTTTTTATTGGACGCTTTGATAAAGAACCGATAATTAACCTTGACGAAGTATCCGATTATAAATGGGTTAATCTTCTGAAATTGAGGGCGCTAATTAATAATGCTCCTGATGTGTATACGGTTTGGTTCAAAAAAATCATTAATGGTCTTTCGTATCAAGATATTGAGGAGTGGCAAAGGCTGATTTGATAACAATGTAATTTATCGGTAGCCATAGCATTGGATTAATTAGATATGAATATTTCATTGAAATTTACCAATACGCCGAAAATCTTGACAAATTAAGGGTGTGACGCTTTTAAAAACCGTTTAATAAGGAAAAGTTCATGAGTAGCTTTGATAATGTGTTTTGCACTGATGTTGAGTCTGTCTCGCCCTATCACATCATTCAGGGGGAAACCACCAACGATTACGAAAGTAAAGTGGTACAAACTTATTGCGGAGATCCAGAATGCTGGCGTAAGGTGATTGGCGATACACTGTTATTCCAGTTTGGTGTTTACGATGATCCTGCTTCAAAGCTACCAATTTCATTGGATGACTCAGGTATTCGTTATTTTGATCGTCAGCTGCTATTGGCTGGTTTGGAAACAAAGATCGAAAGGCCACCAATTCAGCGTATTTTGGATATCGGTTGTGGTTGGGGTTATATCCTGAAATATCTGGCTGAGCGTTTTCCTGAATGTAAACGTTTGGGTGGCGTAAATATCAGCGAGCAGCAGTTGCGGTATTGTGCTGAATTTCATGCACAATATGGACTTTCTGAGCGTATCAATCTGTATCTGTGCAATGCACAGGATATTGATCGCTTACCTGATCCGCAGGAACCTTATGATCTGGTGATTATCCGTGGTGTCATTTCACATTTTCCGAACTCGTTGTATGAAAAGGCTATGAGTGCATTGTTCAAACGGGTGAGCGCTGGTGGTCAGGTGATTATTTCTGAAAATCTCTATAATATGGAGTTGGATAATTATAAATCGGATATTCCTGACACCATTGATCGTCTCGCTTGTGCTAACCGCAAAACACCCAGCTATTTCAGACAAGTGTTGGAGAAAAGTGGCTTCGTTATTAAGGATATGAGGGTATTGCCGTCTAATATTGATGTGGTGCATTGGTTGTTGGATGTTAAGGCCAACATCGAACGAAACTTTCCTGAAGGTGTTAGTGGTCCTCTGGAAGAATTGCGTGTACTGGCTGAAAATTTTTCGGTTGCTCAGGTGAAAAACTATGTGTCGACTTATAGTGTTATTGCACAGAGACTTTAGAAAGCAGCTTTGTTTTCTTGGTTGAAGAGTAGGGCCGTTAAGAAAATCTTTGTCGCCGTTTTGTTGTTACTGACCGTTGGAAATAAAAAAGCCACTTTTTACGGAGTAGCCTCATCGCCAATGCAGCGTCAGATTGATGCCGCCTACCCCGAATTATCGGCAGGGCTGCATTTACCCAAATTTGCCCGCATTGAGGCACACCCTGAAAATACGGTCAGCGGCGATATCTCCGACCCATTCCGGCCACTCTATGCGGTTGATGTGCAATTATTGGCTGATGATGGTCAGGATGCCGCTGTTCCTGTTTATCACGCGGTTCCGCTGCCTTTGCCGATGGCGGGCAGTGAATCGGGTATGTTCCAATATCCGCCAGTCGGAACGGTGGTTGAAATCGCTTTTGAGGCAGGCAGGCTGGACAAACCCTTTATCCGGCAGACATTAAGCCAGGGTAATACCTTGCCCGATATCAAGCCAGGCGAAGAATTGCAGCAGCGGGCGGAAGTCTCGCAGAGAGTGACTCAGGAAGGGCATTGGATTCGTCAGACTGACCAAACTATTGATGAATCGTCCATGCACCGTGAAGTCAGGGCAGACACGGAAACACGTAACGTAGTTGCCCAGGAAACCACGATACAGGCCACGGATAAAACCACGGTCTTGGGCACGTCTACGCTACTGGCGGGCGCTGCCCAGCAAATTGCAGATGGTGACTATAGTATGGTGACCTCATCAAATTTCGTTGTCAGTGTGGGGAAAGAGGCCAATGTTGAAGTTGGGCAAAAGCTGATAGAGAAAATTGTCCTGCTTAAGCAGAGCATCGCCGGCGCCAGGCAAGAAATCGTCGCGCTCGTGGTTTGGGTGGGCAGCCAGCAAATCAATGTCATGACCTTGATGTTAGAGACGTTGGATGTGGTTAAGGCACTGGCGGAACAGACTGCCGCCCATACGCACCACAACACAGGTACGCTGGAGAATGCCAGCGCGATAAGGAACACGACCTATAAATCCGATGGATTGAAACAGAAGTATTCTCCTGTGATTGGGTGAATATCATTCCATTTGTATGAGCTTTTTTACTCTGCACCCTAGGTTGATATTTTATGCTATAGGTATTAGACTGGTTATGTCAGTTAAGGAATATCGCGCTAGGGCTGAGGCTACCAATCTCGGTAATAGCACAAAAGATACCCGCGCCCTGTATGGGTAAAACAAAAAAGCCAACCTCACCAGTTGGTTTTTTTGTTTTTTCCAACTCACCATTTTAATTGATTGAATCATCTGAAAATAAACCTATAATCAACGGCTGTTAGTTTGGGGTAGCGTTCTGGCCTGTGTATCTCTGACGCAAGTTTTCGTAAGTCCTGGCTGAAGAACAGGTGGTGCTGCTTCAGTGCCTCGGTCAGAGCGCGATATTCCTTAACTGACTTGATGGAAGTCAGCTGGACAGGCAGCGTAAAAGCAATGGCTGGTTAAGTCGTGCTCCTAACTGGAGCAAACGGGTGAAAGCATTTATTGATACTGCTATCATCGTTCTCAAAGCGTTAATCGCGCTTTTAGAGCTGATCCGTGCATTTCTGAAATAGATAACGGAAACGTAGCTAAGGCCATCGGGTAACCTCCCGGTGGCCTTTAACATTTACCGCCTTTGATCAAGCAAGCCATTCTTGTTTAAGTGGCCCAATATATTGATCTAACGGCTTAAATTTGGTAATCCCGACTGGACTTGAACCGGTGTTCAAGCGGTTATTGACCACAACAGTCTCGCGGCGCTTATGACGAAATAAATGAACTTATGGCGAAAACGGCACTACACCGCACCCGCCTGCACGCTTTGGATCAAAAGAGGATCACGAAGATAATTACAATACAATGATATTAAAGGAAAAATTCTATTTTACGTGAAAAAGAAGATCACGAAAGGAAGCCGTGCTTTATCATAGAAATCAGATAGAGCGCGGCTTTACAGGATATACAGAACTGAAATTATTTTATCCTTTTGCATTATGACAAGGAGAAAGTGAAAGTATTAAAGTGTGCTTAATTCATTAATAAGCGCAGGATTACGTTCAAGCATCTTAAGTAGTTTCAGTGATGAACCAGAAGGAATGCGGCGGTGCTGTTCCCAGCTTTGAATTAGAGATGTAGAAACGCCAACAGCTTCGGCAAATTCACTTTGTTTTAAGCCAAAGGTTTCACGTAAGTTTTTTACATCAGGCAGGCGATGGTAATGGATATTTTCATCAAAAACAGAAAGTTCGCCTTTTTCAATTGCTACCATCTGATTCATGCTTTCAACCAAATCGTTAAAAAGTCTTTTGTCCATAGTCTCTCCTGTTGTATGAACATTGCCGCGTATCTGCGCGGTGTTAATTACTGTAATTTGTTACTGATGGCTTTAAGTACCTCTTTTTCTTTTGGAGTTAAGTCATCTTTTTTATTTTTAGGGTAAATCAAAAGGAGATAGAGCCTCCCAGTTTTGGTTATGGCATAGTAGATAATTCTTACTCCGCCACGTTTTCCTATCCTTTCTCGCTGCCAACGAATCTTTTTACATCCTCCAGTAGCGCTGATGGTACTACCCTGCTCGTGATTCTTTAGTAAGTGCTCCTGTAATAGCCTAAATTCATCATCGGTTAACAGTTCTGCTCGTTCTCTACTAAATACGGGAGTTTCAATAAAAACCAGATATTCCATAAAAAACATCCTTGCCTATATATGGAAATATGATATTCGTACATAGTACGATAGTCAAGATAAAATCGTACTGGAGACTAGATCTTAATGCACATAGAAAATTGTAGTTGATCTTCTGAAAACAATTTATTATCGTTTTATGCATGGGGACTCAAAACCTCAAGTAAGCGGTCAAAACCAACCCCGTTAGTGTTGGGTTTTTTATGCCTAATTTTTAATGGTAGCTATTCGGCTATCATCTCTCTGATTCAATGTCGGGAGGGCGACTAATACAACACCCGCAAGGGGAATAAGTCCGCGGTTTCTTACTGCCGTTTTGAGCCTCCCGACACCATATTCTTAAATGGTAAACCCAATTCTCAAAGAAAAGTAAGGAGTCAGCAATGGCTAGCCTATCCGTAACTCCATTCATTTTTGAAAATCAGCAAGTACGTACATTGATTAAAAATGGCAATTTTTGGTTTGTTGCACAAGATGTATGTGATGCTTTGAAAATCACAAACAGCCGCGAAGCTATCGCAAAACTTGATGATGATGAAAAGGATGTAGCTTTAAGTGACACTCTTGGTGGAGAGCAAAAAGTAAACATTATCAATGAATCAGGAATGTATTTTCTGACAATCCGATGTCGTGATGCCGTAAAGAAAGGAACTTTACCCCACCGTTTTCGTAAATGGGTTACTAGTGAAGTTTTACCTTCGATTAGAAAGACCGGTAGCTATATAGGCAGGGAGAAGAGTATTTCACTAAGTCAGCTCATTATTTGCCCTTATTGTCAGAAACCAGCCAATGTTTTAAGTACAGAAAAATTGCATAGACACAGAATTGAAGTCTTGGCAATTTGTGATTCTATTCGGTGTTCAGAACAAGCTTTTAAATTTGATCTATGTTTCTCACATTATCTTCAAGAAGAAGCAGGGATAAGGGTAGAAAAAGTGATGATGTTAAGAGGTTGATAAATAGCCTAACTTTCTGCTCAGAAATTGAAGCTGGCTAGTGTGTTTTCATCTGGGTAATGGCTTTATGAAAAAATCTCTGTCGCCACTGACTACCAGAAACAAAAAAGCCACTCTTGTTTGAGTGGCCTAATGTACTGATTTATCAGCTAAAATCTGGTGGCCCCTACTGGACTTGAACCAGTGACCAAGCGATTATGAGTCGCCTGCTCTGACCAACTGAGCTAAGGGGCCGTTGAATGGGAGGGATTATACGTACAGTTTTGCTCGCGGTCTAGCTTTGTAAATTCGTATGATCATTTTATGTGCAAAATTGCGTTTTTAGTAAGTAGTGAAAACGGGGAGTGATATATATTAGTTGTTTTTATGGTCTATTTAACGTTTTTATCCGTTACTGGATTAATTTTTCAGAAGCGATTTTGCACCATCTGGTCATATATTATTCCGATAAAGATCTATTTTATACCCGTTATCCTTCAAGTTGCCTCTTTGTTGGCTGCACTCGCTCACCCCGGTCACATCGTTATCTATGCTCCCGGGGATTCACTCCCTTGCCGTCGCGATGCATCTTGAAATCCATAGGGTATATACGTGATTATTTTAATGATAATCATATTTCTTTCATTCTTTCTTAATCACCGGATGGAAAACGACTTTTTTATCTATCGGCTAGAGAGAATGTTAATTGAGTTATATAAGAGGAACCTGTGATGATATTTCTGCATAAATACCATATTGTCAGAGGATTTAGAGTATCGCCGATATTAAAAACAAAAGCGTCTGCCGGAGCAGACGCTTTTTAGTCAGAATGAATAAAATTGATTATTCATCAAGGAAGCTACGTAGAACTTCAGAACGGCTTGGATGACGTAGTTTACGTAGTGCTTTCGCCTCGATCTGGCGGATACGTTCACGGGTAACGTCAAACTGTTTACCGACTTCTTCCAATGTATGGTCAGTATTCATATCAATACCGAAACGCATACGCAGTACTTTTGCTTCACGAGCGGTCAGACCAGCCAAGACATCGTGGGTTGCTGAGCGCAGGCTTTCTGAGGTTGCAGAATCCAGCGGCAGTTCCAGCGTTGTATCTTCAATGAAATCACCTAAATGTGAATCTTCATCATCACCAATCGGCGTTTCCATTGAGATAGGTTCTTTGGCAATTTTCAGTACCTTACGGATCTTGTCTTCCGGCATCAACATACGTTCTGCCAGCTCTTCCGGCGTTGGTTCACGCCCCATTTCCTGCAACATTTGGCGGGAAATACGATTGAGTTTGTTGATTGTCTCAATCATATGAACGGGTATACGAATGGTACGAGCTTGGTCGGCAATTGAGCGTGTAATTGCCTGACGGATCCACCATGTGGCGTAAGTTGAGAATTTGTAACCACGACGATATTCAAATTTATCAACCGCTTTCATCAGGCCAATGTTGCCTTCTTGGATCAGATCCAAGAATTGCAGGCCACGGTTGGTATATTTTTTGGCAATTGAAATAACCAAACGTAAGTTGGCTTCAACCATCTCTTTTTTTGCTCGGCGGGCTTTTGCTTCACCGATGGACATACGACGGTTGATATCTTTCACCTGTTCAATGGTTAAACCGGTTTCTTCCTCAATTTGACGAAGTTTTTGCAGGCTACGCTGTACTTCGTCTTCCACTTCAAGGAGTTTTTCAGACCACGGTTTGTTCATTGCTTTTGCAGCAGTAAACCAAATGTCACTGGTTTCATTACCGGAGAACAAAGTGATGAAGTTCTTCTTCGGCATTTTGCACTGCTCAACACACATTTTCATGATTTGGCGTTCTTGAAGGCGAACGCGATCCATCATAGAACGCATGTTGTTGACCAGATAGTCAAACTGCTTTGGCACCAGACGGAACTGTTTGAAAACTTCTGAAAGTTTTAAGATTTCGGCCGCAGTATTTGGATGATTGCGACCGTTTTCCTTAATTTCCTGACGGGTGACGTCATACTGTTGTCGCAGTTCTTGGAATTTCTGGCGAGCTAATTCTGGATCGATGCTGTTGTCATCATCACTATCGTCATCACTGTCTTCATCATCGTCGTCTTCATCATCATCGAGCTCTTCCTGTGGAAGTTCAGAACCAACGTGGGTGGCAGTAGGTGCAAGTTCTTCTTCTGCGTTCGGGTCAACGAAACCAGTGATGAGATCTGACAGACGAGCCTCACCCGCTTCCACTCGGTCATATTGTTCCAGTAAGTAGGTGATTGCTTCAGGGTATTCAGCAACGGAACACTGTACCTGATTGATGCCATCTTCAATGCGTTTAGCAATGTCAATTTCACCTTCCCGGGTCAATAACTCAACGGTACCCATTTCACGCATGTACATACGTACCGGGTCGGTGGTGCGACCGATTTCAGATTCAACACTAGACAGTACTTGCGCAGCAGCTTCCACAGCGTCTTCATCTGTGTCGTTAGCGGTTTCTGCTAGCATCAGATCATCGGCATCAGGTGCTTCTTCCATTACCTGAATGCCCATGTCATTGATCATCTGGATGATATCTTCGATCTGATCGGAATCGACGATATCTTCCGGCAGATGGTCATTGACCTCAGCATAGGTCAGATAGCCTTGCTCCTTACCACGGGTGACAAGTAGCTTTAGCTGTGACTGCGGGTTTTGCTCCATAAGACGGTATCCACACTTCAGAGTATTTGGGTTGGTGTCGGTCGGCGAAACTAATCTGCCAACAATAACTTTTAAGGGCGTTTTCGTTATATTGCCGCTGCCCACTTATAGCGGCAAAATGTAGGGTTATTTCCCTACCTAATGCGGCATTTAAGCCGTGAATTCAGTGTTTACTTTCTGGCACGGGATTCATTAATTAAGCGAACTTCTTCGCGCTCTTCCGGTGTCAGACCTTCAGTTCTTGCTCTGGCGATAAGAATGTCTAAACGTTCTTCTAATGCTGAATCAACAAGATGATCCAACGCGTCACGAAATGTATTTTCTGCTATTTCTTCTACTTGTATATCGTTCCATGTAGCTAATTTTTCAAGTTGTTTACTAAATTTATTATCACGATATTGCTCTAGCAGTTGTCCAGTTGTCAGCCCTGGCTGAGTAAGACAAACCTCCACAAGCTCCATAAATAATGGTAAGCCTGCAATTTTGGCCTGCATAATTCCCTGTAGGGGGGGAACTAAAGTGGCTAAGTGTGGGTTTTGTACCAACAGTCCTATAAGTATACGCATAGTTGTCGGTTTTAGCTGCGGCATCTGATAATTATTCCCACTTTCCAGATGCTGCGGCAATAGACGTTCCAACTGCACTGCATCAGGGATGCCCATCATATTGCCAAGTTCTTGTCTCATATAGAGACGCAGAACTTCCCCTGGAATCTGGTTAATCAATGGTACGGAAAGTGAACTGAGTTTTGTTTTCCCTTCAGGATTACTCAAATCAACTTGTGGTAGCAATGATTCGAACAGAAATTCGGATAATGTATGAGATTGTTCCATTCTTTGTTCAAATGCTTTCCGACCTTCCTTACGGACTAGTGAATCAGGATCTTCGCCATCAGGCAAAAACATAAAACGTAACTGCCTACCATCATTCAGATAAGGGAGCGCTGTTTCCAATGCCCGCCATGCTGCATCACGCCCGGCTCTGTCACCATCGTAACAACAGATGACGTTATCAGTAGCGCGGAAAAGTAATTGAATATGTTCCGATGTAGTCGAAGTACCTAGTGAGGCAACTGCATAATCGATACCAAACTGCGCCAGTGCTACCACATCCATATAACCTTCAACTACTAATAATCGTGAAAGGTCACTGTGATTTTGTTGTGCTTCATAGAGGCCATATAGCTGGCGGCCTTTATGGAAAATTTCAGTCTCTGGTGAATTGAGATATTTTGGGAGTGCATCTCCCAGAACACGTCCACCAAATGCAATTACGCGCCCTCTACGGTCACGGATTGGAAACATTATTCGTTCGCGGAAGCGGTCATAGGTACGGCCATTATCATTTGCGACCAACATTCCGGCGTCGTTTAACTGTCGACGATCTTCCTCATTATGAGCAAACCGTTTCAAGGTGTTGTCCCAACCAGCGGGTGCGAAACCAATCGAGAAACGGTGGATAATTTCTTCACTAAGCCCCCGCTGAGCCAGATATTGCCGGGCTTGTTGTGCAGCAGGAGTGTTTAATACATTTTGATAGAAGCTGTTAAGCTTATCCATCAGTTGGTAAAGGTTTTGTCTTTGGTGACGTTCTATCTGACTGTGACTGGAACCTGCTTCATAAGGGACTTCCAGACCATGCATAGCCGCTAATTCTTCGATGGATTCGACAAACTCAAGTCTATCGTAATTCATCAGAAAATCGATAGCGTTGCCGTGAGCTCCGCAACCAAAGCAATGATAAAACTGTTTATCGCCATTAACAGTAAACGAAGGTGTTTTTTCGTTATGAAATGGACAGCACGCGTGGTGATTTTTACCCTGTTTTTTAAGTGGCACACGAACATCGATCAGATCGATGATATCGGTACGAGCTAATAAATCATTGATAAATGCGCGCGGAATTCGTCCAGCCATAAGCCCTTTTACGCCTGTTGATGAACGACAATAAGCCGCGCTCCCTTTCGGAAAGCACGGCCTTTATCTGCAACTACTATTGTCTGCAAATTCAATCACTATGCGGATCAACCGCAAGGATTAGTACAGACGAGTGCGGCGTGCGTTTTCACGAGCCAGCTTCTTAGCGTGACGTTTTACAGCAGAAGCTTTAGCGCGTTTACGTTCAGTCGTTGGTTTTTCATAGAATTCACGACGGCGAACTTCTGCTAATACACCTGCTTTTTCGCAGGAACGCTTAAAGCGACGCAATGCTACGTCGAATGGCTCGTTTTCACGTACTTTAATTACCGGCATGTGCCTCTCACCTCAATAGAAATCGGTCTTGCTGGCGTGGGATGCCAGCCATCTTAAAATGGTGCGGAATTTTACTTCAATGAACACGGCTTTGTAAAGCGCCGCAGCAAATTGAAACAACAACACTACGACGGTGATCTGCAAATCAGTTCCGTAATATTGATGATAACCACACAGGGATTTTATGTAGAGGAGTGATTATAGACTAAGCAGCAAAAATAGTCAGCATGTAAGCCGCGCAAATTAGCTTATTAATGATAAACTGGCTCTCTTCTGTGGAATATAGGTAGTGTAATGCGAGTTTTAGGTATAGAAACGTCCTGCGATGAAACCGGAATCGCAATTTATGACGACGAAGCCGGTTTATTGGCAAATCAATTATACAGTCAGATTAAACTGCATGCTGATTACGGTGGTGTCGTGCCTGAATTGGCTTCACGTGACCATATCCGCAAAACAGTGCCCTTAATTCAAGCTGCTTTGAAAGAAGCAGGATTAACCTGTAAAGATATTGATGCGGTGGCTTATACAGCAGGTCCTGGTCTGGTTGGTGCATTGTTGGTGGGGGCGACGATTGGCCGTTCTCTGGCGTTTGCTTGGGATGTTCCTGCGATTCCTGTTCATCATATGGAAGGGCATTTACTCGCTCCAATGCTGGAAGATAACAGTCCTGAGTTTCCGTTTGTAGCTTTGCTGGTGTCTGGTGGTCATACACAGCTTATTAGTGTGACGGGTATCGGTAAATATGAGCTACTTGGTGAATCAATAGATGATGCCGCTGGTGAAGCATTTGATAAAACAGCTAAGTTACTGGGATTGGATTATCCAGGAGGGCCGGTACTCTCCAGAATGGCTCAGAAAGGAGAAGCTGGGCGTTTTGTATTTCCTCGCCCGATGACAGATCGTCCTGGGTTGGATTTCAGTTTTTCAGGATTGAAAACTTTTGCGTCTAATACTATTCATAACAACAGCGATGATGAGCAGACCAGAGCGGATATTGCCCGCGCTTTTGAAGACGCAGTGGTTGATACATTAGCGATTAAATGTAAGAGAGCGCTTGAGCAGACCGGGTTCAAGCGACTAGTGATGGCTGGTGGTGTCAGCGCCAACCGGGCATTGCGGATTAAAATGGAAGAGGTCATGGCAAAATTGGGTGGCGAAGTATTTTATGCGCGCCCTGAATTCTGTACAGATAACGGTGCCATGATTGCGCTTGCCGGCATGATCCGCCTAAAAGGAGAGGTGAATGACTCACTTGGCGTGATAGTCAAAGCCCGCTGGCCATTGTCGGAATTACCTGCATTATAAATCTTCAAATAAAAGACCAGTAACTCAATGAGTTGCTGGTCTTTATCCAGCCTTGTTGTTAATCTTCTTTTCTTTGCTCTTTTTCTGTTCGGTTTTTTTCTTTTTCGGTCATCTCTTTTTTCTTTTTTAGCTTGTTCCAGAGACGATTTTCTTGGCCGCGCCACAGACGCTGGATATTATCATGGTGACGTAGTAACACCAGACAGCAGAGCATGGCTACGGGGAAAGTAAATTCGGGTTTAAACCACCAGACATAGAATGGTGCTATCAAGGCACTGACAATGGCCCCTAAAGAAGAATAGCCGCTCAATAATATGGTCAGCAGCCAAGTACCCATCATCAAACCTGTCAGATCCCAACCAATTGCCGCAATAGCACCAAAAGCAGTTGCGACACCCTTACCGCCTTTAAATTGGAAAAAGATCGGGTAAATATGGCCGAGACAAGCAGCGATTGCTGTAATTCCTAAATAGAAAGGGGGAACATAGAGTTGATAAGCCAACCAGACGGGGATCATCCCTTTTAGAACATCACAAATTAGTACTATTGCCGCAGTACTGCGGCCACCAATTCGCAATACATTTGTCGCGCCTGGGTTGCCTGAGCCATGTTGACGAGGATCAGGTAGCCCAGCCAGGCGACAAATAAGTATTGCGCTGGAAATTGAACCGCAAAGATACGCGAAGATGATCATGCCAAGCGCGATAGCACTCATAATGTCTCCCCAATAATAATGGTCGTTTTCTTAGACTAGTCATGGATAATACGCATATTTAGTCGGAAGTGGTATCTGACAAGTTGAAAAACAGGAAAATGACGTGATGGATATCGTATTTATTGAGGAGTTAGTCGTTGTTACCACAATTGGTGTTTACGACTGGGAACAGACTATTAAACAGAAGTTAGTGTTCGATATCGAAATGGGATGGGATAATAAACGTGCATCATCCAGTGATGATGTCGAATATTGTCTGGATTATGCCAAAGTTAGCGAAGCGATCATCAATCATGTAGAAAATCAGAATTTTGCTCTGGTTGAAAGAGTGGCTGAAGAGGTAGCGGATCTGCTGTTAAAACGTTTTAATTCGCCGTGGGTACGGATAAAAGTGAGTAAACCGGGTGCTGTCGCGCAGGCTCGTCAAGTTGGTGTTATTATTGAAAGAAAAAAATAATCTGATCAGTAGTGAATTTGGCTGCCATATTATTGTCATTGTTCTTACATAGACTGGCATGCAGTGGTGCCAGGTTTGATAATTATGTCAATTGATTAATGACAATGGGAATAATGGTAGCTGAGTTTATTCCATGCTACTTGTTTCGGATATTTATTAATGGGCGACCTCTCTATATGACTGACCTTTCTACCTTGTTTCATGCAGCTATCCTTGGTGTTGTTGAAGGGCTAACTGAATTTCTTCCTGTTTCCTCTACCGGCCATATGATCATTGTTGGCCATATGTTGGGATTTACTGGCGATAAAGCTGAAACATTTGAAGTTATTATCCAGCTTGGATCTATCCTTGCTGTGGTAGTCGTGTTTTGGCGTCGCTTATTTGGGCTCATTGGTATCCACTTTGGTGAAGTTCCTCATGAAGGTAAAACCAATGGCAAACTGAAACTGAGTCATATTATTTTAGCAATGCTACCTGCGGTGACACTTGGGTTGATGTTCCACGATGTCATCAAATCACTGTTTAACCCACAAAGCGTGATGTACGCCTTGGTTATTGGTGGTGTGTTGCTGATTACTGCAGAAATCTTGAAACCTAAAACACCAAAAGCAGAGGGGCTGGATGATATTACTTATCGTCAGGCTTTTATGATTGGCTGTTTTCAGTGTCTGGCTTTATGGCCGGGATTTTCCCGTTCAGGTGCGACAATTTCTGGTGGAATGCTGATGGGGGTTAATCGTTATACTGCATCAGAATTCTCGTTTATTTTGGCTGTACCGATGATGATGGGAGCAAGTGGATTAGATTTATATAAGAGCCTGCACTTTTTGAGCGCTTCTGATATCCCAATGTTTGCTGTTGGTTTTGTTACTGCATTTGTTGTCGCGTTAGTCGCCATTAAAACTTTTCTGGCATTGATTAAGCGTATATCTTTTATCCCATTTGCTATCTACCGCTTTATTGTGGCAGCCGCTGTTTACTGGGTATTTATGTAGTGAATGGTTCCCCCTGATATCAATTTAACTCAAATATTGCCTAGTGTTTGATATCAGGGGATGTTTCAGGTAACAGTATTGTCTTGAGCTGTATCGTCTTGTTGTTTCCATTGCGCCAATGCATGCTGACGTTGACGTCGTAACTCATGACCAATGTCAGCACCACGTAATCCACTGTCTACAATATTTTTCACCTGAACCTGGCTGGCAACTTTGAATGCCTGTCGCAGACAATCACCTTGTGGATAGGGTGTATCTTCAAAACCGGTACGACCCCGCGCATCGGCTTCACTGATGATAATTAATTGCTCTATTCGCTGAGGCTTACGCCATGCATCAACAGCATCAAACAACTTAAGTAATGTTTTCGGCCGCAATTGAGCGACGGTATGCACTAAATCATGATATTGAGCAGCCAGTTTTGCTAAATCACGAGCAGAATTAGGAACACGCAGACGTTGACATAATTGGTCAACTAACTTAACGCCCGCTGGCCCATGTCCATAATGGTGAGGCCACTGTTCTGGTGGTGTCAACCCTTTGCCAAGATCATGGCATAGAGCAGCAAAACGACTATCGACTTCATCTGTTAATTCAGTCGCTACTTTCAGCACCATTAACGTATGAATACCGGTGTCAATCTCAGGATGCCACTTCTCTGGTGCGGGAATACCAAACAAATTATCAATTTCAGGAAACAACACTGCCAATGCACCACAATCACGTAAAACCTGAAAAAAGACCTGAGGGGAAGGGCTAGCAAGGGCTTTCTCGGTCTCTTTCCAGACACGTTCTGGTGTGAGTACTGATAACTCGCCATTGATTGCCATATTTGACATTAATGCTTGTGTTTCGGACGCGATGGTAAACCCTAAATGGGCGAAACGAGCAGCAAAACGAGCGACTCGTAATACCCTTAACGGATCTTCAGAAAAAGCATCAGAAACATGGCGTAGAATACGATTGTTCAAATCATCAACACCATGATAAGGATCGACCAGTTCACCAGTGGGTGTTTGAGCGATCGCATTAACTGTCAGATCACGACGCTGCAAATCGTCTTCCAGTGTGACATCTGGCGCTGCATAACAAGTGAAACCCGTATATCCCAGGCCGGATTTTCTCTCAGTGCGTGCTAAGGCATACTCTTCATGGGTTTGAGGATGCAGGAACACCGGAAAATCTTTGCCAACTTGCTGATATCCCAAGGATAACAGCGCTTCTGATGTTCCACCCACAACGACCCAATCCCGCTCTTTTACAGGAAAATTTAGCAGTCGGTCACGTACTGCGCCGCCAACCAGATAGACTCTCACCTAACATGTTCCTTATTAACTCATCCAACGGTCATTACGCTTACGGCGAGGGATCATATGTGGCAGTAATAGCCCAAAGATTAAACCAGCGCCTGCAACACCACCGCCATACATAAACCATTGCAGAATGATATTACGTTGTTTGTCATCAAGTTGCAGATTTGCAGCATCAAGCTTTTTTTCTGCTACCGTCAGTTTGTTTTTTAACCTCTCATTCTCTTTTTTCAGTTCTGCAACAATGCTACTACTATTGGCAGCCTTCAGTTGCATGTCGGCAGTGCGCTGATTCCAGTTATTGTCTATATTGGCTAACTTCTCTGTCAATGTTTTCACTTCCTGTTCCAACTCAGGGAGGCGGGTGCGTAGGCTTGGTTTATTACTGAGTTGGTTAACGGGTAGCCAGACAAGGCGGCCTTTATCATCTTTAACTTGAGCGTAATTACTATCCCGATTGATGCTTATCAATGTGACTTCATCACCGGCATTCAGTGTACCGGCAATACGATACTGGTTACCCGGCCCGGCGTGTGTGTAGGTAGATAACTCATCAGATACATAGCGTTTTCCTTCCGCGTAGGTAGTGAGCGAAAAGCTGAGGCTCATTAACGCCGTGAGAAGTAAATGTAGTTTTCGCATTGTGATTTCAACCGTTTTTTATCTATGGTGAGTTTAGAATTTGATAGTAAAGAGTTAAGTTTGCTAGAGCAATCAGTAAACCAAAATGACATTTTTCTAATTGGTTGAATACGGGGCTTGTTATCTATTGAACGAAGCATTTCCTGTTAATGGCTATCATAACTTGCAGAAAAGGAAAATTTTAATTTTTTTCTTACTCATCGTAGCAAAAAGCGAAATCAAGGTAAGATGAGAGCAAAGATTGTCATCAACGGTGTAGATATGAGTGTAGAAATTGAATTAAAACTTATTGCCAAACCACAAGTTATTCCTACCATTCGCCAGCAATTATTGTTACTTCCGCATGACTATTTTTCTCCCCAAAAGTTGACCAATATCTATTTTGAAACGTCGGATAATCAACTGCGTGGTCTTGATATGGGGTTGAGGATCCGTGGTTTTGATGATCAATATGAGATGACGGTTAAAACAGCAGGTAAGGTGGTTGGCGGGTTGCATCAGCGACCGGAATATAATGTGCCATTGGCAAAGCCGGAATTGGCATTGACTCTGTTTCCACCGCACATCTGGCCTGACAACTGTGATGTGGAAGCATTGCAATCCCGTTTGAATGCATTATTCAGTACTGACTTTATGCGTGAGAAGTGGGTAGTAACTTATGGACAAAGTGAGATTGAAGTGGTGCTCGATCAGGGAGAAATTATTGCAGCCAATCGTAAGGAGCCAATCTGTGAGTTTGAACTGGAGTTAAAGCGAGGAATCATAGCCGATGTATTAGCATTGGCGGTTGAATTGGCAAAATCAAATGGCTTGCGGCAAGGAAATAGAAGCAAAGCGGCCCGTGGTTATCAATTAGCTCAGGGAAAACCAAAAGCAGTTTGGCCTTCAACTCAAGTGGAAATTGATATGCGGCAGTCATTGCCTTCGGTACTTACGTCAATATTAGCCCATTGGCAGGAGCAAGAGGAATGTTGGCTGGCCGGTTTATCAGACGGTCGAGATGGCTTAAAGCAAGTACTGACTTTGATTCAGCAGACGATCGAATATTCTAGTGAGTCGGAACAGTTGGATAACCAATTAGTTGCTATCAACCAGAAATTATTGGATATGGAAACAGAAGCTGAAACGCTATGTTATAGCTCGCTCTATTTGCAATGTAAGTTGGCACTGACTATGTGGTTAATAAATCTATGTGGTTAATAAATTTCTCCGTTTAAATAACAGGAATTCTCTATGTTGCCACTTTCAACTCCGCTTCTGGCCCAGTTACAGCGTGTGACTGAACATTTTCATCAACTGACTTTGAACGTTGAGCCTGTTGCTGCTCATGAGCAGGCCATATTATCCCTGAGCGATTTTGTTGTTGAAAACCTGCAAGCTCATCCTGAATGGTTAGTTGAGATCCGCCAACATCCACCTGAAGCGCAGGAGTGGCATCAATATACTGAATGGCTGCAACAGTTACTCGCATCAGTAGAGGATGAAAATACCCTCATGCGGGTTTTACGCCAGTTCCGTAACAAGATTCTGGTCAGAATAGCTTGGTCGCAGGCGCTACATAGCATTACGACTCAGGAGACTCTGCAACAGCTTAGTATGTTGGCTGAAACGTTGATTATTGCTGCCCGTGATTGGTTGTATCAGCGTTGTTGTCAGGATTGGGGAACGCCTTGTAATGAGCGGGGCGAACCACAACCGCTGTTGATTATCGGTATGGGAAAACTGGGCGGTGGTGAGTTGAACTTCTCTTCTGATATTGATCTGATTTTTGTCTATCCTGAAAACGGCATTACCCAAGGTGGCCGGCGTGAAATGGATAACACCCAGTTTTTTACCCGCCTGGGGCAGCATCTTATCAAAGTGCTCGATCAGCAAACTGTGGATGGTTTTGTGTATCGGGTAGATATGCGCTTGCGCCCGTTTGGTGATAGTGGCCCATTGGTGTTTAGTTTTGTTGCACTGGAAGATTACTATCAAGAGCAAGGGCGTGATTGGGAACGTTATGCGATGGTGAAAGCACGGATTATGGGTTCGGACAACCAAGCGTATGGTGAAGAGCTACGTCGAATGTTGAGACCATTTATCTTTCGCCGTTACATTGATTTCAGTGTGATTCAATCCCTGAGAAATATGAAAGGCATGATTGAACGGGAAGTGCGGCGCCGTGGCTTGAAAGACAATATTAAACTGGGCGCTGGTGGTATTCGTGAAATTGAATTTATCGCCCAGGTGTTCCAACTGATTCGTGGTGGACGTGAACTGTGTTTGCAATCTCAGGCGTTGTTACCAACTCTGCAAATAATAGCGAAGTTGACGCTTTTGCAATCATTGCAGGTGAAACAACTTGCTGACGGTTACCTTTTTTTGCGGCGGTTAGAAAATCTTTTACAGTCAATTAATGATCAACAAACTCAGACTTTGCCAGAAGATGAGCTGAATCGTTCACGACTGACGTGGGGTATGGGATTTGAAAGTTGGGACGCCCTAATAATTGAATTGAACAACAAGATGAGTGCTGTTCGGGCTATTTTTACGCAATTAATTGGTGATGACAGTGATAATAGTGATGAGGAACCTAGCCATGTACCATTTAAAAGTCTGTGGCTGGAAGATCTCGAAAAAGAAGAGTTAATCATACTCGCTCCGCATTTGGATGAAGAGATTGCACAGCAGATATTGCATATTATTTCTGTGTTCCGCCATGATGTGGGTAAAAGAACCATTGGCCCGCGTGGGCGCGATGTGCTCGACCATCTGATGCCACGTTTGTTGGCAAAAGTTTGTTTGCGACAAGATGCCAATAATCAAGATGTTAATAATCGAAATGTTAATATAGTGCTAGAGCGGGTTATCCCTCTGTTGTTAAGTATTGTCAGCCGTACAACTTACCTGGAACTGATACTTGAATCGGAAGCTGTACTGGCACATGTTATCCGGCTGTGTGCTGCTTCACCGATGATTGCGACTCAGCTTGCCTGTCATCCATTGTTGCTGGATGAGCTGCTTGATCCACAATTTCTGTATGAACCTTTGCCGCTGAATGCCTATAAAGATGAGTTGCGGCAATATTTGTTGCGGATACCAGAAGATGATGAAGAGCAGCAATTAGAGGCGCTCCGCCAGTTTAAGCAGGCGCAATTACTGCGGATTGCGGCGGAGGATATCACTGGCGTGTTGCCGGTGATGAAAGTCAGTGATCATCTCACTTACTTAGCAGAAGCGATTATTGAAGCGGTGGTTTTACAGGCGTGGGGGCAAATGGCAAAACGTTATGGTGTTCCATCACATCTGAGTCAGCGGCAAGGATTGGGATTTGCTGTGATTGGTTATGGTAAATTGGGCGGTTGGGAGTTGGGTTATGGTTCTGATCTTGATTTGGTTTTCTTGCTTGACTGCCCGATGGATGTGATGACTGATGGCGATCGATCGATTGATGCCCGGCAATTTTATTTGCGTCTTGCCCAACGAATTATGCACTTGTTCAGTGCTCGAACCTCCTCTGGTGTGTTGTATGACGTGGATGTCCGCCTGCGTCCTTCAGGCGAATCAGGCATGTTAGTCAGTACCATCGGTGCGTTTGCTGATTATCAGCGGAATCAAGCGTGGACTTGGGAACATCAGGCGTTGGTACGTGCTCGTATGGTATTTGGTGATGAAAACTTGCATCGGGATTTTGAGCGGATACGCCATCAGACGATATGTACGCGACGAGAACCCGCGTTGTTACGTCAGCAGGTAAGGGAAATGCGGGAAAAGATGCATAAACATTTAGGCAGTCACCATTCAGATCAATTTGATATTAAAGCTGATCCGGGGGGTATCACCGATATCGAATTTATCGCTCAATATTTGGTGCTTCGTTATGCGGCTGAAAATGAGCGTTTGGTGCGTTGGTCGGATAATGTGCGAATTTTTCAATTAATGGCGGCTTATGAAATTATGGATGAAGATGAGGCAGCCGGATTAACGCAGGCTTACGTTTCTATGCGTGATGAACTACATCATCTGACGTTACAGACGCATTCCAGTCGAGTATCAATCCACTGTTTCAGTGAGCAGCAGGAACGGGTACGTCGTAGTTGGCAACAGTGGTTGGGTGAATAATAACGGGTTTACCGGTTTGGTGTAGGGATTTTACGGTCATATGATAATATTTGGCACCAATTTGATATCTAATATTTGGAGCAAGGGATGAAAATGACACTCCCGGATTTTCACTGTGCAGAGGTTTTAGTCGTCGGTGATGTTATGTTAGATCGCTACTGGTATGGGCCGACCAGCCGGATTTCGCCGGAAGCGCCGGTGCCTGTAGTAAAAGTCAATACCATTGAAGAGCGTCCGGGAGGCGCTGCCAACGTTGCTATGAATATTGCTGCTCTTGGGGCAAATTCACATTTAATCGGTTTGACTGGGATTGATGACGCAGCACATGCGCTGAGTGAGAAACTGCGCAGCGTCAAGGTGCGCTGTGACTTTGTTTCTGTCCCAACCCATCCGACAGTGACTAAACTGAGGGTACTTTCCCGTAATCAGCAGTTAATTCGCTTAGATTTTGAAGAGGGTTTCGATAACGTCGATGCACAGCCAATGTTTGAGCGCATTGAACAGGCGTTACCCCATATTGGAGCATTGGTTCTATCTGACTACGCCAAAGGTGCACTGAGTCAGGTTCAGGAAATGATCAAACTGGCAAATGCGGCCAAAGTCCCGGTATTAATCGATCCAAAAGGTAATGATTTTGAGCGTTATCGAGGTGCAACTTTGCTAACGCCAAATCTGTCTGAATTTGAAGCGGTCGTGGGCCACTGCAAAGATGACAATGAGTTGGTTGAGAAGGGAACTCGGCTAGTTAAGGGTTTGGATCTTCAGGCATTACTGATCACCCGTTCTGAACAGGGAATGAGTTTGCTGAGTGTTGATCAGCCACCACTGCATTTGCCTACGCAGGCGCAAGAAGTGTTTGATGTTACGGGTGCTGGCGATACAGTTATTGGTGTGTTAGCAACGGCGATTGCGGCTGGAAAGCCACTGAATGAAGCTTGTTTCCTGGCGAATGCTGCTGCGGGGGTTGTTGTTGGCAAACTGGGAACGTCGACCGTTTCGCCGATTGAACTGGAGAATGCTATCCGTGGCCGCGCTGAAACAGGTTTCGGTGTGATGACCGAATTTCAGCTTAAACAGGCTGTTGTTGATGCTCGTCAACGTGGTGAAAGGGTTGTGATGACTAATGGCTGCTTTGATATTCTGCATGCAGGTCATGTCTCTTATCTGGAGAATGCCCGTAGACTGGGTGATCGGTTAATTGTTGCTGTTAACAGTGATGCATCAACTAAACGGCTGAAAGGTGAGAGTCGTCCAGTTAATCCACTAGAACAACGAATGATTGTGTTATCTGCTCTGGGCGCGGTGGATTGGGTTGTTCCATTTGAAGAGGATACACCACAGCGATTGATTGCGGATGTTTTGCCGGATGTATTGGTAAAAGGGGGAGATTATAAACCGGAAGAAATTGCTGGTAGTGAAGAAGTTTGGGCTGCGGGCGGAGACGTCAAAGTGTTGAACTTTGAAGATGGTATTTCGACAACCAATATCATCAAGGCGATTAAAAATCAGTAAATAATGCTTTAGCTTGTCATTGAAAATAGTCAGAAGATATTACTGCATTGATCACTGTAAATTATTTATTTGATCATATTATTAGAATGAAAGTCGGGTAAGAGATGAAATCTTCCCGGCTATTTTTTTATTTAATTTGTACTTAATTGAGTGATATTTCATCATAAATAATATATACCCGTCATCTTTCAAGTTGCCTCTTTGTTGGCTGCACTCACTTACCCCGGTCATATCGTTATCTATGCTCCCGGGGATTCGCACCCTTGCCGTCGCGATGCATCTTGAAATCCATAAGGTATAGATATTTGTAATATCGTGTGCGAGTCATTTAATTAACGATACAATTATTATAATAACAATTTAAGTTAGTGTGATTTTATTATCTATTTTGTGGGGGATTTATCAGAAGAAGTGTGATGTAACAGATAGTTTTTTATCTTTGTGGCATAAAATGCTGGTCACGTAACGTCGGCTTATTCATAATGATTTCTGATGTAAATGATTTTTTAATGGAATATGTTATCTATAACTTTTACATCTTAAAGTTAGTAGATAAACGGATAAATTTTTTACGTAGGAATAAGTTCTTATGCAAGGTAAGTTGATTTTATCTTCAATTTGTTTGGCTTCGGCAATATTAGCAGGGTGTACAACTGAATCTTCTAATACCGTCCAGGTACAAAAAGTTAATTCTTATAATACAGTATATCAAGGTGTTCGTAGTCCAATTGCGATTGGTAAGTTTGAAAACCGTTCCAGTTATCAAAATGGCATTTTCTCTGATGGCGTTGATCGCCTCGGTAATCAATCTAAAACGATTTTAATCTCGCATTTACAACAGACCGGGCGCTTTACGGTGCTGGAACGCACCAATATGGCGGAACTGAAAGCAGAAGCGGGTTTACAAGGTAAATCGCAGAAGTTGAAAGGTGCTGCTTACGTTATTACTGGTGATGTGACTGAATTTGGCCGTAAAGAAGTGGGTGATCATCAGTTATGGGGCTTGTTAGGGCGTGGTAAATCACAGGTGGCTTATTCTAAAGTCATGCTAAATGTGGTGAATGTAGAAACTTCCGAAGTGGTTTTCTCTGTGGCTGGTGCAGGAGAATATAAATTATCCAACCGTGAAATTATCGGCTTTGGTGGTACCGCCAGCTATGATTCCACACTGAATGGTAAAGTATTGGATCTGGCTATTCGTGAAGCAGTAAACCGTCTGGTTGAAAGTGTTGAAACCGGTGCATGGAAGCCATCTAATTAAGAAATATAGGGATATATATTCATGATATTAATGAAAAAAGCGGGCTTATTGCTGGCAGCTATGACCTTAGCGGGTTGTGTCACTCAGCCAAAAACAATTTATGAGTGGGATAAATACCAACCTACAATTTATCAGTATTATCAGCAGGATAAGATGGGGTTTGAAGAACAGTTACAGGCTTTGCAGCAGGTGATTGAAAGAGCGAAAGCCAAAGATAAGTCTGTACCGCCTGGGCTGCATGCTCAGATTGGCTTGCTTTATAGCAAAACAGGTCGTGTTTCAGAAGCATTTCATCAATTTGAAATAGAGAAAAAATTGTTCCCTGAGTCAGCGCCATTTATGGATTTTCTATTAAGTAAAAATAAAGGAACTATGCAATGAACCGTATTCTCGTCGCATTAAGTCTATTGGCGGCATTTGTGCTGACAGGATGTAGTAAATCTGTCCCTTATGATTACACTGCATTTAAAGAAAGCAAACCTAAATCTATTCTGGTTCTGCCGGCGGTAAACAAATCTCTGGAAGTTAAAGCAGGGCACAGCCTGATTTCTCATGTGACATATCCATTGGCAGAATCTGGCTATTACGTTTTTCCGGTTGCTGTTGTGGAAGAGACATTTCAGCAAAATGGTGTGACAGCGGCACAGGATGTTCAGGATATCAGTTACAAAAAATTGCATGATATTTTTGGTGCAGATTCAGCGCTCTATTTGGATATTGAAGAATATGGTACGCAATATCAGATTATCAACAGTGATACGCGTGTAACGGCTTCCGCGAAGCTGGTGGATTTGCGTAGTGGTAAACAACTGTGGCATGGTCGAGCAATGGCTTCATCAACTGAAAATCAAAGCAATTCGAATAATCTTGTTGGCATGTTGGTATCCGCCGTAGTTTCACAGATAGCTAATACCATTATGGATAAAGGTCATGAAATCGCTGGCATTACAAGTAACCGCTTACTGACAGCCGGTGGTAGTCGTAGTTTGCTGTATGGTCCACGTTCTGAGCATTACGGTAAAGAAAACCAGAAGCATTAATCTCTGATTGGTGTGGATGTGTAATGAGCAGATATCACATTCTGCTCATTATCACGGTTATTTTTATGTATGGTAATAATTACTCTTCTTTTTTTGTCGTGTTATCAGCAGATGGAACATTCTTATTCTCAAACTTCGCTTCTAGTTCACTTAAACGCTGTTCCATCGCGGTCAATTTTTCACGAGTACGTAACAGAACCTGAGTTTGGATATCAAATTCTTCACGATTCACTAAATCAAGCTTGCCAAGTTGGGATTGCAAAATCATCCGTAATTTTTTTTCTACATCACCACCAAACTCTTTAACCCCTTTTGGTAAAGAATCTTGGATCTGGCGGGCAATTTGTTCAATTTTTTTGGGATCGAGCATGATGCATCCTTTTTATGACATAAATAATTTCTGAATAGTGTAATACCAGATAGTAAAACCATAAACCATTGTGAGCTAGGTTTCATATTTGATTTTGTTGATTGCCGCTGGCAAATATTAGCGTTATAGTTCACTGGCTTATCTCAGGGCGGGGTGAAAGTCCCCACCGGCGGTAAACATCAGTCCATTTTTTGAGTGGCATGGTGAAGCCCGCGAGCGCTCCGTTTGTGGTTATCTTAATGATAAAGCGGAGGTCAGCAGATCCAGTGTAATTCTGGAGCCGACGGTGATAGTCCGGATGGGAGAGAATAACGGCATCTGTCGGGCTTTGTGCTCGCCTGTTGTTCCGGCTATGGTATTCACACATGATATTAATGTTATGGCATGATGTTATAGCGAGAACTCCTCAAGACCGCCCTGATTCTGGTAATCCATAAATTTTAATGAGGTTTCTTTACCATGAATCAGACGCTACTTTCTGAATATGGCACATCATCAGAACGTGTTGAACACGCCATTAACGCTTTGCGTGATGGAAAGGGGGTGATGGTGCTGGATAATGAAGATCGTGAAAATGAAGGTGATATTATCTTTGCGGCCGAAACAATGACTGTAGAGCAAATGGCACTGACTATCCGTTATGGCAGTGGTATTGTCTGCTTATGTCTGACAGAAGAGCGCCGTCAGCAATTACAATTGCCCATGATGGTAGAAAATAACTCTAGCCCGTTCCAGACTGCATTCACCGTAACCATTGAGGCCGCTCAAGGAGTGACGACGGGGGTTTCTGCGGCTGACCGCATCACGACCATTCGTGCAGCAATTGCTGATAATGCCAAACCAAGTGATTTGAACCGTCCGGGACATGTTTTTCCACTGCGCGCTCAACCTGGTGGCGTGTTGGTTCGTCAAGGGCATACTGAGGCAGCAATTGATTTAGTCAGTTTAGCCGGATTTAAACCGGCAGGTGTATTGTGCGAATTAACCAATGATGACGGTTCAATGGCGCGTACTCCTGAAGTAGTGCAATTTGCGAAGCTACATAATATGCCGGTAGTCACTATTGAAGATCTGGTGATTTATCGCCAGGCAATAGAACAGAAAGCAAGCTGAAACCTAATTGTCCGATAACCAGATGAAATATCAGTTATAACGTACATACTTTTTAAAGTCACAGTTTGCGCAAGCTGTGGCTTTTCAGTTTTTTTGAAAAACTCCATCACCATTAGCCCACTGTTTTGCTTATCTAAAAGGCGTAACCTGTCAGCAAGTATTAAAATTACCTATATTTGGTGTGAGAGGTCATTATGAATATTTCCAGAATGCCGGCACTGTTTATTGGTCATGGCAGTCCAATGAATGTACTGGAAGAAAATCGCTATACCAATGTGTGGCGTGAACTTGGTGAAAGACTGCCTGTACCCAGAGTGATTCTGGCGATTTCTGCTCATTGGTATACCAATGGCACACTGGTAACAGCCATGACACAGCCGAAGACTATTCATGATTTTCGTGGTTTTCCACAGGAATTGTATGAAACTCAATATCCGGCTAAGGGCTCGCCTGAACTGGCCGCTTTAGTGCAAGAGATGCTGGAACCTGTAGAAGTTTATGCCGATCATCATCAGTGGGGGTTGGATCACGGAACTTGGGGAATTCTGGTTAAAATGTATCCATGGGCCAATATTCCTGTGATTCAACTGAGTATAGATGATGCCAAGCCAGCGACGTACCACTATGAATTAGGGAAAAAGCTGGCTGCTTTACGGGATGAAGGTGTTTTAATCTTGGGGAGTGGTAATGTAGTACACAATCTTCGTGCCATGAAGCGGCAAGATCCTAATGCTGAACCTTACCCGTGGGCGGAATCATTTAACCATTATGTGCGTGATAACCTTACCAGTTATGAGCAACCTTATCCTTTGATTCATGCACTGGACAGAGAAGATGGTCTATTATCGAACCCATCTCCTGAACACTTTTTACCGTTGCTGTATATCATGGGAACGTGGGATAGAAAAGAAGCGGTTTCCATTCCTGTCGATGGTATTGAGTCTGGTTCGCTGAGTATGTTGTCTGTGCAGGTTGGTTGAATTGAACGTTCTTGTTGTTATTATCCGCATTTGACATAAGAGGAGTTCATTCAACAGCACAGCCGGTTGAGTGATGCTCAGGGGGTAATTGCCCATGAATTGGGGCTTTCAAGTTGGGTTAAGCTGAAAGCCCATGTCGACGTACTGGAACAGGTCAGAATGGCTAGTTAAATTCAGAATTTAGCACCAGATCATGAACTTGTTATACTGAATATCCTTTTGTGAGGATGGTTTTTAACTAACGGTTTTCGCGGGTATGCCAAAGGTCTACAATGTAAATTGTATCGTTGGATATCTCGTAATGGACTTCGTAATCACTAAAAAGTACCTTACGTACCTCGCGGGGCTTATATCTAGGCTGAGGAATCCCTATCTTAGGTTGCAGTGCCAGATCTGTAGTGCTGATAATTAGATGGTCTAACACATTATTAGCATGTGATTTACTGTATTGACAGGCAAAATGATAGATGCGCTTCAAATCATTTTGAGCTTTAAGTGTCCAATAAACCTCCATGATTATGATTTTTTCAGCTTGGATGCAAAATTAATAACATCTGAATGATTCACAATACGGCCTGTATCGACATCCGCGAGGCCAGCCAAAATCATTTGGTGGCGATGTTCACGTTCCTCAATCATTGAGGTAAGAGCCTCTTTAATGATCCACGATTTTGAGCGGTCTAACTCTTTGGCTAAATCGTTTATGGCTGTAGCTAGTTTGATCGGTATCTGTGCGGTAATTGTCTGTTTTGCTGATATGGACATAAGAGCTTCCAATAAAAACCAATAATAGTTATTGAACACTATAGCATCAATAACGGCTGGATTCTTTATTTTTTAAGGCTTGATAGCTGACCGGTGAGACAGGGATTTTCTTGCCCATTGTGTGAAAATGCATTGATGTTTCGTCACTAAAAATTTCATTGGTTCAATTATCTTTGTGTTATATATAAAGGAATCGATTTCGTGAGCAGTCTAATAGAATGAGGTCAAAAAAGATTGTAAAGTGATAACACTAAATTTTAGCTTAAAATATGGACAGTTATAACTGCAATTTTAATATCATGAGCTACAGTACAGAGATATTTAAAAATGACGAATAAGGTTGACATTGATAGAGGTAGATTAATCTATAGGGTATATAAGCTTATAAGAATACAACGTTTTTATCGGATTGTTGAAGGAGGAATCTTTGGCGTTGTGGCAACCTGCTTTAATTCCTCCTTGGTGAGTAATTAATCCAAAATAATATGTGGATAGAAGCGAGATAAATCTTGGGTTATTAGTTCACTGTCTTCCCGCAAACCAATACCGCAAGGCTGATCATTTACCAGCCAGCTACCAATAAGCGTATAATTGTCACCGAATTTTGGCAGTGTATGAAATTGCTGAACGATCATACCTTCTTTACCGTAAGGGCCATCAACACTGGCAATTTCCTTGCCCTTTTCAATAATACGGATATTAGCCCCTTCCCGTGAGAACAGCGGCTTAATAACATAGTTATCCATTGCCGGATAATTATCATCGGCAAAATAAGCAGGTAGCAGGTTTGGATGATTTGGAAACATCTTCCACAACATGGGTAGCAATGCTTTGTTGGAGATAATACTTTTCCACGCGGGCTCTAACCAACGAACGCCAGCATCTTCCAATTTGGTAGCGAAAATCTCACGGAACATCAATTCCCAAGGGTAGAGTTTGAATAGATTGCTGATCACCTGGTCTTTTAGATCAGTAAACTGCCCTTTTTCTCCCAGACCGATATCTTCAATAAATAAGAACTCGGTTGGAACACCGGCTTCCAGCGCACAATCTTGCAAGTATTGAACGGTACCGCGATCTTCTTCCGTATCTTGACAGCAAACCATGTGCAGTAAGCCAAAGCCATGTTCATCACGCAATTGAGCAAAGCGTTCAATCAATTGCTCTTGCATGCTGTTGAATTGATCGGCATGTGCTGGCAGTAACCCGGCATTCATCTGATCTTCTAACCAGATCCATTGGAAAAAAGCGGATTCATACAGCGAGGTTGGCGTATCAGCATTATTTTCCAACAATTTTGCCGGGCTTTTACCGTCGTAAACCAAATCCAAACGGGAATAGAGTGACGGCTGGCTGGTAATCCAGGAACTACGGACAAAATCCCAACAATGTTTTGGGATCTGAAATTTAGTCAGCAATTCTTCACTATCGACAACTTTCTCGACTACCTGCAAACACATTTGATGTAGTTCAGCGGTGGTAGCTTCGATTTCTTCAATTTGGGCAAGAGAAAATTGGTAATAAGCTTCTTCACACCAGTAAGGTTTGTCATACATGGTGTGAAAATTAAAGCCATATTCTATCGCTTTTTCATGCCAATCCGGACGTTCAGTAATAGCAATACGTTTCATCCGTGGTTAGCCTCCAACTGAACGGGATGTGGAGCCCGAAGAGGCGCTGCGTTGCATGGTTGACTGTTTGGCGACAGAGTCACCGAAGCCGCCACGGGTAATGGTTGTGGTTGTTGCTGGTTTTGGTGCCATAGCCGTTTTAGGCACTGTCATGGAACGGCCACCTGCGGTTGCAGGGCCATAGCTTTTACCTGTCGAATCAACGAATTGACCGTTTGCCGGGCTGGTAGCGGATTTGGAGCTAAACAGAGGTTGTGATGGTGCTGAGCCACCGCCCATTAGACGCCCCATCATGTAACCTGCCATCAGCGGCATCCAGAAGCTGCCGCTTTGCTGCTGCTGTGCCTGTGCTTCACCATTGGTGGAGGTACTAGAAGTAGTGGTGCCAAGGCCAGCTTGCGCCGGGGTTTGAGTACATTGTGCTTCACCAAATTCGGCAATACAGTCTTCTTTGGTGGCATATTTAGGCGCTGTTTTTTCCGCTTCTTTCAACGCATTGTTGTAAGCAGTAGTACATTGCTCACTTTGTGATGGATTGGCTTGAGAACATTCATCTGCATTCATGTAAAGAGAGACAGTTTCATCACTCTTTTCACAGGCAGATAACATGAAAACCGCACTGACAGCTATTGCCACAGGTGCAAGGCGATAGTTACGCCAAGCCTTACGGAATGTGTCGTGATTAATATCTTTGGTCCGCTTTATTGTCATCGTCGTATACCCAGATTTTAGATGTCTATGATTCTTTATGAAATAGCTTTAAGGATAGGGGAAATATGAACAAAATTAAAGCATAAACCTTCGAATTGCTAGCTTGATTTTTTGTCTGACAAAGATATGGCCGGATATTGATTATTTGGTATTCCGTTTAATCTGGTTTTAATGTTGAAAAATATCTATTTTTTAGAAAAACAGTGCCGAAATTAATATTTTATGATATTAATCTTAATCTCGTAAATTTCAGTGAATTAAAGGTGATTTAATATGTAACATGATGATGTAAGTGAATCTACTAATTATGTTTTTTACTTTATGTCTCTAGCAAATAATCTTAAATTAATAACTTTTTGTGATTATATTATTGGTATTGTATTTTCTATTTTAATTAAGGAATTAAGTAGCATGGATAAAAATCAATATTCGGAAAAATGGCAGATGCGCTTTGCATTCTTTGAACAGAATGGTGCTCCTAAAACGCCTGAGCACAAAGCTGCCATGAAAGTAGAACCCTATATGCGCCGTATATTGTTGAACATGAATTTTATTGCCTTCTTTTTTGGTTTTATTTACTTTTTTGTTTTAGGTTTATGGCGAAAGAACCTGACTTTATTTGGTGTTGCTGTTGTAGTGATAATTATATTGGAGATTATGGAAAGTGTCTTGAGTATTTATATTCCTCCTGCTGTCGACATGGGGATTAAATTTGCGTTTTCAGCAATATGGGGAACCACTGCTAACTATGCCTATTATCTGAAAGAAAAAGTGAATAGCCAGAGCTGGAATCCATTTGAAGGATTATTTTAATTTATGTGTTTTTTCATTAAGAAAAATATCTGTTTATTGTTTCAGAACCCAATTATATACCCTATGGATTTCAAGATGGATCGCGATGGCAAGGGAGTGAATCCTCGGGAGCATAGATAACGATGTGACCGGGGTGAGTGAGTGCAGCCAACAAAGAAGCAACTTGAAAGATAACGGGTATAGTTGGTTGGAAATAAAACAGCCCGCTTGATGGCGGGCCGTTAATTTAGTGGAAGTGAAAGACTGTATCAGTTACGAGCAGAAGTTACTGGGGTTCCTGTTCCCTGAACAATGCTGTTAGCGGAAGTTGAGAGCTGTTTACCTAGCGAATTATTCAGAGCAACTAAATCCTTCTCATTTAACGTACCCAGTGCATGCTGAATATTCAGTTGATTAATCAGATAATCATAGCGAGCATTGGATAGCTTCTGTTTGGCATCGTACAACTTGGTCGTGGCATTCAGTACATCAACAATGGTACGTGTGCCAACTTGATAACCCGCTTCCATTGCGTCGAGCGAGCTTTGCGCCGAAACAACAAGCTGTTTGTAGGCGTCGATACTGCTGATGGAAGCAGATATGTTGTTAAAGGAAGAACGGACAGTCTGTACCACATTGCGGTAAGTGCTCTCTAATTGTTCGCTGGCGCTGACAAAACCATATTGTGCTTGTTCAACGCGGGAACTGGTGGCACCGCCGCTATAAATTGGCAGACGAAGTGTCAGGCCAACGCTGTTTTCACCGCTATAGTTGTTTGATCTGCCTGGTGCATGATTCTGGCTATTTGAAACATTGGTAGAAGCGCCTAAATCAATAGTTGGCATATGGCCGGTTTGGGCTGCTTTGATTTGTTCACGAGCCAGATCCTGACCTAAACGAGCAGATAGTAAACTTAAATTACGTTTCTCTGCCTCTTTTAGCAGAATATCTACCGCTTCTGGCTTCTGTGTTTTGAAATGATCAATATTTAGTGAGGCTAACCGAGGGTAATAAATCCCCGTGACCTGACGCAGGGCTTCCAATGCATTGTCCAGCTCATTACGGCTGGCAACTTCCTGAGCGAGTACATCATCGTAATTAGCTCGGGCGTTCTGGACATCAGTAATTGCAACCAGACCGACATTAAAACGTTGAGTCGTTTGATCCAACTGGCGGTAAATGGCCGCTTTCTGAGCTTCAATGTAGGAGAGTGTATCAATGGTGCGCAGTACTTTGAAATAAGCTGTTGCACTATCCAAGATCAGTTTTTGTTCACTGCTTTGATAGGTAACATCAGCAATACCTGCCGTTTTTTCTTCTAAGTTCAATAGGCGCCATTTAGACATATCAAAAATGGTTTGAGTCAAACCAAGCTTTGCATTCAATGTATTGCTTTCTGTGTCACGTTGATCGCGGTAACCACTGTTATAGGCGTATCCGGTATTTAATTCCAACTGAGGTAATAATGGGCTACGGGATTCATTAATTTTTTCAAAAGCTTTATTACGTTCAGCCATTGATTTACGTAGTTCAGGGTTACCCTCTTTTGCTTGCTTATAAACTTGCAAAAGATCTTCAGCTTGACTCATCGAACTCAATCCCGTCAGGCTCATAGCGATAAAAATGGAGAGCAGTTTCTTCATTGTAATTCCTTGATTGCACAGCTATTTTGCTCGTTGTCTATCCCATTAGGCTATTTTATTTACCATGCTTTGTGATAAAGAGTGAATGCTTCAGGTGCTGCGCACAGCCTGAGTTCACTGTTCATTTACAAAAACGGCCTGCACCAATTACGCTTATTGGGATAGACTCTTACGTTGCCTTGGTGAAAAACGAAATGTTACTGATTCTAGCAGAGTATGCTATCAGCGAAAGGTAGCCGTTTGTGCCATATTGCCTTAATTTAGTTTAACTTTACACCATCAACGAGTGAATTTTTTAACTCTGCTTGATTAATATCATCTTAGTGGCTAGCAAGTAAGGAACTATTTAGGAGAATTTTATGCATAAGAAGCCGTTAACGCCAGTCATGTTGGATAAGCAGGATATAGAAATTATCGCGAAAAAAAGTTTGTACAATGGCTTCTTTAAACTGACAAATTACCGTTTCCGTCATCGTCTGTTTGCCGGTGGTTGGAGTGAAGAGGTTAGCCGTGAAGTTTTTGAGCGGGGCCATGCCGGCGCATTGTTGCCTTATGATCCACGTCGTGATGAGGTTGTATTGATAGAGCAGATACGTATTCCGGCAATAGAGACGAAAGCGACGCCATGGTTACTGGAAATTGTTGCCGGTATGATTGAAGAGGGCGAAGATGTCGAACAGGTGGTGCGCCGCGAAACAATGGAAGAGGCCGGAATCGAAGTTAAACGTTGCAGACCCGTGTTGAGTTATCTCTCCAGTCCCGGAGGAACAACGGAACGTATCTCTGTGATGGTGGGGGAAGTGGATGCCACGACAGCGACCGGTATTCATGGATTATCTGGTGAACATGAAGATATTCGGGTGCATGTGGTAAGTCGTGAACAAGCTTATCATTGGATGGAAGAGGGAATTATTGATAATGCTGCTTCAGTTATTGCGATACAATGGCTGGCATTACACCATGAAAAGTTAAAAAAAGAATGGAATTCAGATAATTCCTAATTTTTAACCGAGAAAAGGGAAGTGTGTGCCAGTCAGCAGATCTCTTGCGTTAAAACGAGTTATGATGCTCGTCGATGACTTATAGGACAAGGAAACCATTTGGAAAGCCAGTTTGAACTGCCTGTGGTAGAGGGAACCACAGCCAAAATATTGCAAATAACAGATACGCATCTTTTTGCCAGCAAAGAAGATACTTTATTGGGTATCAATACTTATCGCAGTTACCAAGCGGTGCTGGATGCCATCCTCAAACAAAATGCTGATATTGATTTAATCGTAGCGACAGGTGATTTGGTGCAGGATCAGTCGTTGGAAGCTTATCGACATTTTGCTGATGGTATTGCCCGTTTACCGGCACCTTGTGTCTGGTTACCCGGTAATCATGATTATCAGCCTGCGATGGTGGATGCCTTGGCGGCGGCTGGCGTTTCTCCGTCGAAACAGATTTTAGTCGGTAAGCACTGGCAACTTTTGATGCTTGATAGTCAGGTGCAGGGCGTTCCCCACGGGGAGTTGTCGGAATATCAGCTTGAATGGATGAAAAATTGCCTGGATAGGCACCCTGAACGTTACGCGGTGATCCTGCTTCATCATCATCCATTACCATCAGGTTGTACCTGGCTGGATCAGCATAGTTTGCGCAATTCACATATTCTGGCCCAGTATCTGCAAAGTTATTCACGAGTTAAGGCGATGCTTTGTGGGCATATACATCAAGAGATGGATCTGGATTGGAATGGCATCCGTATGATGGCGACACCATCAACATGTTTGCAATTCAAACCACATTGTACCAATTTTATGCTTGATACTGTTGCTCCGGGATGGCGTTATCTCGAATTGTCTGTTGCCGATAATGGCGAATTTGGTTTGACAACTCAGGTCTATAGACTGGCAAGTAATGAGTTCTGCCCTGATTTAGATTCGGATGGATATTAGGTTGTGTTTGTCTCTTTGTGTTGCTGTGTTACTCTCTGCTTATTGGATTTGCCAAGCCTCACCATCTGTGGTGTGTCGCACAGGAGCATAGTGGCCAGTGGTATTGCACAATTGAGGGGCTCGGTCTGATGTCAACCTTACTCTATTTGCACGGTTTTAATAGTTCCCCGCAGTCTGCAAAAGCCAATGCCTTAAAAGCGTGGCTGTATCAGCATCATCCTGACATTGACATGCTGGTGCCTCAGTTACCCCCTTATCCTGAAGAAGCGGCTGAGCTGCTCGAAAATCTGGTGATGGAGCATGCCGGGGATGATTTGGGTATCGTTGGCTCTTCTCTCGGTGGTTATTTAGCGATATGGCTTTCACAATGTTTCAGCTTGCCCGCTGTGGTCGTTAATCCAGCCGTGCGTCCGTTTGAATTACTGCGGGATTATCTTGGGGAAAATATTAACCCTTATACAAACCAACGATATACGTTGGAATCGCGCCATATTCATGATCTCAAAAGCATGTGGATTGAACCATTGGAGTCACCGGATCTTATCTGGTTATTGCAACAAACCGGAGATGAGGTGCTGGATTACCGCCAGGCGGTTGCTTATCTGGTATTATGTAAGCAAACTATTGAATCTGGTGGTAATCATGCCTTTATCGGATTTGAACACTATTTCCCACAAATCATCAACTTTCTTGGGCTTTCTAGTGATGGCGAGAAAAAACTTGCCAAAAATGTTTGAACGACTGGTATTATCAACAGTATACAAAACTGATTAGCCCTTTAATCAAGAAGCAACCAACAGAATTACAACATGACTCAATCTAGTTACAACGCAGATGCCATTGAAGTTCTCAGTGGTCTGGAACCGGTTCGCCGTCGTCCGGGAATGTACACTGATACAACGCGTCCGAACCATTTGGCACAGGAAGTGATCGATAACAGCGTGGATGAAGCTTTGGCAGGTCACGCTAAACATATTGAAGTGATCCTTCATAGCGATCAGTCACTGGAGGTCATTGATGATGGCCGCGGCATGCCGGTTGATATTCATCCAGAAGAAGGCGTTTCAGCGGTTGAGTTGATCCTGAGCCGCTTACATGCCGGTGGTAAATTTTCGAATAAAAACTATCAGTTTTCTGGTGGTCTCCACGGTGTGGGGATCTCGGTGGTTAACGCTTTGTCCAAGCGGATTGAGGTCACCGTTCGCCGTGACAGTCAGATTTATCAGATTGCTTTTGAGAATGGCGATAAGGTGCAGGAGCTGACAGTAATAGGAAGTTGTGGTAAACGCAACACCGGTACTGGTGTTCACTTCTGGCCTGACGAAAGTTTCTTTGATAGCCCTCGTTTCTCTGTTTCCCGCTTGACCCATTTGCTGAAAGCGAAAGCCGTTTTATGTCCGGGAGTGGAAATTGTTTTTAAAGACAAGATCAACGGTACTGAACAGAAATGGTGTTATGCCGATGGTCTGACCGACTATTTGATGGCTGCGGTTAATGGCCTGACAACATTGCCGGCTGCGCCTTTTGTCGGTACTTTCAGTGGTGCAACCGAAGCGGTTGACTGGGCGTTACTCTGGTTGCCGGAGGGGGGAGAGCTACTGGCTGAAAGTTATGTCAACCTCATCCCAACGATGCAGGGGGGAACACATGTAAACGGGTTGCGTCAGGGGTTACTGGATGCGATGCGTGAATTTTGCGAATTTCGCAATATCTTGCCACGTGGTGTGAAGCTTGCTGCCGATGATATCTGGGATCGCTGTACTTATGTTCTGTCGGTAAAAATGCAGGATCCGCAATTTGCTGGTCAGACGAAAGAACGCCTCTCTTCGCGCCAATCTGCTGCTTTTGTTTCTGGTGTTGTCAAAGATGCTTTCAGCTTATGGTTAAACCAGAATGTTCAGGAAGCAGAGCAGTTGGCTGAACTGGCGATCGCTAGCGCACAACGTAGAATGCGTGCAGCGAAAAAGGTTGTGCGTAAAAAACTGACCAGTGGCCCAGCATTACCGGGAAAACTGGCTGACTGTACATCACAGGATCTCAATTTTACCGAACTGTTTCTGGTAGAAGGAGATTCTGCGGGGGGATCGGCAAAACAGGCGCGTGACCGTGAATATCAAGCCATTATGCCGCTGAAAGGGAAGATTCTGAATACTTGGGAAGTTTCTTCAGATGAAGTGTTGGCATCACAGGAAGTCCATGATATCTCTGTCGCGATTGGTATCGACCCGGATAGCCACGATCTCAGTCAGTTGCGTTATGGCAAAATCTGTATTCTGGCGGATGCAGACTCAGATGGTTTGCATATTGCGACGCTATTGTGTGCCCTGTTTGTCCGCCATTTCCCAACATTGGTTAAGAACGGCCATGTTTATATGGCAATGCCGCCTCTATATCGTATTGATCTAGGTAAAGAAGTGTATTACGCATTGGATGAAGAGGAAAAAAGTGCGGTGTTGGATCGTCTAAGCCGCAAACGGGGTAAGCCTAACGTACAGCGCTTTAAAGGATTGGGTGAGATGAATCCCATGCAACTGCGTGAAACAACGTTAGACCCGAATACCCGTCGTCTGGTGCAGTTGACTATCGATGATGAAAACTACCAGGAAACCTTCTCTATGATGGATATGCTTCTAGCGAAGAAGCGTTCAGAAGATCGCCGTAACTGGCTGCAAGAGAAGGGCGATACGGTAGACATTGAAGTGTAACACCCACAGGGATAGTCAAAAGATTCTGAGGAAATTAACGAATGAGTGAGATAACTCACGATGGAGTGGAGCGTTTGCCGCTCCACTCATTTACTGAAACCGCCTACCTGAACTACTCCATGTACGTCATCATGGATAGGGCGTTGCCTTTTATCGGTGACGGTTTGAAACCGGTTCAGCGCCGTATTGTTTATGCCATGTCAGAACTGGGATTGAACAATACCGCCAAATTTAAGAAATCCGCCCGTACCGTGGGTGATGTACTGGGTAAATACCATCCGCATGGTGATGGTGCTTGTTATGAAGCTATGGTGTTAATGGCGCAGCCATTTTCTTACCGCTATCCTTTAGTGGATGGGCAAGGAAACTGGGGAGCGCCGGATGATCCCAAATCTTTCGCCGCGATGCGTTATACCGAGTCTCGCCTGTCCAAATATGCCGAGTTGCTGTTGGCTGAGTTAGGCCACGGTACCGTTGATTGGGTGCCAAACTTTGACGGCACATTGCAGGAACCGAAAATGCTGCCGGCGCGTTTGCCAAATATTTTGCTGAATGGCACCACCGGTATTGCGGTGGGGATGGCGACAGATATTCCGCCCCATAATGCGCGTGAAGTGGTGAATGCACTGGTTACGCTGCTGGATAAGCCACAGAGTTCCCTTGATGATCTGATGGAACACGTTAAAGGTCCTGATTATCCGACTGAAGCGGAGATCATCACTTCTCACGAAGATATCCGTAAGATTTATAAAAATGGCCGTGGTTCGGTACGGATGCGAGCTGTTTGGTCAAAAGAAGATGGCAATGTTGTGATCACTGCGCTGCCGCATCAGGTTTCTGGTGCCAAAGTGTTGGAACAGATCGCTAACCAAATGCGGGCTAAAAAGCTGCCTATGGTTGATGACTTACGAGATGAATCTGATCATGAAAATCCAACTCGTCTGGTTATTGTCCCTCGCACAAACCGGGTTGATTTGGAGCAGGTGATGAATCATCTGTTTGCCACTACCGATTTGGAAAAGAGTTATCGCGTTAACCTGAACATGATCGGGTTGGATAACCGTCCGACCGTGAAAGGGCTGGTTGAGATCCTCTCCGAATGGTTGGTATTCCGCCGGGAAACCGTTCGTAAACGTCTGAACCATCGTCTGGAAAAAGTTCTTAAGCGCCTGCATGTGCTGGAGGGCTTACTGATCGCATTTCTCAATATTGATGAAGTCATTCACATTATCCGTAGTGAAGATGAGCCAAAACCAGTATTAATGTCACGTTTTGGTTTAAGTGAGACGCAAACGGAAGCCATTCTTGAGCTGAAATTACGCCACTTAGCTAAACTGGAAGAGGTAAAAATCCGTGGCGAACAGAGCGAACTGGCAAAAGAGCGTGATAAGTTACAGGCGATTCTGAGTTCTGAGCGCAAACTGAATACCCTGTTGAAGAAAGAGATCATGGCTGATGCGGCCACTTATGGTGATGAGCGTCGTTCTCCAATGAGAGAACGTGATGAAGCCAAAGCGATGAGTGAGCATGACATCACGCCTTCTGAGCCGGTGACAATCGTATTGTCCGAGATGGGTTGGGTTCGTAGTGCGAAAGGTCACGATATTGATCCGGCCGGTCTGAATTACAAAGCAGGTGATAGCTTCCGTGGTGCGGCTCGTGGTAAGAGCAATCAGCCGGTTGTGTTTATTGATACAACAGGTCGCAGTTACTCGCTTGATCCGCGGGATTTACCTTCTGCCAGAGGGCAGGGGGAACCACTAACGGGTAAATTGACTGTACCCGCAGGGGCAACGGTAGAACATGTACTGATGGCACCGGATGAACAGCAGTTTCTGATGGTCTCTGATGCTGGTTATGGTTTTATCTGTACTTTTAGTGATTTGGTTGCTAAAAACCGAGCAGGTAAGGCACTGATTACATTGCCGGAAAATGCTCGCGTCATGACGCCGCTGGAAATAAATAATCCGCAGGATGATATGTTGTTGGCAATTACCAGCGCAGGCCGGATGTTAATGTTCCCGGTTGCAGATTTGCCGCAACTTTCTAAAGGGAAAGGGAATAAGATAATTTCTGTTCAGTCAGCCGCAGAAAATGACCTGTTGAGTTGGTTATTGATACTACCGCCACAATCGTCTATTACACTTTACTTTGGAAAGCGTAAATTGACGCTGCGTCCTGAAGATCTTCAGAAATTCCGAGGAGAACGTGGTCGTAAGGGAACGTCTCTACCTCGTGGGTTGCAGCGTATTGAACGGGTACAGATTGAGACTCCACCTTCTGCTACTAATACTAACGTAACTAAATAGTGGGATTAAATAAGAGGCGGCTATGTTAGCAATTATTCGCGGCATTATTGTTATTCTGTTTTCGATTGTAGTGTGTGTCTCTGGTGCTATTTACTGCTTATTCAGGCCACGTCATCCTGACCATGTTATGGTGTTTGGGAATATGTTTGGTCGGTTGTCGAAAATATTTGGCGTCAAAATTATTGAGCGTATTCCTGCTGAAGCTAAGCATTATGGTCCGAGTATCTACATTGGCAACCACCAAAACAACTATGACATGATAACTATGTCCAATGCGGTCCAGCCGGGCACAGTGACAGTAGGTAAAAAAACGTTGGTGCTGATCCCATTTTTTGGTCAGCTTTATTGGTTGGCAGGTAATATCCTGATTGATCGTGCTAACCGTGCTAAAGCACATGGCACGATTGCTCAGGTTGTGGAGCAGATTAAAAATCGTCATCTTTCTGTTTGGATGTTTCCGGAAGGGACACGTAGTCGTGGTCGTGGTTTGTTGCCATTTAAAACTGGCGCTTTCCATGCTGCGATCTCTGCGGGAGTGCCGATTGTCCCGGTCTGCGTTTCTTCTATCACTAATGGACGTATTAAGCTGAATCGCTGGAATAATGGTCCCGTCATTGTTGAAATGTTGCCTCCCATTGATACTTCTGGCTATACCAAAGAGCAGGTGCGTGAGCTGGCAGAATATTGTCATAAAGTGATGAAAGCTAAAATAGATGCATTGGATGAAGAGTTGGCTGCAATGGAGAAATAGGGTAAGTATTCATAATAGGTTGTTTGGAGCCACTCTTTTATAATAAAGTGCGGGTCTAACCAAGGCGATAGCTGTTAAGCGTACTTTAATCCTCACATATTTAGCATATGTGAGGATTTTTGTTCGTTATCCATGACCACAATTTATTATTAGTCGGAAATGACATGTACTGATGCTGATCGGGAAAGATTCGTGTAATGCATTCAGATAGTTTAATTCCCACCATATTCGCGTTATGATGAGCGCTTGATAAATAATGTTTTTGTTAAGCGCAATCAAAAGGATAATAAGCTTTAATAACTTCAATATTGAGTTATTCGCTTCCGGGATGAATGATTGCAGTGTCTCAACTATTTTTGAGCCATATAGGCCCGGAATTTAATTAGGTTTGTCGCGGAGAAAATATGTCATTTAGTCGGCGCCAGTTTATTCAGGTATCAGGCTTGGCGATGTGTATCGGAGCCGCTCCTTTATTGGTTCGGGCCAGCAAAAATCAGCAGACTGCTTTGCCGGTTCCCCCTTTATTGGAATCCCGTGGTGGGCAGCCGTTATTTCTGACTTTACAAAAAGCGCATTGGACTTTTGATGGACAATATAAAACCAGTGTATGGGGGATTAATGGTCAATACCTTGGTCCGACTATACGGGTTCATAAAAACGATGATGTCAAACTGATATACAGCAATCGGCTAGCAGAGCCGGTTTCAATGACCGTCAGCGGATTACAATTACCGGGTACATTGACCGGTGGAGTTGCCCGTCAGATTTCTCCGGGGTCTGACTGGTCGCCAGTGTTGCCTATTCGTCAGCAGGCGGCAACTTGCTGGTATCATGCCAATACACCTAATCGGATGGCACCACATGTTTATAAAGGTTTGGCTGGTATGTGGTTGGTAGAAGATGAAACCAGCCGCCATTTGCCGTTGCCGAAACACTATGGTGTTAATGATTTCCCGGTTATTCTTCAAGATAAACGGTTGGATAACTTTGGGGTTCCTGAGTATCAGCCGGCCTCTGATAGTGGATTTATCGGTAATACTCTGTTAGTTAATGGCGTACAGAATCCTTTTATTGAGGTATCTCGTGGCTGGATCCGTTTACGTTTACTCAATGCATCTAATGCTCGCCGATATCAGTTACAGATTGGTGATGGCCGTCCTTTCTATATGATAGGCACTGATTTGGGGCTGTTACCTGCGCCGATAGCCGTTCAGCAACTCTCCCTTGCGCCAGGAGAACGGCGTGAGGTATTAATTGATATGTCCAAAGAGGATGAAGTTGTTGTTACCGCAGGTGAATCAGCTGGGGTACTTGATAAGTTGCGTGGGTTGTTTGAACCCTCTACGGTGTTGATTTCCAGCACCGTTTTGACCATTAAAGCAACCGGTTTATTATCTCTGGTGACAGATAATCTCCCATCTCGTTTGATTGATGATGTTACGCCAGTTTCCAGTGTAATCCGTAACCGGGAAATTTATCTTGATGATAATACGCCGGGAATAAACGGTGCGTTATGGGATATGAATCGGGTGGATATTACTAGCCAGCAAGGAACGTGGGAGCGTTGGATCGTAAATGCTTCTGCCCCACAACCATTCCATATTGAAGGTGTGCAGTTTAAGCTGATTAACCACAACGGTGAGGCCCCTCAACCGCAAGATTATGGTTGGAAGGATACGGTTTGGGTTGATGGGCGGGTGGAATTGCTGGTTTATATGAACCAGCCCTCTTATGAGCACTTCCCATTCCTCTATTACAGCCAGATTCTGGAAATGGCCGATCGCGGCTCTGTTGGGCAGTTAGTGACTATACCGGTCAATCAATAATGGAAAAAACCAGATGAGTGATAATCGGTAGAACCAAGAAAATAGCTCAGCAAAATTGGGGCGCGGCGGTGATGCCGCGCACGTTTTAATTCTACTTTGTCCACGATCACCCTATCAATTTTATCAGCCGTTTTTCAGCACTGATTATTAGCGCTATTTTGCTCAAGAAGCTGAATGAATTCACTGAAATCAACGAATATTTCAGGGGTTGGTCCCAGACGTTTACCGATATCTAGCGTAGTCATCGCGGTCAAATCTTCTTTTTCTAGTTTGAAATCGAACACATCAAAGTTCTCTTTAATTCTCGATAACGTGGTTGATTTTGGGATCACAATCATGCCGTTATCAATGTGCCAGCGAATAACAACCTGCGCGGGTGTTTTGCCATACTTTTGTGTCAGATGTTGAACCAGTTGATTATCAAATACATTTTCACCACCTTGTGCCAGTGGGCTCCAGGATTCGGTAACGATATTATGTGTGGCATTCCAGGCATGGAGCTGACGTTGTTGTAACAGCGGGTGCAACTCAATCTGATTAATGACGGGATGAACACCGGTTTCATTGATCAGTCGCTGGATGTGTTCAGGTTGGAAGTTAGAAACACCAATACTGCGAATAAGCCCCTCTTTCTGTAATTCAATCAATTGTTGCCAGGCACCGACATATTGATCTTGCGGTGGTGCAGGCCAGTGAATGAGGTAAAGGTCAACATAATCCAGTTGCAACTTTTCCAGACTTTCTGCCAAGGCAGCACGGGCATCAAGGTGTCTGTCATTCCACAATTTAGTTGTAACAAAGATATCTTCACGGGGGATATCTGTTTCTTGTAACGCGTTGCCTACGCCTTTCTCATTGTTGTAGATAGCGGCGGTATCAATTGCCCGATAACCGATATCCAGTGCAGCATGGATTGTTTCTGCTATCTGCTGGTCATCTGCGGCCCATGATCCAAGCCCCAGTTGTGGCATGTGATTCCCATCAGCAAGTCTGATAATAGGTTGATTATCCATTACTAACTCCTATAAAAAGAGAGACTTAAAATATCAGTTGAAATTATGGCAATTGATATTAAGTTGATATTAAGCGTAATTGAAGGAAGTAATACAATCGGCGTGATCTAAGCCATGTATTGTGTCAATACATGGCCAAGTCCATAGATTGACCGGTTTGGTGATGCATCGATACCAAGAGTATCACTTAGTGGCTGAGCCTTAGCCTATACCCGTTATCCTTCAAGTTGCCTCTTTGTTGGCTGCACTCACTCACCCCGGTCACATAGTTCGCTATGCTCCCGGGGGTTCGCTCCCTTGCCGTCGCGATGCATCTTGAAATCCATAGGGTATATATAATATTGGTACATTAAGTTAAGGATAAAAACCCTGCCGCTGCTTGTAAACCATGATGACTTTTATTTACGTTTTGTCGCCGAGATTTTCTTGTGGTGCCAGTACATCAACAAAGAGGCGCTTAAACCACTTAGCAATAGCACTATGGGTAAAATTATCAAAATGTTCATCACCAAATCTTGGTGATTTTTAATAAACGGGATCTGATTAAGGAGATAACCAAAACCGACCACGATGACAACCCATAGCAGGCCACTCAACCAGTTAAAAACTTGAAAGCGTTTACTGTTAAGGCCGGATATACCCGCCAATGTTGGTAACAGAGTGCGGACAAAAGCCAAAAAACGGCCAATCAGTAACGCGGCCAAACCATGTTTGAAAAACAGCTCGTTAGCTCGTTGGCGATACTGAATAGGAAGTTGTGCCAGCCAATTCTTAACTCGTTTGGTATCGCCAAGCCATAGCCCTTGAAGATAGCCAAACCAGCAACCGATACTTGCCGCCGCTGTTAATATAAAAACGGTTGGGATAAAACTCATGACTCCCTTGGCAACTAATGCACCGGCAAGGATTAACAGAGTATCACCGGGCAGAAAAGCGGCAGGTAATAAGCCATTTTCCAGAACCAGTGTCACGAATAGAATGCCATAGATAATCCAGAGAACATCGGGGTTGGCAAGTTTAGAAAAGTCATGCTGCCATAATGCCTGCATGATCCCGTTTAGTACTTCCATTGCTTATCCTGTAACTGTTATACCCGTTATCTTGAAATCCATAGGGTATATAAAATAAATTTATTGCATCTGTATATATAAAGTCAGTTTACAGTAAAAGCTTTGGCATGGCTTGACTTTATCCGGATAAGGAGAAACTATGACTAATGTTCATTAATAAGTTTAGTTAAGTGTGGTGAATCAATGGATTCTTTTAAAAGAGAGTTCCAGTCGTCTGGTGGGTGTCCTGCATTAAGCATTTCACCAAATACTTTGTAAGCATCGTGCTTATCACCATATACCCTTTTTGTTCTCTCATCATTTACCCAGCCAAAGATAATAATTTTACTTTCAGCGTGAAAACGGAAAAAAAGGCGATATTGTTGGAAAAATTTTGCTCTGAACCAGTGTTTTCTTTTGCCACCTAATGTATCACCTAAACGAAAGGCTATATTAGTTGGGTCATTGGGAATAATTTCAGTAACGAGTTTTATGATTGCAGCCAAGCGTTTTGTATCATTTTTTTTCAAGTAGTCATTTGGATATTTTTGTTGAAGTTGTTCTACCTTATCTATTGATTGTTTTAATTGTTCTACAAAGCACGGATGAGCAAAAAGAGCCCATCCGTTTATTACACATACTCGATCATACATAGTCTTTACTCATCGTCAGCAGATAATGGGTTGCTCAGATCTATGTCTATTCCAGCGATAAGTGACTTCGCCTGGTTAATGAGTTGTTCATCTAATTGTTGTACTTGTTCCGGATGTCTCCGAATGTCTTTTGCCAGAAAGTCCAGAAATGATTCCATGACAAGATCTTTTTCTTCTTCACTATTTTTACGGCTGATAAGTACATCACCAGAAGATAAAATCTTATATGCGATACTGTCATGACCTGGTTTTAACTTAAGCGCTTTACGGACAGATGTTGGGATGGTTGTCTGGCTGCGACTGGTAAGCTTGGATTCTGCACCAACCTCGAACTCAACATTTGGTAATGCGTGCATATTTCTACCTCGTTATGCTGATTTGAGAATCTGTTCAACAAAGTGTAATGCAAATGCATTGTACTGGCAATATATCTATATTATCGCTTCATTATGATTTCAAATGTTAAGTTTTTCAGTTTATTACATTGAATAACAATAAGATTACTCAAGTCGAAATTCGACCAAATCCCTCTGCGAGGTCATCAATCAAATCTTGAACATTTTCCAGCCCGACATGCAGGCGGAACAGAGTGCCCGTCCTTTGTGAAATATCGTATTGACGCATCATTTTTATCTCTTCTGGTTGATAGCCTAGGATCAGAGATTCAAAACCGCCCCATGAGAATGCCATTTTAAAATGGTGAAAATTATCCAGGTAATCCGTAAATTGTTGGGGAGTTAACTTCTTTTTCAATTGAAAAGAGAACAGGCCGCTACTGCCACTGAAATCACGGATAAAATTATTGTGACCGGGGCAGGAAGGCAGAGCGGGGTGATAGACAGCGGCAACTTCGGTTCGTTGTTGCAGCCAGTGTGCGACTTCAATACTGCTTTTTTCATGTTGTTTCAAGCGAATGGCTAAAGTACGCAATCCGCGACTGGCCATATAGACCGTATCGGCATCGGCTATCTGCCCCATCAAATAGGAATTTTCTCGCAGTTGCGCCCAACAACGTTCATTAGCCACGGCAATCCCTAACATTGCGTCTGAGTGACCAATAATATATTTGGTGCCTGATTGAATCGAAATATCGATGCCGAATTCTAGCGCTTTAAACAGCACACCTGCCGCCCAAGTATTATCGATTATGATGACAATATCTGGCTTGGCTTGGCGCACTGCGCGGACAATAGTGGGGATATCTTGTACTTCCATTGTGATGGAGCCGGGGGATTCAAGAAACACCACTTTGGTATTGGGCTTAATCAGATCAGCAATCTCTTCGCCAATCATGGGATCGAAATAATCGGTGGTAATATTCATCCGTGACAATATCTTGTCACAGAAACTTTGCGTCGGGTCATAAGCTGAACCGGTTAATAGAATATGATCGCCTGCGGCGGCAAAAGCGAGAATGGCATGACTAATCGCGGCGGCACCAGAAGGGTAAAGCATACAGCCTGCGCCACTTTCCAGTTCAGCCATTGCGGCTTGAAAAGAGAAATGAGTCTGTGTACCACGGCGGCCATAAAACAGTTCGCTCTTGCTCCGGTTTTGCGTAGCATGTTTTTTGTCGGCGACAGAATCGAAGATCACCGATGAAGTTCGCTGAATGATGGGATTGACTGCGCCTTGAGTAAATTTTTGGCTTCTACCTGCATTGACCAGTAACGTTTCCAGTTTTTTTTCTGCCATGATCCACTGCCACCTTTAACACTTCAATTTTTGAAATGGTGTAAAAAATAGAGTTAACACGTTAAAAGATTTAGACCTTTTTGTACAAAAGGATTAAGACAACTTGACGAAAATTCATCTCATTACCTGTGAGTAGGGGTTGTTTAACTTGATTTTGTGAAGGGGTAATACTTTTTTATTAAACAATAATGATAATTACTATCAAATCACTTAAGGTTTGATATTATCAGCCTGCATTTTCATTCAATCTGGTGAAGACTCAGTAAAAATAAGGTTAGTGAGATGACGAAAAGTAATTCACTGCTAAATAACAAGGTTTATAGCAAAGGGAGTAAAGGCCAACTGATGCGAAATTTGACTGCTTCAATAATATTAGCGTTCGGGCTGACAGGTTCAGCATTGGCTGATACAGCACCAGCATCTGCAACAGATAGCAATACCACGTCAAAAACCGTACAAATTGCAGGGTCTACTCCCGCGACTACTCAGGCAGCGACGGACACAACTGCACCATCTGCAAATCAGATTGCACCGCAAGCGGTACCTACGACAGAATCCACTCAAGTTACGCCGCTTGCAACGGATGAGGTTGCACCTAAAATTCCTGCTGATGAAGCCAACCTTTCCAGTGGCTTTGCAACTGATCTATCCATTTGGGGCATGTATCAGAACGCCGATATTGTGGTTAAGACCGTTATGATTGGTCTGGTGATTGCTTCTGTTATTACTTGGGCGCTGTTCTTCTCAAAAGGTACTGAATTGTTGGCGGCCGGTCGTCGTTTGCGTAAAGAGCGATTAGCTTTAACGGACGTTAAGAGCCTTGATCAGGCTGCGGAAATTGCCGAAGGTTTCAACAAACACAGTATCAGCCGCTTATTGCTGAGTGAAGTACAGGCAGAACGTCAGTTATCTTCTGAGAGCACTGACCTGAATAGCACCAAAGAGCGTGCCGCTTTCCGCCTGGAACGTTCCGTTGCGGCTATCAGCCGTCATATGGGGCGTGGCAATGGCTATCTGGCAACCATTGGGGCGATTTCTCCTTTCGTTGGTCTGTTTGGTACGGTGTGGGGCATCATGAATAGCTTTATCGGTATTGCCCACTCACAGACAACTAACCTCGCGGTTGTGGCACCGGGTATTGCGGAGGCCTTGTTAGCAACCGCACTGGGTTTGGTCGCAGCGATCCCTGCCGTTGTGATTTATAACATCTTCGCCCGTATGATCGTTACTTACCGTGGTCAGGTTGGTGACATGGCGGCACAGTCAATATTACTGCTTGGCCGTGATCTGGATTTAGCAAATAGCAAGACAAGGTGACTTATGGCAATACGTCTTAATGAAGATCTGGATGATAGTGGCGAATTGCATGAAATTAACGTCACACCATTTATTGACGTGATGTTGGTGTTATTGATTATCTTCATGGTAGCAGCACCACTGGCAACAGTTGATATTAAAGTGGATTTACCTGCTTCGTCGGCAAAACCGCAGCCGCGTCCAGAAAAACCGGTATTCTTGACGGTTAAAGCTGATCGTCAGCTTTATGTCGGAGATCAACAGGTCGATTATGATACTTTGGCGGCGGTATTGGATCAGACCACCCAATCTAATAAAGAGACAACCATCTTCTTTCAAGCGGATAAAACCGTGGATTATGAAACACTGATGAGTGTGATGGATTCTTTACGTAAATCGGGCTATCTGAAAGTGGGCTTGGTAGGGATGGAAGCGGTTTCATCAGGTTAATTGTCACTGATTCTTCCATTGAATAACCGCGCTGGAAAGCGCGGTTAAGATAAAATGATAATTGGTTTGTATTAATAAGAGCTTAATTTAAACAGGATGGGGGATAATCACGCTATTCTGGATCGATATGAAAACATCGAAATGACATTTACAGAATTTGTCTGATCATTAAGCTCATAAAGTGAACTATCGTTAGCGAGTTTAAGCAGCATTGGCACTGTAATTTTCAGACGCTCAGCTAATGTTTCAATATCAATACAAACATCATTAATAAGCACTTTTATTGCTCGATGAAATAATTCAGGTTTTTCATGGGGAATAAGATAATCCTCTTTTTCCTCAATAGCTTCTCCCTTACGTTTAAGCCCCAAAAAAGCCGTTTTGTATTGCGTATCGGTTAAAAGGGAAAGCTGATGTGCCCGATAAATAATTGCTGCTTTACTTACTTTCCAGGTTAACTTGAACTCACTTAGACCTCGCCAGTTGATTCTTCCGCTTATCGGGGCAGGGAAATATTTAGCCATCGCACTTCGCGGTAAAAGTAGGGCAGAGGCAAATTGGTTGGCTTGAGATTCGGTTATTCTGTCACCAGTAGATATTCCGCCGTGTAACACAATATGTCCAATTTCATGTGCAATATCAAACCGTTGTCGGCATGGTGACTTCTTGGCTGTATTTCTGACAATGAAAGGTCGATCTAATGGAACGGATAACGCGTCAACATCATCAGATACTGAGTCAAACGAGGTGACAAATGCACCTAGCTTTTCAGCCAGGCGAGTCACATTTTCAATTGGCCCAAGTCCTAATCCCCAATCAATCCGACATTTTTCTGCTGCTCGTTCAACTTCTTCCGGGGAGTTTGCTTTTAATTCAGGAAATAACACTGACGGTAAATTTAGATTTTCCTCAAAAACGACGATTAATCGTCTGTATAATTCAGCCTTTGCAAGTGCTGCTAATTTTGTTGCTACTCTAATTGCGCTGCGTTTACGGAAATGAACAATTTCTTCGTTCACAGGAGATTGTATTTGGGTTTCAAAGAACGCAGGAGTAACCTGCAATACAGTCGCTAATTCATTAGAAAGTTCATTAGTTGGCACAGCAAAGCCGGATTCCAGCCGCTGAATATATTGGCGGGTTTTATTAACCCGCTCAGCCACTTGCTCAAGAGATAGCTCGTGATACAGACGAGCTAATCGCAAATTAGAACCATTGAACACTTGTCACCTACTACTTGTTGTTGCGCTTGTTTTCTCTGGATTTATCAGGCATCGCAGCACTGATAGGATCCAATTCGATTGTTACCGCAGATGGCGGTGTGTTATCTGTAGAATGCAGAGTAGATATTTTGCTGTTATCGTAAGTCCATTGAGACAACATTTCTTCATGCTCGTTGTAACCAGCAAAATGAACTTGCGCACCTTCGCCTTCAAACTGGGGCTTTTCTACAATAAAGCGCCATATTGTTGGTATCGTGATTTCTGGTGCCCAGAGTTGGTCTACACTGTTACGGCGAAAGAAGCCTGATTTTTTGGGGTTTTCTGGGTCATCAGTAAAAAAACGAAGTGGGATTGTTTCTATTTCGATGGTCGTATCCATATTAGGATTAGTGAGTTTTAGCCAATCATAAGTACCTTTCATACAGAGCTGAATAAGACATTGCCTTTGGCGGCCAAATGTACAGGTTCCTCGGGTGTAATTATCATCTAATGGTGTCGAAAGCTGCTCATAGGTATGATCAAGCACATTGAGTAGTTCTTTTGCAATGATACTTAAACGTTCTTCACTTAACTGTGGATGGAATTCCCAAGGGTAGCGGATGTTTGGCATTTGCTGTTTTCTCTAAAGGTGCAAAAATTCAAGTTTGTCAACTTTGATGTTGGTGCAAATTTCTGATTTTGTCAACTTAGTATCATCTAAATTGTTTTTTGATGTAAAGAACGTTTCGTAATTATGCTACACATAGCCTTCCTCAGCCATTGTTATACATAGAATTATGGGTGGTATAAGATGTAGCGCTATTTTGGAATCTTATTTACTTTAAATCTAACAAATCACATGGTTGTTTATACTCTATGGATTTCAAGATGCATCACGACGGCAAGAATCCCCGAGCATAGATAACTATGTGACCGGGGTGAGAGAGCGCAGCCAACTAAAGAAGCAACTTGAAAGATAACGGGTATATACCACTTATGTTTATTCCTTTTGGTTAATTGCTATTTAATTTCCACTTATAACTGGAAAAAATTGGCCTTCAAAGAGTGAATGGTACCGGCTGTTAATCTACTGGTTAATACCGTGATGCCAATTATCTTCTGGCTGGTGGCAATCTATCACAAAAGATAGCTTGGGGCGCAGTGTGTAAAAATCATATTTGCTTGTGGCTCTTTGGATTAAATAGAACCCACAGCGCGGCTAATAATGCGCATCCTCCGCCGCTGAAAGCGACGCCATACCAAGAAAAATGCCAGGCGGCGACAGCTCCTAAAGAGGAACCTATTGCGCCACCAGTGAAATAGCAGGTCATAAATAGGGTATTTAGTCGGCTGCGGGCATCAGGTAATAATGTATATAACCGTGTTTGATTTGCCACTAAACCCGCTCGGCTGCCAAGATCTAACAGAATAATACCCGCGAATAAAAATAGAATATTGTGGCTGGTGCCGCTAATTAGGCACAAGGCCAATGTCACTAATAAAGCGCCTGTGGCAACAATTGCCCTTCCACCGAAGTGATCCGTCAACGAACCTATTATGGGTGAAGCTAGCATTCCCACAATGCCCATCAAACCAAAAAGACCTGCGATATCACTCCCCCATTCGTAAGGTGGTTGGGAAAGTAATAAGGCCAGCGATCCCCACAGCGTATTAAAAGCGGCGAACAGTAAAAAACCGGATAATGCAGCTTCACGCAAAAGGGGTTGTTGCTTTACCAATTTACCGAGTGAAATAAGAAGTTGGCCGTAAGTTATCGTGTGTGGTGATTCTATTTCTGGCAACACAAACCAGATCAGAAAAAATAGGCATATATCGATTAAAGCGGCCAATATAAACATTTCACGCCAGCCGAAATACTCTCCGACTGCACCACTTAATGCCCTGGCAAGTAGTGCTCCGGCGAAAAGGCCACTCATCAGACTTCCTACCGCTCGGCCACGCTTTTCTGGTATTACCCAACCAGATACGGCAGGAATAATGATTTGTGCTGAAATAGAAGTTATCCCTACAATCAGGCTACTTGCCAGAAGACAGGTAAAATTTGGTGCTGTGGCACATAAAATAAGGCTGATTATATTGCCGATTAACAGGCAGAAAATCAGTTTGCGATGGCTTAGCGTATCTCCAAGCGGCCCAAAAAAGAGCAGCCCCGCCGCATAGCCGATCTGCGTTAGTGTCGCGATCCAGCCGGATATTGAACCATTAACGTTAAAACTTGTCCCAATTATTGGCAATAATGGTTGGTTATAATAAATATTCGCTACAGCAAAACCACAAGCAGCGGATAATAAGATGAGAGAAATAGAAGAAATAGGATTTGGTTTTATTGCTGTATTTGACACGGGAACTCTCAGCATTTGGCCGGACTTATGATGAAATAATTCTGGCACTATCTTGAGATCATGGGAATAAAGAGAGCGAACGAAATTGTTTTGCATAGAATGCAAAAATGATAGCGCTAATAGGCGTTATTTATTATTTGTAATATATGAAGTGTTTGAATATTCGAAGGTAAAAATTGCGATGAAAGATTTATTACGTACTGATATGCTAACAACATTCATTCATGTTGTCCGCTCACAGAGTTTTTCTGCCGTTGCTCGTTTGCAAGGTATGGCTGCATCTTCTATCACACGTCAGATAGACAACCTTGAACAGGTGTTAGAGACAAAACTATTCTTTCGCTCTACCCGTGGTTTATCGCTGACTGATGCAGGGGAGATTTTGTTTGCCAGGGCGCAAGGTATTATTAATGATCTTGTTGATGTCCAGGCTGAATTAGCGGCGTTGAATGGCGAGCCGCAAGGGGTATTACGTGTAGCTTGCCTGCCAACGTTTGGACGTCAACATATTATTCCGATGCTAGCAGAACTATTCACGCGGTATCCTAAAATTCGGGTTGAACTTGATCAAACCGAGCGGTTGACTGATCCGGTCAGGGATCGCCTTGATGTAGTTATTCGTATTGGTGAATTAAAGGACAGCACACTTTATTCCAAACGTATCGCCACACAAACTTGGATTATTTGTGCCAGCCCAGGCTATATTCAAAAGCATGGAACACCGACAACACTTACTGAACTGGGTGGGCACTATTTGCTTGATAAACATCATGATCCCGCGGGCATTTGTTGGTCACGCTATCGCAGTGTTATTAATTTCAGCGATAATAATAGGATCTTTCGTAGTGATGACTTTGAAACATTAAGAATGGCCGCTGTCAGTGGATTTGGAATAGCGCTTCTGCCTAATTGGGTGGTATCTACAGATATTCGTTCTGAAAAACTTATCCCTCTATTTGATGATCCCGATGGACGTAAAGAAGATATTTATTTACTACGAGCACTTGCACACCCGCCAGCAAAATTAACCGTATTTATGTCGTTATTGCAAAAGAGGCTTGCCAAGATTATTTAGGGGAATCCGTCTGATATATATTAATAAATTTATGCGATATTATTTAATATAATTCACTCACTATATGATTTTATTGGATGTTTTTTTACTGTCGTTATTAATATCAATTTATTATTGAAGTATATGTTCTTTAGTGCTGATTTTGTTAAATAAATCACAGGATCGATTATTGGCGTAAATAATTATATCTATGTGATTATTGATTGATATAATAAATTAAAATTAATATAGGGTAATTTTAAGATATAGTTAAAAGTAATATTTAACTATTCTCTAAGTATTCGGTTCATTTATTGTTGTTGAGTTGTCAGAGAAATATATTTATTCTTCTATATTATTTTTGATTTATAACAATGTCATTTCTTAATGAATATAGAGGTTTATTGTGACTAAAATTTTTTCATTCAATAAAAATCATCGAGATTTATCGGCGGGGCATCACTCATTGCTTAAAGAGGTTAATGGTTTGAATGGTGTTCCTAAATCTTTGATGCCGGGTTTACCTGATTTAGATGATCAATTTAATCAGATGGGAATTACCCATATCCGGCTTCATGATGGTTTTGGTATTGGGGATATGGATAATTATTTCCAAGTGGATAGAGTCAATGATCGAAATCAAATTATTGTTAATGTCCCAGAAGAAAATAAACCTGCGGCTAAAAAACTGCTTACTGATATTTCAAATATCAGAAGCATTTTTCCCAATGCCGCTGCCGGGATGAGAAATAATGATATTAGTCTTGCATTAAAAGAGGCTAATTATAAAATGACTGATGCTTATCTGCGCGATATTATGAATAATCAAGCTGAGCTAAACCCAGATAATATTCAGCGAAAAATCATGTTTCGTATTGGACGTACCGGTGACGGTGGTTATGAAATACCAGAAGATTTTGATATTTATGCAATATTAGTTAGTACGCTGGTGAATCGCTACGCTTTAAACTATGCCAGAATTGGTTTACCAAGAAAAATAACCTATTGGCAGGTTTGGAATGAACCTGATTTAATTTTTTTCTGGAATAGTAATGATCCTAAAAAATATTATGAATTATATGCCAAAATTGCAAGAATAATTAAAGCTGTTGATCCTGATGCTAAAGTCGGTGGTGCTGGTATTGGGTTTGTTGATAGAGCACAAGAAGATTATCTTGATGGGTTTTTACGATATTGTAGAGATAATAATGTACCGTTAGATTTCTTTTCCTGGCATGGGTACGTTGAAACCGGAGACCCACAAAACATTATTGATGTGGGGAATAAGGTTCAAAAAGGTTTGCATACTTATGGTTTTACCGGTATAGAAAGTTTTTGTACTGAATGGAATTCTTGTCCTATTGGGACAAAAAATACATATACAAAAGTGCAGGGTATTAAAAATGCGGCATATATTGCTTCCACGTTTATTTATATGCAATATATAAAAGTCGATAGAGCTTATTATTATCGAGGAGATGGCTCATCTTTTGGTTTGTTTAACAACCAGCCTAATCCTAACAATCCAAGTGTTAAAAATTTCTGTACCTATTCAGCTCAATCCTTTTACCTATTTGCCAAAATGTCCGAAACACCTTGTATTTTAAGTGGTAATAAGGATTTTTCCACAGGTTTAACTGTTTTGGCCGCCGAGAATACCGAAGGAAATAAAATAAATATTCTTGCCGCAAATTATAAAGTTGATAAGAGCCTTGCTGATGGTAATGCGGCTCCTGATTATTTATATCAACAATACTATTTGGATACCAGCAGAACACTGAATCAATTAACGGATACTGGGAGTAAGAATAAATGGTTTGGCGGCGTTGATCCGACAACCGTTCGCGTTGATAACGCGGTAGTACAACGTGAACCGGTTAAGCCATTTCCGGATAATAATATGTTGAGAGCTAAAAATCGTGATTATGCTGATAGCGACCAAGGTGTTACTGTGGTAATTAATCATATAGGTTATAAAAAATTTAAAGTCAAAGCATTCCGTATTCAAGAAGGTGGATCGCTGGAACAAATGACACCACCGGAAGTAACTGACCAGATTAATGTGTCTATAGCTAATAATAAATTAACGTTAGTGGATAAGGGAGCGAAGCCTGAGACAGTAACATTATATTCGTTAGAGTTAGAGGATAATTAATTTTATACCCGTTATCTTTCAAATTGCCTCTTTGTTAGCTGCACTCACTTACCCCGGTCACATAGTTCGCTATGCTCCCGGGGATTCGCTCCCTTGCCGTCGCGATCCATCTTGAAATCTATTGGGTATATATTCAATGGAAATATTATAGTAAATTATTTTAATCTAACAGGCTCTGGAAAGAGCCTTTTTGATAACAGTTAATTGAATTGTATGGATTTTTTGTATTTTTTTCTGGCTTGTTAAGGTTGAAAACATGTTTTTAATATATATCGATGATCTTTTTTGCTATATTTTAAATATAATCTACTCTCTGTATGGTTTTATTGCGTGCTATTTTATTATTGTTATTAATATCACTTTTGGTTGATTAATATATATTTTTTTCTATTTTAATGATTCTGCGGTTAAATAAGTCTCAGAGTCAATTTTATTATCGTAAATAGTTGTGTTGATGTAATTGTTTGTTTAATCCAATAAATTCAAAGTAATAGCTGTGAATTTTAAGGTGTAGTTGAAATTGAAAGTGATATTTAACTATTATCTGGGTCTTCCATTCATTTATTGTTATTGAGTTGTCAGATAAATCTATTTATTATTTGATATTATTTTTGGTTTATAGGGATATAATTTCTTAATGAGTATAGAGGGTATTATGACTAAAGTTTTTTCATTTAATAAAAATCATCGGGATTTATCAGCGGGACATAACTCATGTCTTAAAGCGGTTAATGGTGTCAATGGTCTGCCTAAATCTATAGCGCCAGGTTTCCCTGATTTAGATAATGAATTTAATCAGATGGGAATTACCCATGTCCGGCTGCATGACGGCTTTGGTATTGGGGATATAGATAATTACTTCCAGGTGGATAGGAAAAACAATCAAAATCAAATGATTGTTAATGTGTCGGAGGAAAATAAACCCGCGGCTAAAAAGCTTGTTGCTGATATTGCAAATGTCAGAAGTCTCTTTCCCAATGCGGCTCTCGGAATGAGAAATCATGATGTGAGTCTTGCATTAAAAGATGCCAATTATGAAATGACGGATGCTTATCTACGTGATGTTCTGAATAATCAAGCAGATCTGAATCCAGATAATATTCAGCGACAACTTCTGTTTCGTATTGGGCGTTCACTTGATGGTGGTTATGAAATACCCGAGGATTATGATATTTATGCAATATTAGTTAAAACCTTGGTGAATCGTTATGGTGTAAATTATGCCAGCATTGGGTTGCCGAGAAAAATAATCTATTGGGAAATTTGGAACGAGCCTGATTTACTGTTTTTCTGGAATACGGATGATCCACAAAAGTATTATCAATTATATGAAAAAGTAGTGAGATTAATTAAGACGGTTGATCCTGATGCTAAAGTGGGTGGTGCAGGTATTTCGTTTAGTAATCATGCAGGAGGACATTATATTGATGGATTTTTCCGATATTGTCGGGATAATCATGTGCCGTTAGATTTCTTTTCTTGGCATGGATACGTTGATACTGGAGACCCGCAAAACATTATTGATATGGGTAATACGATTCAGAAAAGTTTGCATACTTATGGCTTTACTAAGACAGAGAGTATTTGTACTGAGTGGAACTCTACTGCTTTTGGGTCGAGAAATACATTTACCAAAGTGCAGAGTCCTAAAAACGCAGCATATATCGCCTCTTCGTTGATTTATATGCAATATACCAAAGTTGACTTGGCCCATTATTATCGGGGTGATGGTTTATCTTTTGGTTTGTTTAATAATCAGCCTAATCCTAAAAACCCAAGCGTTAGAAATTTCTGTACCTATTCAGCTCAATCTTTTGGTCTTTTTGCTAAAATATTAAAAACACCTTATATATTAAGTGGTCAAAAAGATTTTTCAACCGGCTTAACGGTTTTGGCGGCTGAAAATAAATCGGGTAATAAAATTAATATTCTTGCAGCAAATTATAAAGTGGATAAGAGTTTTTCTGATGGTAATGTAGCCCCCGTTCCTGCGGATTTATATCGACAATACTATTTGGATACTAGCCGAACATTAGATCAATTAACCGATACTTGTAGTAAAAATAGATGGTTTGGTGGTATTGATCCGACAACCATTCAATCTAATAATGCGGTAGTGCAAAAAGATCCGGTACAACAACTGCCACTAGATTCTCTTTTAAGACCTAAAACTCGCGATTATACTCATAGTGACCAAGGCGTTACAGTGGTGATTGATCATATAGGTTGCAAGAAATTTAAAGTTAAAGCGTATCGTATTCAACAAGGTGGATCGCTGGAAAAAATAACGCCACCAGAGGTGACTAACCAGATTAATGTGTCTATAGCTAATAATAAATTAACGTTGATAGATAAAGGCGCGAAACCTTCAACGGTAACATTGTATTCGTTAGAGTTAATTCATCATTAATTTATACCCGTCATCTTTCAAGTTGCCTCTTTGTTGGCTGCACTCACTCACCCCGGTCACATAGTTATCTATGCTCCCGGGGATTCGCTCCCTTGCCGCCGCGATCCATCTTGAAATCTATAGGGTATATATGCAATGAAGATATTAGGGTAGATTATTTTATCTTTCTGTTAATAATTGGAGAATAAAGTTAGACAGGCTCTTATAAGAGCCTGTTTAATAATGGTGAATAATTTATTGAAATAAGGTTGATTAGGAGTAAATAGGTGTTTGTTATTAATGGTTTAATGGGTGGTTATATTTCATGTAATTAGATGGTTTTTGGAAATAATATTTTTTTAATGGCGCTTATGTGATTGATAAGATGATAGGTATTCTTATATGTATTATGATTTTATTGAATTAAACCATATAATAAATGAGGATAAAAGTGAGATATATTATTAACGCTGGTTTTACCCAGCGTTAATAATTTGTGTATTCAATAAATTTGTAAGATTATTTTGGATAAAAACCTTGGGATAAAATCTGCTCTATATCCCAGATACAGGATTCAGGAAAAACATCCAGCCCGGTTTCATTAGCAGCAATTGCAACTGCATCAGACCATGCGTCGTCTAACCACTCTTTATCTGCCAGACATCCCTTAAGGCTTGGCGTCTTATCAATACGTCGCGATAGAGATTTTCGTTGTTCTTTGATGGTTCTTTGCCAACTGGAGCCGCGGCGGCCTGGCTGAAATTGCCATTTCATAAGGTGAGCCAGTAGAACGGCCAGCCGACTTGCTAGCTCGCGTTTTTCACTTTTACCCACGTCTTCTATCTCCTCGGCAATGTTTTCTATATCTATCTGACTCAGCTTACCGCTGCGTAGTAACGCTGCTTGTTCATTAGCCCAAGCTACCACGTCGGTTTCATAACGTGTTCCCATGAAAGCCTCCGATTTGGATTATCTGTACAAAATGAATAGATTTGCTCTGTTTCTACGATATCGAGTAACTAACACCTAGTGATATTTTCGTTTATACCCGTTATCTTTCAAGTTGCCTCTTTGTTGGCTGCACTCACTCACCCCGGTCACATCGTTATCTATGCTCCCGGGGATTCGCTCCCTTGCCGCCGCGATCCATCTTGAAATCCATAGGGTATATCTACATATTGAATTCATTCTCGGATGTTGAGCAACTGTTTAGTGAGTTTTGTACCCGTTGTAGCATATCAGCGATTTCGGTAGTTAAAAATGTAAAGAATTTTTCTTTGTGCAGAGTGCGTTCCTGGACATCCTGTGGGATAAAGCGCTGCATTTCGTTACGGAAAGCATCACCTTTAATAATTGCAGGCAAGCGTGTCAGAATATTGGCTAATTTGTCTGAATAGCCACTAATCCGATAATCTGTAATCTTGTTATTGACCCAATCCATACGCAGGGTAGCTCCTTTCTGTTTTAACCAGCGTAAATCCCAGATATCTCGGTGCCGTACATAGTGTTGTGTATTGACCAGAGAAACCAGTTTATCTGCCATGACTTCATCCAATGATTCGGTTAATACCAGCGTATCGGCGTAGCCATCAGGTAGAAAATTGTAGTTGGTCATTAATGCCTTCGGTTCCTGTGAATAAGAAGGGATATTGGCAATTTCAATTTTGATTCTCTGTTTGGGGAGATCTTTGCGCTCAGGCGCGGTGACAATTGAGACCTGCCACTTATCTATATTAAGGCCAGCATATTCAGGCTCGTTTCTTAAATCGGCGGGTTCTTTAACTGAAACGTCAAAGTCGTAACGTTTGCCAATGTAATGTTCTAAACATGTTTTCATGGCTTGTAATTGATGACGATTAAAGTTAACACCACCGGAAAAGTCTAGATCTTCGCTAAAACGTGGAGCTCCATGGCACAAACGCAGAGAGGTTCCTCCTTGGAAAGTGAGTTGATCAAGTAATCCATTAGTATCAAGGCAATAAAGAATATCGTAATGCAACAGTTCCTTCTCAATAACCGGTCGCATATGGGAACGTCCTGGTACCTGCATTGCTAACTCTATGAGTTGGGCGAAATTTGCTTTATTGAGCATGTGTAATCTCCTGTTTATTCACTAAATGAGTATTGCGACCAACTCGTTTCAAATCACGCAGTGCACATTCAAGTTTGGCGAGTCTCAAAGGGCGGTTTGTTTGCGTGATACTCGCTAGGATATCTTCCTGCTGGCGTTTGGTATGAGTGAATTCAATAGTGCCCAGTGGCGTGTGATAAAGACCTTTCCGGCCTGTTGTCATCACGGTGAGCCTATCGATCAGGATCTGTGAAATAACGCCATATTCACTTAGTGCTGATTCAAGGCTAATGTAATTGTATTCACCACGTCGTAGAGCTTTGGCAATATGTTCAATGGCGTAACTATCGCGATTATGAGCAAAGTTAAACAGATAAACCCCGCGTGCAGGTCGTGAAAGCACTGATTCTTTAACCAGACGATTTAAGCCTGCCTGGAGTGTTTTGGGGCTATCTTCAGGAAAGATTTTTCTGAGATCGGCAAGGGTGAAGACGTATCGCCCTTTTTTGTCCCAGTCAATAAAACGTTTAAGTGCAGTAGATCTATCCATGGGGTATGTATTTGTGGTTTTAATGTTCACTTGATTATAGTTATTTTAAGTGGACATTAAAGCACTATAATTATGGTGTTCATGTCCACTTAATGAGTTTTTCAAAATAGTGAAAGGAGTGAGTATTTCGCTGGCGTGGTTGAATTGTTTTGTTAATATATTGATATTTAATCAGATATTATAGTCCAGTTTTTTAGCGGGTTCTTATCGAAGCCCCTGATAAGGCAGGAATTGGTTACTTTTCACTATTGGTGGTGATTTTTTAAATTTACCCCTTTTTCCGTCAAGCGATAGCGCTGTAATGGACTGCTCGGTTTTTCTGGATGGCTCATTTCAATTAATCCTGCTGCCAAAGCGGGTTGCAAATAACGTAGACGGAATGAATTACGATCTTTTAATCCAAGGGCGGATTGCAGTTGCCCACGGTTCATTTCCCCTTTTAATACCATAATGAGTTGTTTAACTTGTTGGGTAGCCTGATGGGTAGCCTGATGGGTAGCCTGATGGGTAGCCTGATGGGTAGCCTGATGGGTAGCCTGATGGGTAGATGTCAGAATTGCATCACGGATCATGTGCAGCATAAACTCAATAAACGGTGCACAATCAACAAGTTGGCTACTGAGATTAATTGCCTGATAGTAATGAGCTTGATGTTCATAAACCAGGCTTTCAACGGGAATAAATTCAAATAAAGGGTTCCAGTGGTTTAAGATTAATGTTTGCCATAATCTGCCCATTCTGCCGTTTCCATCGGCAAATGGATGGATGAATTCAAATTCATAATGGAAAATGCAACTGGCTATAAGTGGATGAATATCAGTCGATCCTAACCAATGAAAAAGGTCACCCATCAGCTTTGGAATCCGGTTTGCCTGTGGAGCCATGTGAATGACTTTTTCTCCATCCATCACCCCGACGCCGCTGTGTCGATAACTGCCGGCATTATCTAGCAATCCCTTCATCAGAACATAATGGGCTTCCAGTAAGTTTTGCTCTGATGTGAAATGCCAATGGTTAAGCTTTTCATAAGCCAAGATAGCGTTACGCGCTTCTTGTATTTCACTGATCGGTGCAATAACTCGCTTTCCTTCAATAATGGCTGTGATTTGGCTTGCATCAAGTAAGTTACCTTCAATTGCCAGTGAACCCTGAATTGTGCGTATCCGATTGATACGCCTCAATCGCAGGGCTTTTATTTGTTCCTGTTCTGTGCTTAACCGCCCGATGTTCTCACTGATTTCAGCAACTAATTGGATCATTTTAGCTGTAATCGAGAAAGGCGGCTGATAGCCTTTTGTAGCTGAATTCATTGAATACCTAATTGGATTAATGGGATTATCGTGACTAGCTTTAACGTTATCATTGGCACTGAAATAGGTTGATATTATCGCCAGTAAGGGGGAAAGAGCAATATACCCGTTATCTTTCAAGTTGCTCCCTTGCCATCGCGATGCATCTTGAAATCCATAGGGTATATAAGGTTGAAAAAGAGATAATAATGCCACTTTGAAAAATAGTTCAAAGCGGCAAATAGCATTAAAGGTTGAGGTTATTTTTCTGCTTCGCCGCCTAGTGCTTCAATGGTGCTGTTAATCAGCGCACTTAATTCACCGGTCATCAGAATAAAGTCAGCATCAAACCGTTGGGCAAAATCTTCTCGATCGATGTCATCATTTTGTTCACGCAAAGTATCACTGAATTTTATGCGCTTGAAAGTACCATCATCTGACAACATAAATTGAATACGTTCTTCCCAATCGAGCGCCAGTTTAGTGACACATTTGCCAGCTTCTATATGAGTAGCGATTTCATCAGAAACTAAATCTTGTTTTTTACAACGGATCACGCCACCTTCTTCCAGAATAGCTTTTAATTCAGCTTCATCCATTAAAGCAAAACCTGTTGGCAGAGCACCGGAACGTACCCATTCGGTCAGGGTTAATTCTATTGGGTTTTTAAATGTCAGGGGAACAACAGGTAAAGAACCCAAGCTTTTTCTCAATAATGCCAAATTATCTTCGGCCCGTTTAGCACTGGCAGCGTCAACAATAATTAGATTATTGGCGATATCGATCCAAATATAAGTTTGGCTGAATCGGCTAAATGCCCGTGGTAGCAGGGTATGCAATATTTCATCTTTTAGAGAGTCTTTCTCTGTTTTTTTAAGTTTGCGATGCTGTTCTCCTTCCAGTTTTTCAATTTTTGCTTGTAGTGCTTGTTTGATAACCGGTGAAGGTAACATCTTTTCTTCTTTACGGGCGCAAATCAGAATTTGATTATTCGCGACATGGGTGAAGGCGTCACTGTGTGAACCCATTGGTGGCACCCAACCTGTTTTCGCCATATCTTGACTACCACATGGGGTGAATGCTAACGGACTCAATTGTTTTTCCAGTTCATCCGCAGAAAGTGAAGTTTCTCGGTTTAAACGGTAAATCATTAAATTTTTGAACCACAACATAAAATTACCCCATATTTTTGCTCAATGAATCGGGAGCATGACCAACATAAGGTAGCATGATAGCGAATCACAGGGATAAGCCCTAGTATCTTGTGTCAATTATCCTGATTGATGATTTTTATTGAACGCTGAGACACGCCGTGCTTATTTGTGGAAGTACGGCGCGGTCAGGTCATCCGTTGAAGTGAGGACTCACCGGAGTAGTTTAAATTCCCGCTTGAACGCAGTGGCGTTTTTCACTCTTTGGCGTGGGAGGGGTATCAAAGGGTTCAATTAAATAATGGTATATATCACGCTGTGGCAACGTACTGCCATTAATCCTATTACCTTCGTACCAAAGGCATGAAGCCGCCGGCCCTTGACCACCATAGGGAAGGTAACCGTGTTCTTCCCGATGTAAATCAGTATTACTCAGAATACTATCGGGTAAGTGAAGGCGTTCGCTGAGTTGATGATGGATATAGTCACTGGTACCAAACAAAGATATATACATAGCATTAGCAGAATACAAAGGATCGGAAAAATAATGGATTAAATCTTGATCCTGATAATATCTTTGTAAGAAGAACACAGGAGCAAAAAATTCTTTATAATTGCCACCTAATGATAATTCTTTCTCGAAAACCGTTGGTTTTATCATGCCATTGATGGGATTAACTTCTCCTCCATAGGTGCAATAGGGTCTATTGACTTTAAATAATGAAGCAATTTTTATGCTGTGATCAATATCGCTATTGGGACCGACTATATTTTTATAGTCACTATAAGGACCAACTCTATCCTCAATATTCTGCAAATCAGAGATTAATCGTTGCTTGAATAAATCGTATATATCATTGTGTACTAATATGGCGTTTGGACCAGCACAATCCTGCCCTTGATTGTAAAGAACAACGCGTTTTGCACTTTCAACAGCCAGATTAATATCTGCATCTTTTGAGATAATAAGTGGATTATGACCGGCGCCATTAAGAATAAATAAGGTATTTTTTCTGAAATGTTTACGTACTTTGAGCGCATTCTCTGGCGTTCCCGTAAAGATTACTGCATCAGTTATTTTTACGCGTTGACTTAAAAATAACTCTTTATCTTCATAAGAAATAGATAATGTTGGAGAAAATTCGGATAAATTAATAACCGCCTCAAATTTTTTGTAATGTGTATGCATTGCTGTCGGCGGGCGTATGCACACGTTTTCTGCCATAAGTGAAGGGATAAAACCAAAACATACAGAAGCGTAAATGGGTTGGTTAAGCGGGAGAAATGATGTCACACCATAAATTTTCTTTTTGAAATATTCTCTGTTGTTCTCAATATTATTCAAGACATCTATTGAACGGAGAATTTCATCTTCGGTGACGTTTTTACATTGATAGCCAGAGAGTGCTTCAACTAACGCCTCACTATTCTTCTGTAAAGCGGAAGAAAGTTCATCACATTTTTTCCTGATTTCGGTGAAATTAATTTTACTGTATAACTTAGTCATATATGTTTTGTTCTCCTCAATGCTATTGTTTAGTAATCTCTCTTTTTGAGATTTGTTAATTTCGTTGTTAACGATGTTTTCCTCATTTTTTTGGGATGGGTTTTTATATGGGTTTTTATGTGGATGGCTAAAATGGGTTAAAATATGCTGCATGCAATTTAAATCTAACCATGTTTTAATTCGTGGGCCTTTGGTATCACCAAATAACCCTCGGTAGAGCAGAGGCCATATTTGGGATGATTTATCATCTGAAAAATGGTCTTCATATGTAGTGATTATATGTTGGAAAAGTTGATCTTTAGTGGATATTTCTCCTGAATTTATTGAGTTGGCAATGGCTGAGAAATATTTTTCTTCTTTAATGTTTTGTAACCCTTGATTTTCATTTTCACATGTCCTGATATAATAATGATAACTTATTTCCAATTCCTGATCTGAAATGGATTCTCCCGGTTTTTTATAGCGATTTAGAAAATTTTCAGCCGCGAGTTTACTTGCTGGTTTTGATGCGTGTAATATTCTTGCTATCTTCGAAAAAGATAGTCTTTTTCCATCTTTTTGCGAAATATTAACTTGATCATTGAGATGTGGTGCCAGCGCGACATAAAATTTAGACGATCTCTGTGGCTCTTTTGAGAGGTAAGTGCGAATTGCGTCTCGTGTGAGCAGATGGCGAATATCATCTAAAGAGAAACTATTTCCTTTCGATTTTGATATTTTTTTACCTGAATCATCAAGGAAAAGCCCATATTTGTAAAAACGTGGAATTGGCCGGTCTAATGCTCCCGCGATCTGGCGAGCAACATCGGCAGAAGCCAGCAAATCTTCACCATGCATTTCAAAATGAATGTTTCTGGCAAGGAGGCGCATACCCCAGTCGGCTTTCCACTGAAGTTTAGATTTACCGTTTAGTACCGAAATAGTTTGCTCTTGGTCCAATATTTCATTTTTATAGAATTCCCGAATTTCTACGCCATATTCATAACCGGGTTTATTAATGACTTCATCTCCAGGTATGTAATAGGTTATTTCGCCTGATGCAGGGTTCACGTCTGTAACGATAATATGTTCAAGTACGGCACCCGTTCTTTCAGAAATGGGCATGATCATACTGTAGGTTCTTTGTCTTAAAGATCCGGTAGATTCCTTGCATATTTGGTTTAGCACTAAAAAATTTTGTAGGAATAGTTTGATTTCGTCATTGTAATCGCCATTTTGATAGGCTAAAGAGTTTCTGACTAGCTGACACTCTATTTCGTATTCTGTGGCGAGCTTCATAAGTTGATACTCCGCCATTTCAGAGAATGACGTGAAATTTCCGAAAGGGTCTGGCACCTTGCTTATCGGTTGGCCTAGATAAGGCGTTAATTGTTCAGCATTTGGAATATTCAAAGGCACTTTTCTGAAAGGGTCCAAATCATCTGAAATGAGATAAAAATTAACTGTTCTACCTGCTTTCTCCAATTCGGTTTTGATGAGATTGGCTCGGAGGATTTCACAAAGGGTTCCTATGTGTGGCAGCCCTGTAGGTCCGAAACCCGCTTCGATATTGATTGATTCCTCGTAGGGTATAGCCTGATTAATTGCGAGGGCTTCCTTGACATACCATTTCATTTGCAGTTACCTCCATCATAATGTTTTGATTATTTTAGGATTAATGGTGATGAATAAAGACAGTAGAGGTGTTATTAACTTGTCAGGAAATCCTCAGTAATCCTGATGAGAAAAAATGCTTTAACTTTAAGATGTTATATTATTTTATGTTTTTTGTTTTGACGTCAGCGATTAACCTGAAAATCGCTTTAAAATTAATGAATAGTTAAGGCTAGTTCTAGCTAATTAACTATTACTATATCCCGTTATCTTTCAAGTTGCCTCTTTGTTGGCTGCACTCGCTCACCCCGGTCACATAGTTTGCTATGCTCCCGGGGATTCGCTTCCTTGCCGTCGCGATCCATCTTGAAATCCGTAGGGTGTATAATCAATTATTGAGATAAACTTATTCCAAATGCTTTCGGCTCTGCAAGAGTGCTGAAATGATAAAGTTCAATGATATTCTTTATAATGTTAAATAAAATTAATGTAATTATTGTTTCTGGTCAAGAGGGAAACATAAATTTTTTTATTTTTTCTTCATTGCTGAATTGAGTGAGATAGTGGAGCGATGGGTGGATGTGTCATGCTGATCAGAAAAGTCGATTATAGTAATTCTAGTGGTGTCAAAGTTATTAATAAATTATAATTTTAAAAATAGTAATTTTATTATTTTTTCTTTTAAATCAGTATGATAATTAATTTTTATATTTTGTTTATAAATTTATTCATTATTTTTGTTTTATTTTAAAAAAATAAATTTTTTTTACTTATTATAATATGATAAATATATGTATATATTTGCACGAAATAACTTTAATTGATTTTCGAGATTGATTTTATGTAAGATTAATAACATTGTTTTTTATGGTTTTTAATGTTTTTTTATTTTTGAGTTAAAGTTAATTTATATTTAAATTAATTATTAAAGTTTTAATATTTAAATTGTATTTTTTATAAATAATGTAATTAATAAAATTAAAAAGATAAAGTTACCTGATGATGTGATTATTATCACAAATAATTGTAACTATTTTTTTGCTTAACGATGCAATTGTGCATTTTATCACGAAAATTATTTTTGTTTTTATTTATTATATAGTTACAATAGATTGTTTGGTTGAAAGTTATATCAGAAAATTGAAACTTTCATAAAATCACTCTTTTTTGATTAAAATTTTTCATAATTATAACCTAAATTAACGATTATTTTATAATTAAAAACCATAAAAGTTTATATAAGGAAACCATAATATGGATAATAATTGATTGGTTAAAAGTATTTACAAATTATTAACAAATTTGTTTTATACGGTAATATTATGAGCGGTATTTATTAGCTTGAATATTTTACCGGCTCAATGGAATAGAGAGATTTTTGTCCAGAAATAAAGCTAATAATTAAATACAGAGCATTATATACCCTATGGATTTCAAGATGGATCGCGGCGGCAAGGAAGCGAATCCCCGGGAGCATAGGTAACTATGTGACCGGGGTGAGTGAGTGCAGCCAACAAAGAGGCAACTTGAAAGATGACGGGTATAGATATTTTATTCTTACTTAACTTAACTTAAACCGTGTTAATGTTATGGGAGGAGTGAGATCTTGGCAAAGTGGTACGCTTGCGGGTAACTCTTGGCGTGATAGAAATGAAAAGACCCTAACTATAAAAAAACAGATTTATCTTGTGGATTGAGATAAACGTTTTGCAGTTTCTCAGTACAATAGCCTGCGTTTGTTCGTTGAAACGGCATATGATGATGTGTACAGCGACAATCCAGCTTATGAAAATAAAAGATAGGTGACGCTCATCTGTATTTGTAAGTTGACAGTGATAGTAGGAGAGCTAATTTTGAATCCTCCAAAACTACCTAAAAAAGAGGTGTGAAATGGTTAACAATGTGTTGAAAGTCTCCACATTAACCTTATTGGTCGCATGTAATGTCCATGCTGCAACAGTTGATTTGCGGGTAATGGAAACATCTGATGTTCACAGTAATCTGATTGATTTTGATTACTTTAAAGATAAACCTACAGAACAATTTGGTTTGGTACGCACAGCGAGTTTAGTTAAAGCTGCCAAAGCAGAAGCCTCTAACACCATTCTGGTCGATAACGGTGATTTGATTCAAGGTAGCCCACTGGCTGATTACGTGGCCGCAAAAGGTCTTAAAAAAGGGGAATCTCATCCAGCACATCAGTTAATGAATACAATGGGTTATACCGTGGGTAACTTTGGTAACCACGAGTTTAACTTTGGTTTGGATTATCTGAAAAAAGCCATTGCCGGTGCGAAGTTCCCTTATATCAATGCCAACATCATGGATGCGAAAACCGGTAAGAACTATTTCACCCCCTATATTATTGTTGATGCGCCAGTAAAAGACCGGGAGGGTAAAAATCATACCATCAAGATTGGCTATATCGGTTTTGTACCGCCACAGATTGTTATCTGGGATAAGGTCAATCTGGATGGGAAAGTTGTCGTTAACGATATCACTGAAACCGCGAAAAAATTTGTTCCTCAAATGAAAAAAGCGGGGGCAGATTTGATTATTGCTATTCCTCATTCCGGTTTTTCCAAGGAGCCTTATAAGGCAATGGCTGAGAACTCGGTTTATTACTTGAGTGAAGTTAAAGGTATTGATGCGATTATGTTTGGTCACTCACACGGTGTGTTTCCAAGCAAAGAATTTGCCGATATTAAAGGCGTTGATGTTGCCAAAGGTACGGTTAACGGTATTCCGGCTGTTATGCCCGGCCAATGGGGTGATCATTTAGGTGTTGTTGATATGGTTATCGACAACGAGGGTGGGGCCTGGAAAGTGACGGAAGCCAAAGCGGAAGCGCGCCCGATTTATGACAAAGTGAATAAAAAGGCACTGGTTGAGCGTGATAGTGAATTGGCGAAAATTATTGGGCAAGCTCATCAGGGAACGCGGGGTTTTGTCGGTAAATTGATTGGCAAAGCGTCTGCCAATATGTATAGCTATTTGGCTTTGATTCAAAGTGACCCGACAGTGCAGATTGTGAATGATGCACAAGCCGATTACACGCGGCATTTTATTCAAGGTGATCCCGATTTAGCGGATATTCCTGTTCTGGCCGCTGCGGCACCATTCAAAGTTGGCGGGCGTAAAAATGCACCCGCAGAGTTTGTTGAAGTTGAAAAAGGTGATTTAACCTTTCGTAACGCAGCAGATTTGTATCTCTATTCCAATACACTGGCTGTTGTGAAAGTCACCGGTGCTGATGTGATTGAATGGTTGGAGTGTTCGGCCGGCATGTATAACCAGATTGATCCAAATTCAACTCAGCCGCAGTATCTGTTGAATTGGAGCGGCTTCCGTACTTATAACTTCGACATGATAAGTGGCGTGAATTATAAGATTGATCTGACTCAACCTGCTAAATACGACGTTGATTGCCAGATCATCCATCAAGGGGCGAATCGTATCAAAGAGCTGACTTACCAAGGTAAACCGATCGATCCTCACGCTAAATTTCTCATTGCTACCAATAATTACCGCGCCTATGGCGGTAAATTTGCTGGCACAGGTGAAGATCACATCGCATTCGCTTCACCGGATGAGAACCGCGCTATTTTGGCGGCTTACATTGTCAAAATGTCTAAACAGAAAGGGATAGTAACGACCAAAGCAGAGAATAACTGGTCGATTATGCCAATCAAAACTGACAAGAAATTGGATATCCGTTTCGAAACGTCTCCAAGTGAGAAAGCGGCGAAATTCATCAAAGCATTTTCTCAATATCCAGTGAAATATTTGGAAAATGATGAGATCGGTTTTGCGGTGTATCAAATTGATCTGACTGAAAAAAAATAATTTTAATAGTCGCCTGCCCTAATTTGGGCAGGTTTTTGTTTGTTTACCATCAACAGGGAAATAATTTCCCATAAAGGAATGAAGATGCGTTTTTTTAATTTATTATCAGCAATATTCGTTTTACTGATTGTGGGTTGTGCGAAGCAACCAGAAGTGACTGACTCGTTGGCGTCTCTATCAACATTGGAAGAGGGGGCATCTTGTATCTTACCGGCTACTCCGCCGAAAGATTATGACTATGTTGCTAAAGGTGATCGTTATGGTCAGAACGCAACCGCATCGACAGATTACTTCAAACTGGCTATTAGTTATTCTCCTGCATTTTGTAAGGGCAAAGCAAAGAATATTGAGCGCCTGAAAAAGAGTAACAAACTTGCTGAAGCGCAGCGTGAATATGAAAAGTTTGAATTGCAATGTTTCTCCAAAAACAAATTTAGTTGGGTGATTCACGGCTTGTGGGCGCAAACCTGTGATAGTAAATCAATGGCGCAGTGCCGTGATTGGTCTGATGTCAGAAAACATCCACGTCTTTGCAAAGGGGATTTGCCGCCACTGGATTATCAGGTGATTAAACCTTATCTGTGCGCTTCTCCAGGGGCAGATTTGTTACAAAGTGAGTGGGAAAAACATGGTGTTTGCGCGTTTACAACGCCAGATCAATTTTTCAGTAAACAGCAAGAACTGTTTGATGGATTGGTATTGCCGAGTGATCGCCCATCTAATGAGCAGTTAATTAAATTCCTCCAGAAAAATAACCCATCGTTAAAGGGAAAAACCATTCAGATCAATCGTGATGAATTATACATTTGCTACAGCAAAAATTTCGACGTGATTGATTGTCCAAAGCGTGAGTTGTGATGGTTCTCCTTTCTATAAAGGAAAATCACCGTGATGTGCCTGACCTGCGGTAACGTGGGTCAGGTTTGCCTTCTCTTAATCGTCTATACCCGTCATCTTTCAAGTTGCCTCTTTGTTGGCTGCACTCACTCACCCCGGTTACATCGTTATCTATGCTCCCGGGGATTCGTTCCCTTGCCGTCGCGATGCATCTTGAAATCCATAGGGTATATAATGGCGATGATATCCCGAAATAAACGGCGTCTGATGCAGAAAACTGCCCAGAAAAAATATTGCTTGCAGGCTTATAGCAATTCACGTCAAGCTCTTCTGTCTTCTGTCTTCTGTCTTCTGTCTTCTGTCTTCTGTCTTCTGTCTTCTGTCTTCTGTCTTCTGTCTTCTGTCTTCTGTCTTCTGTCACCTAAGCAACGAATTGATAAAGGGTTTCAAGATCTGATGTTATAGAATGCCATCAAAATCAGATCTGAAATTGACCAATTTAGCCGTAGCTAACTTGACCAATTTAAACGTGGATCTATCATGACAAATAGAAATGTTATCTGGTTAGTAAGGCCCGTAGGCTATCAGGCCATTTTGAAACGTTGCCCTGGCTGTGAAGTAAAAAAGGAGTTTTATCCAGCCGGCACTTTTAGGGTTAATGCGCAGAAAAAAGTCTTAGATGTGTGGAGTATCTATAAATGTGAGAAATGTGATTACACCTGGAATATTGATATTTTTTCCAGGATTCATGTCAACAAATTGGAAAGCAATTTGTATGAACGGTTTTTGCATAATGATCAAGATGAAATACGACGGTATGCATTTGATTACCGCGTATTGGCAAAAAATAGAGCTGAACTCGGCACTGCTCCTGACTTTATCATCGAAGGTAAAAAGCTTCAGGACATCGCTCAAATTCCAGCGGCAGAGATCACAATACAGCTTGAATATCCCATTCCTATCAGGTTGATCTCAATCTTGACCAAAAAGCTCGCATTGTCACGTAGTCGAGTGGAGAAGCTCGTTGGGCAAGGCACTATTCAGGGGGTAACGGAAACGGAATTAAACAAAAAGTTGAAACGTGATATCACTCTTAGCGTTAACGTTAACAATTTATTGCAAGAATATGATAGTTATTGCGTCTAAATGACGCCAGATTTCCTGGAGATGACATAGGCAGTAAAAATGAATGAAATGAATACGATAAAAAAATGGTGGGTGCTCACTGCTGTTTCAGTCGCGTTATCGCTGGTTGCTATCGATATGACCGTGTTATATACCGCGTTACCGAGTCTGACCCACAGTTTGGGGGCGAATACAACGGAAAAGTTATGGATAGTGAATATCTATCCTCTTGTCGTCTCTGGGTTGTTGCTAGGCGCGGGTACCTTGGGAGATCGCATCGGGCATAAACGGTTGTTTGTTTATGGTCTCATCATCTTTGGCTTCTCATCCTTGATAGCGGCCTACTCCTATTCGCCAGAAATGTTGGTGGTTTCTCGGGCATTATTAGGGGTTGGGGCGGCAATCATGATGCCTGCCACACTGTCGATTATCGCTTTGACATTCGAAGATGAAGATGAGAAATCATTTGCCATTGGGATTTGGACAGCGGTTGCTTCTGGCGGCGCGGCAATAGGTCCCCTGATTGGCGGCGTATTGCTTGAATATTTTTGGTGGGGATCAGTGTTTCTGATCAACGTTCCTCTGGTGATTTTGACACTCATTCTGTCGTGGTTGTTTGTCCCAACAGCGAAAACAGATTCGTCTCACCCGTGGGATCTTATTGGCTCATTGCAGATCATGGTTGTCTTGATAAGCTTCGCCTATGCCATCAAAGAATTTGCCAAACGGGAGCCTTCTTATATTGGAATATTGATAACTTCCACTCTGACGATAGGTTTTCTGACGTTGTTCATTCGACGGCAAAAACGCAGTGTGCATCCGTTGATTGATTTTGACCTGTTCAAAAGCCCGGCCTTCTCATCTGCGGTTATCGCCGGGCTGGTGGCTTCCGCCTGTTTGATGGGCCTTAATCTGGTGTTAAGCCAGCGTTTGCAACTGGTATTATCATTAACGCCTTTGCAATCCGGGCTCTATTTTCTGCCTTTTTCATTGGGTGCGATTGTTGCAAGTCCTGTGAGTGGTTGGGTTCTTCCTCGCTTAGGGAGTGCACGCTTCCTTATAACCTCGTTGTTGATGTATGCCATTGCCATACTGGCGCTCATGGCGAGTTTTTCAGCGCCGCTACCTTTGCAGATAGTTTGCTTTTTTGCGCTCGGGACATGTCTTGGAGCAACAATGACTGCGGCATCCAGTACTATCATGCAGGCAGCACCGCCTAATCGGGCAGGGATGGCGGCGTCCGTTGAAGAAGTTTCCTATGAATTGGGTGGGGGATTGGGCATTGCGATCATGGGTAGCATTATGTCATTTATCTATAGCTATTTCATTGAAATTCCAGTGGATTCTCCTATCTACGATGTGGCTAAAGATGGTATTGATGGCGCATTGATTGCGGCAAAAGAGATGGCGCCGGATGCGGGGCAGGCTTTGGTCAGCCTTGCTAAGTCAGCATTTGATGATGCTGTTTTTTCTGTGATGGGTGCTGCGTCCCTGTTTCTTCTGATGATGGCGGTGTTGGTATGGTTCAATTTCCGCCGCTCCTCACTGAGTAATACATCTCATGCTGCGATTCATCGTCAGTGAAATCGGTGAGCAGGGTTGATTGTACCAGTCGTTTCTTAATAGGAAATTAATGGTTGAATAAGGGAACCGCATTTTTACTGGTTCCCTGACCCAACACACTGGCGGCTAGTCGGGTAAGTTCCTCGACCCAGTATTCTGGGCGGCCTCTTTTCTCTATCTATACCCTATGGATTTCAAGATGCATCGCGACGGCAAGGGAGTGAATCCCCGGGAGCATAGATAACGATGTGACCGGGGTGAGCGAGTGCAGCCAACAAAGAAGCAACTTGAAAGATAACGGGTATATATGTAGAAGAGTTCATAAAAGCCGTAAAGTGAGGGTATGGTTAAAACAAAACATTAACCAAATTACTTATTTGATAGTAATAATGTATTAATTATTTTGGTCCAGCTCAAATATCTGGATTGATTCGTGGAGGTTTATTTTTTTATTGCTACTTTTAAAATCGTCACTGTGTTTTTAATACCTGAATAAATGACGCTAATTATCATTCCATGTGGGTAGCCGGGCTATCAATTCCCGTTTTTTTACTCTGCATGTTCGCTTTCTCTGGTAGTCAAAAGTAAACGCTGTGTTATTCGACTAATTTGTATGCAGAAGAGTATTGAGTCTGCATAACGTTTTAATTTCGTTTCTGCCCGCAGGGCTTGCAATGGAAAGGTGAATATTATGCGTGTTCAATTAGGGCAATTATATGATTTGCGATATTCGCTGAGCGTTGATCAGTTGTGTGTCGGTGAAGTATTAATGCCCTTGGAGCGATTGGCACCGGCACATCTTAAGGTAGCGATTGAATATCTATTGCATAAGTATTCTGTTCTGAGAGCACGGTTTGTTGGTAGCGGGATGAATATGAAGATGGATTTCGTGCCGCCTGGCCGTGAATTATTGCATCAGGTTTTTGAAGTTAGAGAGCAAACCGATAGTCCATGTGATCGCCGACGCTTAATATCAAACTACATTGCTGAGGTTAGGGCTGCCATGAATTTGGCAAATCCGCCGTTATTGCGTTATTGCTTGTTTGATGGCAATTGTGCCCGTGATCAAAGATTGGTATTGATATTCAATCATCTGGTCTGTGACGGTATTTCCAGCAGGATCTTATGGCGAGATCTTTCAAAGGCATACAGAATGTCAGTGAATGGTCAGCCCCTTGCGCTTGAAAATGCCACAAATTATGAGCAATTTTGTGCTGAATTGTATGAACAACATCGGCAAATCGTAAAAGGCGCTAGCGGCTGTTTTTGGGAAGGGTAGCCTGAATATGCTGTTGTGGGTCAGTCCTCATTTTGTGGGGTATTGGGAAACCCGATGAAGATGCGCAAGAGATACCATTGAGCATGGATATAGAGATCTATGCCGATACGATGGAGGTCACTATTTCTTCCAGGCCAGATTGTCATCTACAGATTTTACCACCTCGTTTGATGGAACTTTGGTTGGAAATGATCGGAGAATCTGGAATTGATTGAGGAGAAGGGAGTTGAATGCCAGATAGAACTGACCACTCTTTAGAGGGATCTACCATCTGGCAAGCGTTGTTGAAGATGCCCCGCTTATCATGTAAATGCACAAAGTGATGAGGTTATGATCACGCCTGAGAAATTTTCCCATGAAGAGCAACGTCAGGCGATAACTGAAATAGTGATAGAAGAGCTGACTCCGTAACGAGGCTGGCTTAGCCAGAGGGTGGGGATACTGTTTAAGTATTTATGGAGCTTGACACGTTATGTATAAAGATTGCCCACAGATTGGTGATGAAGAATTGCTGTCCATGCAGCAAAGCGCTTTATGGTTCATTGACAATGATACCCCTGGCGATTCCAAATATAATATTTCCATGGCATTCCGTATTCACGGATCGTTTCAAATCGATGCTTTTCGCTATGCGGCTAACCAGCTCGTTGCCAAGAATGCCACCTTGAGAAGCACTTTCGTTAATGTGAATGGCGAACCAAAGTTGGTCATTAATGAACACTTGCCGCCGGCATTGGAGGTTTTCGATGCAACGAACTTGAGCCAGAAGGCGCTTGAAGATGCCGTTCAGAACTTTCATTCCATCCCTTTTCAATTAGAAAAATTGTCGTGTCTGCGTTTCGGTATCTACGTTGTCAGCGCGGAAGAATACGTTTTACATATGTGTGTTCACCATATTGTGTCGGATTTTACTTCACTGGGGCTGATGTTGGATCAACTTGAACACTATTATCTGGCTGGACTTGGCGAAGATGACGATTCCTGGTTACCGCCCGCTGAGGATTTTAAGGATTATGCTGTCAAAGAACGGAAGTATTACCAAAGTGAAGCGGCGGAGGAATCGAAAGCTTATTGGAGTGAATGTTTAAAGCAGCCGCCAGACGTATTGCAATGGGATAGTTTTTGGCGCAAAGGCGCTAATGACAAGTCATCCGTTCTGTTTAGTATTGGTGAAGAGACAACCAAAAAAATCAAGCGGCTTGCTTCAAAAATAGGTGGATCGGTCTTTACAGTCATGTTGGCCGCATGGAGTGCTTACATCGCCAGAGAGACAAAAACTGCTGATATCGTTATGGGGGTGCCGGTGTCGATGCGTCACTCGGTTCATCGGCACATTATCGGCTGTTTGTTTAATGTATTACCCATACGTTTATCCGTCGATCAGACATTTCACCACTTTCTATTAGCAGCGAAGGAGCGATTGTTATCGGCCCTTGATAATCGAAATTTTTGTCTCAGCCAAATGGTCGAACACCTGGCTGCGGAACGAAATGATGGTCGTAACCCATTGTTTCAGGCAATGGTGAATATGCTAGGGCATGTAGAGCAGTCGCGTTGGGTGGCGCTGGAGATGGCTGGCGATTCTGTTCAGGTATCATGGGCGGGACGGACTATTTCCCCATTCAGGGTTTGTCAGCAGGAAGGCCAGATTGATATTGAACTGCTATTTGTGGATGCCGGTTCCCACTTAAGATGTGAGTTTAAAGCGGATAAACATTTTTTCTCACATTCAGGTCTTCAGATATTTGCAGAGCGCTTTGAGCTGGTGGTTGAAGCGCTTGTCACAGCGCCTGATGAACAGTTGACTACTCAGTGTTTCACTGCTGATCCCTATATTCATCATAGACGTATGTATAAAACCGGTGATTTAGCCTATTGGGATGGGGAACGAATTCATTTTTGTGGCCGTGTAGATGACCAAGTAAAAGTCTCTGGTTCTCGAATTGAGATTGCTGAGATTGAGGATTGCCTCAATCGTCATCATGCTATTGCGGACGCCGCTGTTATCGTTGAATCTTACGAAGGACTCGATCGTTTAGTCGCAATATTCGTCCCTGTCAATAAGGATAACCTTCCCGAAGAGTCCGCTATTCGTGATCATCTCAAGGCTTATCTCCCCATCTACATGTTGCCCAGTAGGATGATGCTGGCGGATGAATTGCCGCGTAATGCTCACAACAAAATTGATAGAAGAGCATTAAACGGCTTGATTGAAGCGGGGCAATTGACAGATATCAGTTCGTTGAGACCCGCGCCTATGTTACCTGTCGATTCGCGTTTGCCGGATATTGATCTGTTCGACAGTGGTGACCCCTCAATTGAGTAAACTGCAAGAGATGTATATTTCGCCTGCCTCTGTCTGGCAGGCCGGGGGAAGTATCAATTGGGATATTTTTTACCAGAGCGAATATCGTAAATGGCTCCCGCTGCCAACTTATCCATTTGAAAGAACGGCAATCTGAGCTGTAAAAACGGTAGAGATCGTCTTCATTTTGAGGAAAGTGAGGTTGATATGAGTAATATTGAAATTATTCAGAGAGAAATAATCACTATTTTTGCAGAGACATTTGGTTTATCGAAAGAAGAGATAAAACTAGAAATACCGCTGGTTGAATTGGGGGCGGAATCACTCTTGTTATTCGAAGCATTAGAGCCCATCCATAAACAATTTGGTGTAAAACTTTCAGTGCGGCAATTTTTCGCAGAATTACAAACAGTTCGTCAACTCAGTGAATATATCTTGATGGTGGGTAAAAACAGGGTTGTGGAAGATAACCATTCGGTTACTCAACCCGTCTTGTCTGATCAGGAAAAAAGGTCTGAACAATCCGATACGTCAGATATTCCACCGATTAATAAAGAACGCTTTTTCCAATGGATGTTGAGAAGTGCACCATCGATTGAATCTGAGGAGAGAAAAAAGTATCTGGCTTCATTTATATCTAAATATAACGAGCGAACGATTAAATCAAAAATTCATTCGGTAGCGGTACGTAAAAATATTGCCGATAGCCGTTCTGGAATTGGCTTTAAACTCTCGATAAAAGAGCTACTTTACCCGATTGTCTGCACCAAATTTGCCGGACCTGTTGTCAAGGATATTGATGGTAATGATTACATTGATATGACGATGGGGTTTGGTGCGCATTTGTTTGGCCATAGCCCACCCTTTGTAGTTAAAGCGCTCACTCAACAAATAGACAACAGTTTTGGTTTGGGAACTCGGCATGAGATAGGCTTAGAGGTGGCTGAACTTATCAAAGAGATTACCGGCATGGATCGCGTTGCTTTCGTCAATAGTGGAACAGAAGCGGTGATGAATGCGGTTCGGGCAGCACGGGCGCTCACTCGCCGTAATCATATTGTGCTCTTTTCTAGCAGTTACCACGGGCATTGGGATGCCGTACTGGCTAGAGCGGGTGACTATGATGAAGCTAATGCGACAAAACCCGTTTCGGTGGGCATACCTGAAAATATGGTTGCTGATGTTTCGGTGTTTGGGTTTGGTTCCAATGAGGCGATTGAGTTTCTCAAAACCAATAGAACCGATATCGCTGCGGTGCTGGTAGAACCTGTACCAACGCGTGACCCAGGATTGAGCAATCCAGATTATTTGCGACATTTGCGTCGAGTGACCAGGGAGTTAGATATTCTGTTGATATTTGACGAAATCGTGACAGGTTTCAGATCTCATCCAGCGGGTATCCAGGGGTTATTCGGTATTGAGGCAGATATTGTGATCTATGGCAAAACGATAGGGGGTGGGATGCCACTGGGCGTCATTACGGGTAGGAAGAAGATGCTTGATTCGATTGACGGTGGAAACTGGAATTTCAACGATGATAGTTTCCCCGCAGCGGAGCCGACATTCTTTGGTGGGACCTATTTTCAACATCCGCTTTGCATGACTGCTGCGAAAGCCACTTTGCAAGAGATCAAGAGGAGAGGGGAAACTTTTACCAAGGTACTGACTCAGCGTACTGAATCGTTTGTTTCACGTTTGAACCAACTGTTCTTAAGCCGTCGGGTTCCTATCGAGGCAAGATCATTTTCCTCATTTTTTAGATTAATGCATCGCGACAACATGGATTTGCTTTACTACAACCTATTGATGAGAGGGGTTTATATTTGGGAATGGCGTTGCTGGTTTATCTCTGATGCGCATGATGACACTCATCTGGAAAAAGTTTATTTGGCATTTGTGGATAGTTTGGATGAACTTGAGGAAAACAACCTGCTTCCTCGATATAGCTAGATCAAACTGGCCTGTTGTGAGCAATAACTTATTGAATGATTAAGCATCCTATCCTCTGGCTGTGCTGAGTTCGATGTTCTGAAACGACGGCTCATAGTCTGTTGAGTAATGAAAATTAAGGGGAACGTTATGCCGTTGGCAAATAAAAGTGTTTTCGTTGGTGGGCCGATTCAATTTGCAATTTGTGATAACGGTTTTCATGAGGAATTGAGAACGACTATCCAACTGGCGATTAAGACGGTGAAGGCATTGAATGGTAATGTATTTTCGGCGCATTTGACTGAGAAATTTGGCATTGATACACCTAGTTATACGCCAGATATGGTATCGAAACGGGATTTCCAATGGATGCAGCAGTGTGATTTTTTCATGCCGATTCTTCCGGTTCATCAAGGTGATGAATTACTGCGTACTGACGGTACACATATTGAACTTGGTTGGGCCTCTGCTCTGAAACGGCCCGTCTTGTTGATCACTCAACTACCGATTGTGAATGGTGGTAGTCATTTGTTAAAGGGATTAGAGCATATTTGCAATGTGTCGAAATTGGATATTCACGATTTCCGTCAAAATCCGGGACAGATTGGCGAGATTTTCAGGAATTTTGCAGTTGAGTAGCTATTGATCACCTTTTTGAGGATATACCGCCTTTCTATTGAATGGAAAGGCGGGTTAATAGCGAGTTTGCTTGAATGGGTAATTTGTGGAGTGACGATGGAAAATCGAGTTATTGAACCAACCTATGATGTTTTAGGAATGAAGATAAAAAACCCAATTATTGTTGGGTCGGGTCTGCTTTCTGATCAAGCTAAAAATATTCGCCAGTTTATCGCTCACGGCGCAGGGGCGGTTGTGACAAAAACGATTTATCCGCGCTCGGAAAAATTGCATACAGAAAAGACCTATTTATTCAGTACAGGGATGCTGAACAATACGACATATTCGAAGAAAACCGTTGAATATTGGTTAACACTTCTCCGTGAATTTAAGGAAGAACAACTTCCGGTGATCGTTTCTATCCATGCGGAATCACCTGAGGCGTTAGCTTCATTGGCTGTTCGTATTTCGGCAGTGACCGATGCCCCTTTGGAGTTAGGCATTTCATGCTTGCATGCGGACGACTTCACGGAAGATACACCAGAACGAGTATTCAACTACACCAAAGCGGTGAAGGAGCGAACGAACACCCCTTTTGCGGTCAAACTCTCGCTTGGCGATAATTTGTATGGGCGTGTTCAAGCTGCGGTAGAAGGGGGGGCTGATGCGATAACTTTGAGCGATACCATTTCAGGAATTGCATTCGACACAGCGAATGGTGAAGCGCTGCTTAATGGGGTTTGCGGATACTCTGGGCCGGGGATTAAACCAATGGTGCTTGCCGCTATTTATAACCTGCGTAAGCGAGGGGTGACGATTCCAATACTTGGGTCGGGAGGCGTACAGGATGGTAATGATGTTCATGAATACCTACTGGCAGGGGCGAATACGGTGCAGGTTTATACCGCGCTTCATCGGCATATGTATAAAACATTGCAGCGCATTGTTCATGAATATACGCAAGTCATGACGTCAGAAAAAGGATGAGGAAAAGGGATAACATCATGAATAATAAAAAAATTAGAGAGTTTGCGGAACTGACCAGTGAGCAGGTTTTAACCGCAGTTGAAGGTAAGACATTGATATGGCCGATTGGCGGGATTGAACAGCATGGGCCTCATCTGCCGTTGAATGTGGATTCCGTGATCCCAGAAGCCTTTGCCCGCGTGTTGGCGGAGGATATTAATGGTTTCACCTTACCGGTACAGCCGGTGTCTGCCAGATCATTGCCACAGAGTGGTGGAGGGCTTGAATTTCCCGGCACAGTTTACCTGGATGGATCAACATTTACCGCTTATATCAGCCGAACCATTAAGAGCTTGTGTTCACTACCCTTTAAGCAACTGGTGATCATTAATGGTCATTTTGAGAATGAAGGTTTTATTTTCGAAGCAGTAGATGCATTACGGGCAGAAGGGCATTTTAACGATCGTTCCGTTATCGTATTTAGCTGGTGGAGTTTGGTATCTGATGATTGGACTCGTGAACATTTAGTTGATTTTCCCGGTTGGCATGCTGAGCATGCAGGGTTAACAGAAACGAGTTTAATGTTGCATTTACGCCCGGATTTAGTGAGAGCGGAGCGACCTGATCACGATAAACCTCCACGTGCTGGGATCTATCAAGTACCGATTAAAAAAGAATTTTCAACGAGAGGCGTTCTTTCTAAAACATCCGGTTCGAGTGCGGAGATTGGCGAACTCATTTTCGAGCATGTGAGGCAGCAAATACTGGAACTGGTTACTGCGGATTAATCCGTCGTAATATCGCGGTGTTTTTTCGATTTTGCCCAGGCTACTGGGACTTTCATTTTAGTGAGAGAATTTTTTACAGTAATAGAGACATAGATAATTGTATGAGTAACCTTAGCCGCCGGTGAGTTAGTTGGGCGGTTAAGGTTTATAAATAGTTGTAAGTGACTTATTACATGGCTTTTAATCTATTAAACCATTAAAATTAAATCGTTAAATCGTTAAATCGTTAAATCGTTAAATCGTTAAATCGTTAAATCGTTAAATCGTTAAATCGTTAATTATCTGTCAGTGTAGTTTTAAAATCTGGAAGAAATTGGCAAGCGTATTATGAAAGAACAGGTAAAAACTTTAATCATCAAAGATAAAAAGAAGTGGTTAAGGTTATTTTTCAGAGGATAAAAAATTCGATGCTATATTATCATTGGAAGAGAAAAAATCAGGAAAAGCAGGTTTTAAGTTTATTTTACAGGGATGTAATGAAATTTATGTGAAATCAGAGATAATCGTTAAATAAAGCCGATAAAATTTCAGGTTAACCAGATTAAGATCATTAAAGATGATTAAAGAAATATACCCGTTATCTTTCAAGTTGCCTCTTTGTTGGCTGCACTCGCTCACCCCTGTCACATAGTTATCTATGCTCCCGGGGATTCACTCCCTTGCCGTCGCGATGCATCTTGAAATCCATAGAGTATAGATTAATCAGACAATCTGTTTTCTTAAAGGGACTGGCTTTAATAACGTTTTCAATCGGAAAATAAACTTTTTTATAAAGTAATTAAATAATTTATTATGGTAAATAGGTATAAAAACCCTCAAGAAAATGATTTAAGGGAATACGAGTATGTTTACTTCCGGATTAACGATGTTGCACTTATTATGTGAATCTACCAATAACTTTCATTGAGTAGTTGTTGTAAATATAATGTTTCCTCGTTTTTTCTTTGCTGGTATTTGATTCTTTAGGCATCTTATATTAATGCATTCGGTAAAGACTTGCCTGAGAAAATCTGGGAAAATGTTTTTTGTAACTTGATTGCGAGTTTTCCAGAGATATTATAGCTTTTATAATAAGTGGCGATGACTAATAGATAAATAGATAAATAGATAAATAGAGAAACAGATTGTGGCAAAGAAAGAAAAACGGCCTCACCATGACGGATTATTCAAATATTTTTTAACGCAGCCTGAAACGGCTAGGGAATTCTTATCCCTTTATCTGCCGGAAGAGGTCCAGTCGTTGTGTGACTTAGCCACATTGAAACTGGAACCCGGCAGTTTTGTGGACCGGCATTTACGTCAACTGCACAGTGATGTGCTGTACTCGGTTGAAACAGCTCGGGGACAAGGTTATATCTATTGCCTGATTGAGCATCAGTCCACTCCTGACCCGTTGATGGCCTGGCGGTTGATGGGTTATGCCATGTCAGCTATGGCGGCCCACCTGAAAAAAGGCCATACTGAACTCCCTTTGGTGGTGCCTTTGCTGTTTTATCATGGTGAGGTTCGTCCTTATCCTTACTCAAACCGGTGGCTGGATTGTTTTACGTTCCCTGAACAGGCTGCCCGCTTATACTGCCAGGAGTTTCCGTTGGTGGACGTCAGTGTACTCAGCGATGAAGAAATCCTGACGCATAAAGGGGTTGCCCTGATGGAGCTGGTGCAAAAACACATCCGCTGCCGGGATATGCTGGAATGGGTCCCTCAATTGGTGAAACTTTTGAATGCGGGGTATAATACAACTGAGCAGCGCAATGTGGTGTTACGCTATATTTTACTGAATGGACATACGCCGGATCTCTCACAATTTGTCCATCAACTGATTGAACAATCTCCGGAGCATGAAACGATGTTGATGACTATTGCAGAACAGCTTGAACAAAAAGGGCGCGAACAAGGCCGAGTTGAAGGTAGAGAAGAAGGTAAACTGGAAACGGCTTGTGCCTTGTTACGGCATGGCGTGAGTTTGGACATTATTGTCACCAGTACCGGTTTGAGCCGGGATAAAATTGAAGCGTTAAAGCATTAAATTATTCTCCTCTTTTACAGCAAAATGCCGATGTTCAAGATCGGCATTTTTGTTCTTATTCAGGATGATGGCTATACGAGGGACTTTTACGTTTGCCCGGCGAAGCTGAAACCGGTCATACTCAAGCAACTTTATAGAGGACGAAATGACACCCTAATAACATGGGGAGCGCGATTAGGTGAGTTGTTTGTGGAAACAAATACTCGTTCTATTGTAGTAGTTATTATTCCTATTGCATATTCCTTATTATCTGTGAAATTAATCTATAGGGTATATGTTGGCGAGCGCACTCTTTCAAGGAAAAAATGGCGGCATTCAGTTCACTTTGGAAATACTTTTTATTTATTGTTTTCCGCTATTGTTGATCATAACGAAACTCAGGTGAGAGTTTACTTATCCCAAGCCCATTAATTTTTTTAACCTTAATCTGTACAGGTATCCGTTCTTTCATGGCTTCAATGTGGCTGATAACACCTATGGTTTTACCGGAAGCATTTAAATGATCCAGTGCATCAAGAGCAATATCAAGGGTTTCTGGATCAAGTGTGCCAAAGCCTTCATCCAGGAACAGTGAATCAATACAGGTTTTATTGCTGACTAAATCAGATAGTGCTAAAGCCAGGGCGAGGCTGACCAGAAAACTTTCGCCCCCGGAAAGCGTTTTGGTATCACGAATAGCATCGGCTTGCCAGGTATCAACCACTTGTAGTTCAAGACCATCACTGTTTTTACGTTGCAAATCGTAGCGTCCGTGCAATTTTTTCAGCCGTTGATTGGCGAGATGAACCAAATGATCCAGTGTTAATCCTTGAGCAAAGCGACGGAATTTAGCACCATCAGCCGAACCAATCAGGTTATTAAGATAACTCCAGTCATCATAATTTTGTCGGCAATGGCTGATCTCTTCCAATAAGGATTTTTGCTGTTGACGGCGTATTGCATCATTACCAAGCAGGTTTTTCAGCTCTCCTTGTTGTAAGGTGTTTCTTTTTAGCTCATCAGTAATGTTTTCCAACTGTTCGGTCAGTTGTGATTTTGTATATTGATTAAGTAACTCAGGGCGATTTTTCCGATGTTGTTGCAGAATTTCTGCTGCTTTCTGGCATAGGGCGTTGGCTTGTATCTGCTGTTGTTCAAGCTGTTCTTTGAGTTGTTGCAATTCCTTACGTTGCTCTTGCGATAACAGCGCCGATTCAACGGCATGCTGATCGGCAAATGGGCTTTTTGCTAATGCAGCATTGAAATTTTGTTCTGCCTGCTGTTTTTGTTGCTCAGACTGGTTATAGTTTTTTTCTGTCTCATTAATGGCGCCGGTCAGTTGGTTAATACTGGATTGCGCCTGTTGCAGATGTGACAATGCCTGTTTGTGCATTTCCTCCAGTTTTTGAGATTGTTGTTGTAATGCCTGAGTGATTTCCGTAACGGATTGTTCACCAAATAGTTGCTGGCGCTGTTGTTGTATCTCTACGAGTTGTTGTTTCTGTTGTTGAGCTGTTTGATTAAGCCTATTTAGATGGGAGACATATTCTTCTTTCTGTTTATGCAATGATTCAATTTGATTTTGAATGACTGCTTCTTCTTTTTGGATCTGTTGCCAGTTTTCATGACAGTTTTGGTATATCTGCCACTCTTCTCTACGTTGTTGCAGCCAGTTTTCAGTATCATTCAGCATTGGCAGGGATAAATTATATTGCTGTAATTCTGACGTCATTTTTTCGATGACATCAGTTAGTTTATGCTGCTGTTGTTGTATCTCTGGTTGCAATTCAGATAACTGTTTTTTCAGTATATTGTGTTGATGCTTACTCAGTTCAATATTTCGTTCAATTTCTTTAACGTATTCTTGATGAGCGGTCACTGTTTTTTCTGTTTTCTGGTACGTTTTTTCTGCCAGTTCAAATTCGGTTAATTGAGTTTGGCAAAGCCGATGAGCCGATTGGTTTTGTTGCACAAATAGTTCAAGAGTGGGTTTATCTGAAAGAGAAATTTCGGTCTGTAATATTGCGCAAGTTTCCTGCCATTGTTGCGTTAATATATTCAATCGTGGTTCAGCATCAGTAATTTCTTGTAAAATATGGTCGTATTCTTGCTGTTGGAACTCTTTTTTATTAACCAATGATATTTTGGTGGCTTGCAGCGCTTCAAATTGCTGGCGTAAATCTTTTAACCGTTGTTCTGATTTTGGCAGTTCAATATTTTGATAAGCCTGAATTGCAGGATGATGTTCAGCGCCGCATAGTGGGCAAGGAGAACCTTCCTTGAGCTGTGTCCGCTCTTTTTCCAGACTGACAATCTTTTGTTCTAACTGAATACGTTGAGTAAGATCGGATAAATGTTGCTGTTTGTCTGAGAGTTGTTTATCGATGGATTCAATTTGAACAGGAAATTCTTTTAATAATTTTTCCGGTTGTTGTAAGCGAATATGATGACTGGCAATAGCGGCTTGTAATTGTAAGATTTGTGGCGACAGGATCTCCAGTTTATGTTGCAGCGGTAGCTGTTCCTGATATTGAGTTAATTGTTTTTTTAATTTCTCTGGCGAATATTGTTTTTGCAGAGTAAAAAATTGTTGCTTGGCCTGTTCAAATGCCAGTTCCAGTGGTTGGTTATTTTCAATTTGTTGTTTTAAGTCTTCCCCTTGTTTGTTCAGGTTATTGCTAAGTTGCGTGATTTCGGCAGTGAGCTTGCCTACTTTTTGTGTTTGGTGATCAATTTGTTGTTGATGTTCTTGCCGCCACGAGAATTGGTGTTGCCAAAAAGCCAGTTTTTCACCGAAATATTGATGATAAGGTTGTTGTTCGAAATAGTTTTCCAGTTGTTTTCTTTGATTGGTGAATGATAAGGCGCGCTGATTTGCTGTGTCATATTGTTGACAACGGTTTTCAAGCACCGTTTTCTGTTCGTTGATTTGTTGCTGAGTAAGATTGAGCTCTTTAATCTGTACCGCAATTTGATGATCTAATGGAATCACCTGTTCTGTTATCAGCTTTTCTTGTTGTTGCCGGTGCTGTTGATACTCTGCTCTGGCAGAATCTGCATGAGCCACCTTTTGCTGTATCGGTGTGAGCGTCTGTTGCAGTTGTTGAAGTTGCTGATGCATCTCTTCCAACTGTTTGCTGGTTCTCTGATGTTCATATTGTGTTCGGTTTTTATCATCCAGCAATGGGCGCAGTGTTTCTGCGGGTTCACTGTTAGCCAGTTTTTGCAGTTGCGGCTCTGCATGAGTAAGCGCTTTTTCTGCCTGCTGTAAGATAGCGTTATTTTCAGTGACGAGTTGCTCAAGTTCTTCTTCACGTGTCAGCCATTGCGCCGAATGTTGCACTGTTTTTATCTGCTGATTGAGTTGTGATTCTGCATGGGTGAGTTGTTGCTGTTGTTCCAGATATTGTTGATGTTGCTCTGCCGTTAGCAAATCAATGGCAGATGCTTTGGCTTGCAGAATATCCAGCACTGATTGTGCTTGTTTATGTTGTTGGTAAATTTGTTGGGATAAAATTCCGTAAATTTCAGTGCCGGTTAACTCTTCCAATAAATCAGCCCGTTCGTTTGGCTGAGCATTGAGGAAAGCCGCGAAATCTCCTTGGGATAGCAATATGGATTTGGTGAAACGGCCGTAATCTAATCCAGTAATTTCAATGATTTTTTCTTTCTTATCTTGGATTTTATCGGCCAGAATTTTACCACTGCTGCTAAGGGCGAGTTCCACTTTAGGGGCTTGCAGGTTGCCATTGGGTTGATTACGCGCTCGCCGTTGGCTCCAGAAAGCACGGTAAGCGACACCTTTCACTTCAAACTCTACTTCAGCCAATGATTCCGCAGTGTGTCGGGTCATCAGCTCATTTTGTGAGGTAGAAATCGTCAAGCGTGGGGTTTCGTGATAAAGCGCAAGGCAGATCGCATCCAATAAGGTGGTTTTACCCGCACCGGTCGGGCCGGTTATGGCGAACAAACCACTGCTGGCAAACGGCTCTGCTGTGAAATCAATTTTCCATTCACCTTGTAATGAATTAATGTTTTTTAGCCGTAGACTCAAAATTTTCATGCCTGCTCCTCCTTGTTTTTAGCCTGATAGATATCGTTCAGTGTTTGTTCGAAAAGGGTGGTCAGACGTTTTTTATGTTCTTCATCTTCGAGTGCTGATTGTGCAAGCCGTCGGGCAAAAACCTCGTTAACGCTAAGTTCTGTCAGAGTTTCCCTGTTTTCTTGTGCTAGCCTATTTTGTTGTTGTGTTTTACTACGTCGTAGCAGAATGATTTCGACAGGAAGCTCGGCAACCATTGATCGAATCCTTTTCTGGATATCATGGAGGTAATCTTGGGTTGCAACTTCAATATCCAGCCAGACGGGTTGCTCTCCTTGATAGTCATTAAAAGTTTGCAACTGTTGTTCAATGTGTTGCAGGTTGCCCTTGATGAGTTGCATGGGCTGATATTGCGGAATGGGTAAAAGCTTGATGGATTCCAGTTTGTCTTGGGTAAATTCCACCAAACAGACACTTTTCTCTTGCCCGACTTCATCGAAACTAAGAGGAATAGGGGAACCGCTGTAGCGAATGTGTTCAGATTTAGCCACTATTTGTGGCCGGTGAATATGCCCAAGCGCAATATAGTCTACCGGCGGGAAAGCTTGCGCCGGGAAGGCATCCAATGTACCAATATAAATATCCCGCACCGAATCTGTAACAGTGGCGCCAACGGTCGTCAGATGCCCGGTAGCAATGATAGGTAAGGGTAAATTCAATTCATCACGTAATTCACACGCTTGCTGATAGAGTCGATGATAATGTTCTGCAATAGCTTCTTGTAATACGAGCTGTTTTTGTTCTCCTGACTGACCAGCCTGGCTGATCATAATATCTCTTGGCCGCAGAAAAGGGACTGCACAAAGAATTGCACCGGCATTGCCTTGTTTGGTGGTGAGTATTTTTATCTGTTTTTGTTGATCTTTTTCTGCGTGAGCAATAACGGTGGTATTCAGGCAGGAAAGGAGTTCTTTTGATTCATTTAATGTTGCTACTGAATCATGGTTACCACCAAGGCTAATTAACTGACAACCGGTCGGTTGTAGTTCAACGACAAAGCGATTATATAGTTCACGGGCATAGCTAGGTGGTGAACCCGTGTCAAATATATCTCCGGCAACAATTAATGCATCGACCTGATAATGTTCAATCTGTTTAATCAGCCAGCGCAGAAAATGTTGATGTTCAGCAGCCCGGCTTTTTGTAAAAAAATATTGGCCAAGATGCCAGTCCGAAGTGTGAATAATACGCATATTTTCGCCGTCATTGGTTAAAGTGAAGCACGATTATAATCGTTATATTTTGGATGTCGCTTTTAAATCTGATTTCGTGAATATATCTACGAGCGGCTTCGCATTCATTATGAAATATGGCAATTGTTAAATTAATTATTGCGAAATCGATTGCAGAGAGAAGATAACCAAGGCAGGATTTCATAAATTTGTCATAAAACTGACGCATAATGCTTTTTCAAACTAAGTAACGTTTATACCCTATGGATTTCAAGATGAATCGCGGCGGCAAGGGAGTGAATCCCCGGGAACATAGCAAACTATGTGACCGGGGTGAGCGAGTGCAGCCAACAAAGAGGCAACTTGAAGGATAACGGGTATATCTCAATATATTAACGGGACTAATCATGGCAAGACGCATTCTGGTAGTTGAAGATGAAGCTCCGATTCGTGAGATGGTCTGTTTTGTTCTGGAAAAAAACGGGTATCAGCCGGTAGAAGCAGAGGATTATGATTCTGCGTTGGCATGTTTATCTGAACCCTATCCTGATTTAGTGTTATTGGATTGGATGCTCCCCGGTGGTTCTGGTTTGCAGATAATTAAGCAGATGAAACGGAATAATAATATTCGCGATATTCCGGTGATGATGTTGACTGCCCGTGGTGAAGAGGAAGATCGGGTGCGTGGCCTCGAAGTTGGGGCAGATGACTATATCACTAAGCCTTTCTCTCCTAAAGAGTTGGTTGCCAGAGTTAAAGCGGTATTACGGCGTATTTCACCGATGGTCATGGAAGATATTATCGAAATGGATGGTTTAGTTTTGGATTCAACGTCCCATCGGGTGATCAGCCGGGATAAAGCACTGGATATGGGGCCGACGGAATTTAAATTACTGCACTTCTTTATGACTCACCCTGAGCGAGTCTATAGCCGTGAACAGTTGCTTAATTATGTTTGGGGAGCAAATGTTTATGTTGAAGATAGAACTGTTGATGTTCATATTCGCCGTTTACGTAAAGTATTAGAGATTGGCGGCCATGATAAAATGGTGCAGACCGTTCGTGGCACGGGCTATCGTTTTTCTACCCGTTACTAAGTCCATGCACCGGAGAATCTAATGTGTTAGAACGTCTATCTTGGAAAAAACTGGTTTCAGAACTGTTTCTCTTTTGTTTGCCTGCGTTAATTCTGGCGATATTTATTGGTCATTTGTCCTGGTGTTTATTGGTTTCGGTATTTTTGGTGCTGATATGGCATGGTTATAACTTGCTGAAACTTTCGAATTGGCTATGGTTGGATCGCAGTATGTTGCCACCGTCGGGGAGAGGAGGGTGGGAGCCAATTTTCTATGGTATTCACCAGATGCAGCAACGGAATCGAAAGCGGCGTCGTGAGCTGGCGCTGTTGATCAAACGGTTTCGTAGCGGGGCGGAATCATTACCCGATGCTATTGTGATGATGACAACGGAAGGTAATATTTTCTGGTGTAACCGTTTAGCGCAACATTTACTTGGTTTTCGTTGGCCTGAAGACAATGGACAGCATATTTTTAATTTACTTCGCTACCCTGATTTTAGCCGATATATCCTTTCCAGAGATTTTTCGCGCCCTTTATCCATTGAATTAAATAATGGGTTCGTTGTTGAGTTCCGGGTGATGCCTTATTCTGAGGGGCAGTTCTTAATGGTTGCCAGAGATGTGACTCAGAAGCGAACACTGGAAAATGCCCGTCGTGACTTTTTTGCTAATGTTAGTCATGAAATGCGTACCCCTCTAACCGTCTTGCAGGGTTATTTGGAAGTGATGCAGGATCAGGCAGCAGAGGATAGTTCGCTAAATAAGAAAGCGCTGAATACGATGCAGGAACAAACCCGGAGGCTGGACGGTTTGGTGAAACAATTGTTGCAACTGTCCAAAATTGAAGTCGCTCCCCAAATTGATATGAATGAAGTCGTTGATGTGCCTTTGATGCTTAAAGTATTGCGTCAGGAAGCGATTGCGCTAGGTAATGAATGTTATAAGATTAATTTTGATATTGGTGAAGATCTAAAAGTATTCGGTAATGAAGAGCAGCTTCGCAGTGCAATGTCGAATTTGGTTTATAACGCGGTTAACCATACTCCTAAAGGGACTCAAATTGATGTCAGTTGGAAAAAGAATTCCCACGGTGCTGAATTTACAGTGAAAGATAATGGGCAAGGTATCAGTGCTGAACATCTACCTCGTTTGACCGAACGTTTTTATCGAGTAGATAAAGCGCGTTCCAGACAAACTGGAGGAAGTGGTCTTGGTCTTGCGATTGTTAAACATGCCTTACATCATCACCATTCTCATCTTAAAGTTTCCAGCGAAATAGGCAAAGGGACGATCTTTAGTTTTACTTTTCCGGCCGGATTGATTGTACCTGTCAAAATAACCAGCAGAAGAGATAGGAATAGTTTGATTAACAGTAATAATTAATCTTCGTAATTGATTATTATTTTTTCAGGTTAAAAAAAACGCAAATCATATAGTGTTTATTCAATGATAGCTAACAGCAATCACTAGTTTTGAAAAAGAGTGCGGCATATACTTCTGCATTCTGGTTTATCTATTGCCTTCTGGCACTATAAAAGTTTTACTTGTGGGCAGTTGTTGGCGATTCTATCTATCATGGTCACTATAATCTGTCTTCAACAGATACCTGGTGAATATTGTTTTGATAATAAATCGTTAAATTAGGGTTCAATATTGTCAATATGGGCTTAACTGTTGATGATATTTATATTATTCAGGCCATTAAATATGGTAACAAAACATTAATAATCATTATGACACATCGTTTATCATCTAAGGATATTTGGGCATTAGGGTTTATGACTTTTGCTCTGTTTGTCGGGGCGGGAAATATTATTTTTCCCCCTATGGTGGGGTTACAATCAGGTGAATATGTTTGGTTAGCAGCACTAGGCTTTCTAGCGACTGCGGTTGGTTTACCCGTCATTACAATCATCGCATTGGCAAAAGTTGGCGGTGGTATTGAAGAGCTGAGTTCACCTATTGGTCGAGTTGCTGGTTTGCTGCTGGCGACAGTTTGTTATTTGGCTGTTGGTCCTTTATTCGCTATCCCACGGACCGCAACGGTCTCTTTTGAGGTAGGCATCGCCCCGCTTACCAGTACCAGCGAGTTATCCCTGTTTATCTACAGTCTTATTTATTTTGTTCTGGTAATTGCTGTTTCCCTTTACCCAGGCCGTTTGCTTGATACTGTCGGGCATGTGTTAGCACCCATCAAGATGTTGGCGTTAGGTATACTTGGTGTTGCTGCTTTACTTTGGCCAGCCGGTGATTCAATTCCCGCGATTGATGTTTATCAGCAAATCCCATTCTCCAGTGGTTTCGTCAATGGTTATCTGACAATGGATACGCTGGGAGCGATGGTGTTTGGGATTGTTATTGTTAACGCTGCGCGTTCAAGAGGCGTTGCCTCATCTTCATTATTAACTCGTTATGCAATGTGGGCAGGTTTTATTGCCGGCTTTGGTCTGATACTGGTTTATCTTTCCCTGTTCAAGTTGGGGGCTGGCAGTGGATCGTTAGTGCCTCATGCAGAAAATGGTGCGGTCATTTTGCATGCCTATGTTCATCATACTTTTGGTGGTGTTGGCAGTGTTTTCCTGGCTGTGCTGATTTTTGTTGCCTGTATGGTGACTGCGGTTGGATTAACTTGTGCATGTGCTGAGTTTTTCAGCCGTTATTTGCCCCTGTCTTATCGTTCATTGGTTCTGATCCTTGGAGGATTCTCCATGTTGACTTCTAACCTTGGTTTGAGTCATTTGATTAAGATTTCCATACCGGTACTGACAGCTATTTATCCACCTTGTATCGTTCTGATTGTGTTGAGTTTTACGCTGTGCTGGTGGCACAATTTTACTCGTATTTTGGCTCCGGTAATGTTAGTTAGTCTGATATTTGGTATTTTGGATGCGATTAAGTCATCCGAAGTATTAGTTTATTTGTTACCAAACTGGGCAACGCGTTTACCACTGGCGGATCAAGGATTGGCTTGGCTAGCACCATCCCTGTTGGTTTTAGTTGTGGCTGGTATTTATGACCGTGTTTTAGGGCGTTCAGGTACCCGTGAGACTCAAATGCATCAGTGATGATGTTTGTTTCTCTGACTGTTTGCCATCGTCAGATGTTCAGGGAAAGCATGGGATGGGATTCCTGAAAAAAGGATATCCCATCCCGATATTGCCTACACAGATTAGCTATTTTTTTAGCTGTTGGTCATTAGTAGCCAATAGCCGCACCAGCCGGGCGTCGGACATCATTGGCACCATAAAGATGGTTTTCACGAACTTGACCAGATACGGTGGCATCATTGCCTGAAGACTTAGCTGAAGTGCTAGTGGTTTTAGGTAAACCAACCATAATCACTTCAGCCGCGCCCCATGGTATCTGCTCCACCATTTTATATCCCATTTTTTCTAGCAAATTCAACGAGTCTTTAGAAATACCACGTTGCTCATAATAAACTTCATCAGGTAACCATTGGTGATGAATACGGGGGCTATTGACCGCTTCTTGAGGAGACATACCGTGATCAATAATGTTTAAGGCGGTTTGCAAGGTAATAGAGATAATACGGGAGCCGCCGGGTGAGCCCAGAACAAGGAATGTCTTATTGTCTTTTGTGACAAGTGTCGGGCTCATTGAGGATAGTGGGCGCTTACCGGGGGCAATAGAGTTAGTCGCACCTTGAATGAGACCATAAAGATTCTTTTCACCAATTTTAGTGGTGAAATCATCCATCTCATCATTGAGGAAGAAACCTGTTCCGGGGGCGATGACGACAGCACCAAAAAGTCCATTGATAGTATAGGTAGTTGAAACTGCATTACCTTCTTTGTCGACAATGGAGTAGTGTGTGGTTTCTGGCTTCTCATGGGGTCCAATACCCGGCTGAATATTCTCCGATAATGTTGCTTTACCTGGCTCTATTTTTTTACGTAGAGATTCAGCATAGTGTTTACTCAGTAAGTGATCGATTGGATTTTTAACAAATTCTGGATCACCAAGGTAAGTATTTCTGTCCATGTAGGCATGGCGCATGGCTTCTGTCAATGTGTGAATATAATCAGCCGAGTTGAATCCCATTTCTTTGAGGTTATAACCTTCCAAAATATTCAGAATTTCACACATGGTTACTCCGCCTGAACTTGGCGGCGGGGAAGAGATAAATTTATAACCGCGATAGTGACAGGTGACGGGGGTTGTTTCTGAAATTTTATAATTGGCAAAATCAGCTTCGGTAATAATGCCGCCGGATTTTTTAGCGGCTTCGGCGACCAGTTTAGGAATATTTCCGTGATAAAAAGCGTCTTGCCCTTTTTTAGCAATTAATTCTAACGTATTTGCCAGATCGGTTTGTATTAATCTATCTCCTGGTTGATAAGGAGAGCTATCTTTACGTAGGAAGATACGAGCTGCTTCTGGATCTTTGCGGAAACGCTTGATTGTGGTGTCCAGAATATCGGTATCTGCACGGGTCAGTATAAAGCCTTCTCGTGCCAGCTTAATTGCAGGGGCCATGACTTGTTCACGGCTCAACTTGCCATATTTTTTTAGGGTGCTGTCTAACCCCATCACGGTTCCGGGCACACCCGCCGCGCGGTAGCCATATAAACTGGCTCCTTTAATAACATTCCCTTCTTTATCCAGATACATATCGGCACTTGCTGCACTTGGCGCGGTTTCGCGGAAGTTAATAAAAGTATCGGTACCGTCGGTTAAATGAATTGTCATAAAGCCACCACCACCGATATTGCCACAACATGGATTGACAACGGCTTGGGCATAGCCAACAGCAACCGCTGCATCAACCGCATTTCCACCCATTTTGAGGATATCCACACCAACTTGTGAAGCAAGATGTTGGGATGAAACGACCATACCATTTTTGGCTTCAACAGCCGGTTCCGAAGCGGCGTAAAGGTGGGACGAGACGAGCAGGGATGTTATTACCAGCGGTGTTTTCCATGTTTTCAACATGTTGTAAGCTCCTGTCTTTTGGTGAGGTTATTTTTGTCGGTGTAATGACTTGTTTTATTTACACTGATTTTAATGTTAAACAATTGTAAATTTAATTGTAAGTGGTGATAGTTATTGGGAATAGGGGGTTTTTGTGCGCAAGGTGGCAAAACGAGGAATTTCAGTGAAAAAAAACCAGCCGGAATAACCAGCTGGCCTAATTATGGATAATATCTAAGGTTATAGTTTAGCAGCGTTTTGAGACAGGTATTTAGCTACGCCATCTGGAGATGCGCTCATGCCTTCTTTACCTTTTTCCCATTGTGCAGGGCAAACATCGCCGTGCTCTTCATGGAATTGCAGTGCGTCAACCATACGCAGCATTTCGTCAATGTTACGGCCCAGAGGCAGATCGTTCACGACTTGATGACGAACTACACCGTTTTTGTCGATCAGGAAAGAGCCGCGCAGAGCAACACCCGCTTCTGGGTGCTCAATGCCGTAGGATTTTTGAATCTCGCGTTTAGTATCAGCAACCATTGCATATTTAACTTCGCCAATACCACCTTGATCGACAGGAGTTTTACGCCATGCGTTGTGGACGAATTCAGAATCAAAAGAAACACCTATAACTTCCACTCCGCGCTTTTTGAACTCTTCGTAGCGGTGGTCAAATGCGATCAGCTCAGAAGGGCATACGAAAGTAAAGTCCATTGGCCAGAAAAAGATAACGGCAGGTTTACCATTTAGGTGTTTTTTCAGGTTGAAATTCCCAACTATTTCGCCGTTGCCGAGGACCGCTGCTGCTGTAAAGTCAGGGGCTTGACGAGTTACCAGAACCATGAGTTACTCCTGTAGTTTTGCGGGGTTTATGTAAAAATTGGATATAGAATAAGGAATTAGCGTACACCAATAAAGGATAAAATACTAATCTTTGCAATAGATTTTACCTATCAATACCTTATTTTTATTTTCTTTACTGTCATGTCTTTCTGCGTGCTAGGATGAGACTGCTTGCTTCATAAGCTGTGGTGCATATTTGCTCAGTCTGACACAGGTTGTATTAGCTAGAAAGGGGGAGTTCTACGGTGTGTATTAAATGAAGGTGATATTTTGAACATAAACGTCTATTGGGGTAAGCAGTAAAAATCCTTATTTTCTGCCTTTTCCATCATATAGGGATAAAATTGCCAGAATAGTGCGTCGAAATCAGCGTAATGTTGCTCTATATCCTGAAATGATCCAGATAAAGCCGATAATCTGGGATGTCTTCGAGCCATGCCTTTTAATACATCTGCGATAAATGCAAGATCTGCATAACGGATCAGCCAGTTTTGCCGCCATAAAAACGCATTCAGCTCCTGAAATTTTTCGGGAGTGTAATAAAGATGAGGTTCAATCTGACTACGAGCATGGTGAATAAATGCCGGTAATGAGTAAGTGGGAACCAGTTTATCCCAATTCAAGGAGAGGAAGTGATCCCAGATAATATCTAAAGTAATCGGCGCAACCCGTCGATATGAATTACTGAATAAATGACGGGCTTGAATAACCAGTGGATGGGTATCTGTTAATACGTCAACACGCCGATGCATACGAATACCTGCAACCACATCAGCGCTGTATTGTCCCTCTGGATTACCGCGCACAAAATCAGCCATCAGGTTTCCTAGTAAGGAACTGTCAGCCAGAGTTGCTAAATGAAGGTGAGCGAGAAAATTCATTCGGCAATTATAATATAAATCCGCGAAGTTATGTGCTTATTTGTTGCACCCTCAGGGCTGCGGCACTAGACTAGTCCGCTTGTTTTTCTGAATGATTAAATATAATGCGTGTCTCCGATTTTACTTTTGAACTTCCTGACGAAATGATTGCTCATTACCCTCAACCACAACGTAGTGGCTGTCGTTTGCTCTCGCTTGATGGTGAAACGGGGGCATTAACGCATGGTATTTTTACGGATGTTCTCGATAAGCTGAATGCCGGAGATTTACTGGTTTTTAATAATACCCGCGTCATACCTGCGCGTATTTTCGGCCGAAAAGCTACGGGCGGTAAGCTGGAAGTGCTGGTTGAACGGGTGTTGGATGATAAGCGGGTACTTGCACATGTGCGTGCTTCCAAAGCGCCAAAAGAGGGAACTGAGCTGTTATTAGGTGACAATGAAAGTCTTAAAGCAACCATGTTGGCCCGTCATGATACCTTGTTCGAAATACGTTTTGATGATGAACGTGATGTGTTGTCCATTTTGGATGACATAGGTCATATGCCTTTGCCGCCTTATATTAATCGTCCTGATGAAGAGGCAGACCGTGAGTTGTACCAAACTGTATACAGTGAACGGCCCGGAGCGGTAGCTGCACCAACGGCCGGTCTTCATTTTGATGAGCCATTATTGGAAGCGCTGCGTAAAAAGGGCGTGGAGATGGTTTTTGTGACATTGCATGTTGGTGCGGGTACTTTCCAGCCTGTGCGGGTGGAGACCATTGAAGACCATATTATGCATGCTGAGTATGCAGAAGTGCCACAGGATGTGGTTGATGCTGTGCTGGCATGTAAGGCGAGAGGTAACAAAGTTGTTGCCGTTGGCACAACGTCAGTTCGATCGCTGGAAAGTGCCGCAAAAGCCTGTCAGGATAAGTTAATTGCGCCATTTTTTAATGACACGCAAATTTTTATCTATCCGGGTTTTGAATATCAGGTTGTGGACGCGTTGATTACTAATTTCCATTTGCCGGAATCGACACTTATTATGCTGGTTTCTGCGTTTGCGGGTTATAAAAATACGATGAATGCTTATCAAGAGGCGGTTGCAGAAAAATATCGTTTCTTTAGTTATGGTGATGCTATGTTTATTCGTCGTAATCCCTTCGCTTGCAAGGAAAAGATTTCTTAATTCAATGTAATGATTATGGCATTGACTGGAATATATTATTGAAGTTGTTGAAAATAGGGTTATGTGAATATCTCAGTTCAACGGTAAATTTCAACTTTGTCTGATTTTGAACAACAGCATCGGACTGTTTATCTGATGCCTGGAGGTTAAGTGAAATTTGAATTACAAACTACCGACGGTCAAGCTCGTCGTGGTCGTCTGATTTTTGAGCGTGGCGTGGTAGAAACGCCGGCATTTATGCCAGTTGGGACTTATGGCACAGTAAAAGGAATGACACCGGAAGAAGTGAAAGAAACCGGTGCGCAGATCTTGCTTGGCAATACTTTCCATTTGTGGCTGCGTCCAGGGCAGGAAATCATGAAACTTCATGGCGATCTGCATGGATTTATGCAATGGCATGGTCCAATCTTGACGGATTCAGGCGGTTTTCAGGTATTCAGCCTTGGCGCCATGCGTAAAATCAAAGAGGAAGGTGTACATTTCCGTAACCCAATTAATGGTACGCCGGTTTTCCTCAGCCCAGAAAAATCGATGGAAATCCAGTATGACTTGGGTTCTGATATTGTCATGATTTTTGATGAATGTACGCCATATCCTGCTGATTGGGATTATGCGAAACGTTCGATGGAGATGTCGTTACGTTGGGCTGCGCGTAGTCGTAAGCGTTTTGATGAACTACAGAATAAAAATGCTTTGTTTGGTATTATTCAGGGAAGCATTTATGAAGATTTACGTGACATCTCAGTAAAATGTCTGGTGGAGATTGGTTTTGATGGATACGCTGTAGGTGGTCTGGCGGTAGGGGAGCCTAAAGAGGATATGCACCGCATTCTTGAACATGTCTGTCCGCAAATCCCGCAAGACAAACCGCGCTATCTGATGGGAGTAGGAAAACCAGAGGATTTGGTGGAGGGAGTTCGTCGCGGCATTGATATGTTCGATTGTGTGATGCCAACCCGTAATGCCCGTAATGGTCATCTTTTTGTGACCCATGGTGTGATTAAAATCCGTAATGCCAAACATAAAGAGGATACTTCGCCACTGGATGAGCAGTGTGACTGTTATACTTGTCGGAATTATAGTCGGGCATATTTGCATCATCTTGACCGTTGTAACGAAATTCTCGGTGCAAGGCTGAATACTATCCATAATTTGCGGTATTATCAGCGCCTGATGGCTAAGATCCGTCAGGCCATTGAGGAAGGTAATCTTGAACAGTTTGTTGAAGATTTTTATCAACGGATTGGTAAACCCGTTCCGGCATTAAGTATTTGACTTAAGTAGTGATTGACTGGTTTCAGTGGGTATAGCATATTGCGGCTGGTTTTTGATTACTATTGAATTTGATAACAATGAGGGAAGTTTAATGAGTATTATTTCTGAAGCAGCAGCATCTGCTGGCGCACCGGCTCAGGGAAGCCCATATTCTTTGATCATCATGCTGGTCGTTTTCGGCTTGATCTTCTATTTCATGATCCTGCGTCCACAACAGAAACGTACCAAAGAACACAGAAAGCTGATGGATTCTATTTCCAAAGGTGATGAGGTGATGACCAATGGTGGTTTGATTGGTCGTGTCACAAAAGTTTCTGACACGGGTTATATCGTTGTAGCACTGAATGACACTACTGAAGTGACCATTAAACGTGATTTCGTCGCTGCCGTTTTACCGAAAGGTACAATGAAAGCTCTGTAATTTCTGATTTTCCCGAAGGGAACTGCCGTGCTAAACCGTTATCCTTTGTGGAAGTATCTGATGCTGATCGCTGCGATCCTCATCGGTTTGCTTTATGCACTTCCCAACCTTTATGGTGAGGATCCGGCTGTACAAATCACTGGCGCGCGAGGCATTGCCGCCAGTGAGCAAACGCTGGTCCAAATCCATAATGTTTTAGAAAAAAATCAAATCGCGAGTAAATCTATTGCGCTGGAAAATGGTGCGATTCTTGCTCGTTTCGATAATTCCGATATTCAGCTTCGTGCCCGTGAAGCATTGGTGTCCACATTAGGCGATCAGTACGTGGTGGCACTGAACCTGGCACCAGCAACACCAACTTGGTTAAGTAAGGTTGGTGCCGAACCAATGAAACTGGGTCTTGATCTGCGAGGTGGGGTGCACTTCCTGATGGAAGTGGATATGGAAACCGCATTAGGCAAACTGCAAGAGCAGAATATTGATGGCCTGCGCACTGATTTGCGTGAAAAAGGTATTCCTTACTCCACTGCCCGTAAAATTGATAATTACGGTGTAGAAATCCGCTTCCGTGATGAGAAAGCACGGTCTGAGGCGGAAAACTATCTTACTGGCCGTCACCGTGATTTAGTTTTCAGTATTGGAAGCAATAATACTCTGAAAGCGGTGATGAGTGATGAACGTCAGCGCGAAGCCCGCTCTTATGCGGTGCAGCAGAATATTACCATTCTGCGTAACCGTGTTAATCAACTGGGTGTGGCTGAACCATTGGTTCAGCGTCAGGGCGCTGACCGTATCGTGGTTGAATTACCGGGTATTCAGGATACTGCTCGTGCAAAAGAGATTCTGGGTGCGACAGCAACGTTGGAATTCCGTCTGGTCAATACCGGTATTGACTCTACCGCAGCTACATCAGGCCGTGTGCCAGGTGATTCTGAGGTGAAGAGCACTCGTGATGGTAATCCGGTTGTGTTATATAAACGTGTTATTCTGACCGGTGATCACATTACAGATTCAATCCCGGATACCGATGAATATGGTAATCCACAGGTGAGTATTTCACTGGACAGTGCCGGTGGCACAGCGATGTCTAATTTCACCAAAGACAATGTTGGTAAGCCAATGGCGACATTGTTTGTGGAATATAAAGACAGCGGTAAGAAAGATGCTAATGGTCGGTCGGTGTTAGTTAAACATGAAGAAGTGATTAACATTGCTAATATTCAGACTCGTCTGGGGAACAGTTTCCGTATCACGGGCCTTTCCAACGCAACCGAAGCGCGTCAGTTATCCTTATTGTTGCGTGCGGGTGCTCTGATCGCGCCGATTCAGATTGTAGAAGAGCGTACTATTGGGCCAACCCTTGGTCTGCAAAACATTGAACAAGGTTTAGAGGCTTGTCTGTGGGGCTTAATTGCATCAATTCTGTTTATGGTGATTTACTATCGCAAATTCGGCGTGATTGCGAGCAGTGCGTTGTTGGCTAATCTGGTGCTGATTGTTGGTATCATGTCTCTGTTACCAGGGGCGACGTTAACCATGCCGGGGATTGCGGGTATTGTGCTAACGCTGGCGGTGGCGGTTGATGCGAACGTGCTGATCAACGAACGTATCAAAGAAGAGTTGCGTAATGGCCGGACAGTCCAACAAGCGATACATGAAGGTTATAAAGGCGCTTTCTCCAGTATTATTGATGCTAACTTGACCACGTTGATTACGGCGGTCATTCTTTATGCTGTTGGTACCGGGTCAATTAAAGGCTTTGCGATAACAACGTCAATTGGTGTCGCGACTTCTATGTTCACCGCTATTGTAGGTACGCGAGGAATCGTTAACCTGCTATATGGCGGTAAGCGTATTAAGAAGCTGTCAATTTAAGGAGCACGTTGTGGCACAGGATTATACTGTTGAACAATTGAACTACGGTCGCAGAGTCTATGACTTTATGCGCTGGGACAACGTTGCTTTCGGAATTTCGTTGCTGCTGTTGGTAGCTTCTGTTTTTGTGATGGCAACTCGCGGGTTTAACTGGGGACTCGATTTTACCGGTGGTACGGTAATTGAAATCAAACTCAGTCAATCTGCTGATTTGGATAAGATGCGTGATAACCTGGCAAAAGCGGGCTTTGAAGATCCGCTGTTGCAAAATTTCGGTAGTAGCCGTGATGTAATGGTGCGTATGCCACCAGTTACGGGTGCGGCGAATGAGGAACTGGGTAAAAAGGTTATTAAAGTCATTAATGACACCATTGATAAAGATGCGAGTGTCAATCGTATTGAAATTGTTGGGCCGAGTGTCGGTGCTGAGCTCGCCCAAGATGGTGCAATGGCGTTGCTGGCGGCGCTTATCTGTATCTTGATTTATGTTGGGTTCCGTTTTGAATGGCGTTTAGCATTGGGTGCGGTTCTTGCGCTTGCCCATGATGTCATCATCACGCTAGGGGTTCTGTCATTGTTCCGTATCGAGATTGACCTGACCATTGTGGCATCGCTGATGTCAGTTATCGGTTACTCATTGAATGACAGTATCGTGGTTTCTGACCGTATCCGTGAGAATTTCCGTAAGATCCGTCGTGGTACGTCGTATGAAATTATGAACGTCTCTCTGACGCAAACATTGAGCCGTACAATCATGACATCTGCAACAACTTTACTGGTGGTGCTGATGTTGTATATTTTCGGTGGTGCAATGTTGAAGGGGTTCTCACTAGCGATGTTAATTGGTGTTTCTATCGGTACGGTATCTTCTATCTATGTTGCTTCCGCTTTAGCGTTGAAACTGGGTATGAAGCGTGAACACATGATCCAGCAAAAGGTTGAGAAGGAAGGGGCTGATCAGCCATCTTTATTGCCTTAATTATTCTGCCTTGATGCTGTTCAAACACCCTGTGAGTATCCGGCTGACAGGGTGTTTTTTATTCAGATTAAGGATAAACTGTAAATTTAGTTCGGATTAACCATCAGGAAACGATATGCATTGCCCATTTTGTGCTGCTGTTGATACCAAAGTGATTGACTCTCGTTTGGTAGGGGATGGCTCGCAGGTGCGCCGACGGCGCCAGTGTCTTGAGTGTCATGAACGATTCACCACTTTTGAAATGGCTGAGCTAGTTATGCCTAGAGTAATAAAAAGTGACGATATCCGAGAGCCGTTCGATGAAGAGAAATTGCGCCGTGGTATGCAAAAAGCACTGGAAAAGCGCCCAGTCAGTTCTGATGATGTAGAAATGGCGATTAGCTATATTAAATCTCAGTTACGTGCTACCGGTGAGCGGGAAGTTCCATCCAAGATGATTGGTAATCTGGTTATGGATGAATTGAAGAAATTGGATAAAGTCGCCTATATCCGTTTTGCTTCTGTCTATCGCAGCTTTGAAGATATTCGTGAATTTGGCGAAGAGATTGCTAGATTACAAGGTTGAACCAGTGAATAACGATAAAAAATATATGGCGCGCGCTTTGGAATTGGCGCGTCAAGGGCGCTTTACCACGTCACCTAATCCTAACGTTGGTTGTGTGATTGTGCATGATGGACAAATTGTTGGGGAAGGTTTTCATTTACGTTCTGGTGAGCCGCATGCTGAGGTTTACGCGTTACAGATAGCCGGAGATAAAGCTAAAGGCGCAACTGTTTATGTCACGCTTGAGCCATGCAGCCATCACGGTAAGACACCGCCTTGTGCCGATGCGTTGATTGCGGCTGGCGTTAGCCGTGTGGTTGCGGCGATGCAGGATCCCAATCCACAGGTAGCAGGAAGAGGGCTTTATAAGCTGCAACAGGCTGGTATTGCAGTAGAACATGGACTGATGATGGAAGAAGCTGAATCTCTCAACCGGGGGTTTTTGAAGCGGATGCGTACCGGGTTTCCATATATTCAGTTGAAGATGGCGACTTCTCTCGACGGCCGAACGGCATTAGCTTCTGGTGAAAGTAAATGGATTACATCACCACAAGCTCGCTGTGATGTGCAAAAATTCCGTGCTCAATGTAGCGCGATTCTGAGTTCCAGTAGCACTGTTTTAGCTGATGATCCTCACTTGACAGTTCGTTGGAGTGAATTGGACGCAGAAATTCAGGCGGTTTATCCCGAGGAAAATCTTTGTCAACCGGTACGTGTTATTGTTGACAGTCAGAATCGTGTTAGCCCCCAGCATCAGGTCATACAGCAGCCCGGTTATTGTTGGCTGGCTCGCACTAAAGTAGATGAACATGACTTATCTGAAAATGTAGAACAGATACTGTTACCTGCTCATGGTATTGGGGTAGATTTGGTGTCATTGATGATGCAGCTGGGTAAGCGCCAGATCAACACAGTCTGGACTGAGTGTGGGGCATTGCTGGCAGGCGCATTGCTAACTTTAGGGTTGGTGGATGAATTGGTTCTTTATGTTGCGCCAAAAGTGCTAGGTGATACGGCTCGTGGTTTGTTCACTATTCCTGAACTCAAAAATCTGGCAGAGGCACCGGAATTTGACATTTTTGATGTACAGCAAGTTGGGCCTGATCTTCGTCTGCATCTGCGGCCTGTATACTGACTGAATATGTGAGTGTGGGTGAGTTTGCCTGTTTTTATGCTCTGCTGCTAAATCGGCAGGCGCAGCTAACGAAAGAATATGATAGAATCCGCCCCCCTGCGGATATGAACAGATGGAAGGAAGGCTATGAACGTAATCAAAGGTGTTGTTGCAGCTCCACAAGCTCGTGTGGCGATTGCCATTGCACGTTTTAACAACTTCATTAATGACAGTCTGTTAGGAGGAGCGGTGGATGCGCTTGAGCGTATCGGTCAGGTTGCTTCAGAGAATATCACTGTTGTCTGGGTTCCTGGTGCTTACGAGTTGCCATTAACAGTGAAGACATTGGTCGAAACCCAAAAATATGACGCTGTTGTCGCGCTAGGTACAGTTATCCGTGGTGGTACCGCTCATTTTGAATACGTTGCTGGTGAATGCAGTTCTGGTCTGTCTAGTGTAGCGATGGCTAGTGAAATTCCAGTAGCGTTTGGTGTTCTGACCACAGAAAGCATTGAACAGGCGATTGAGCGTGCTGGAACCAAAGCGGGTAATAAAGGCGCAGAAGCCGCATTAACCGCACTGGAAATGGTCAATGTAATTAATGCCATTAAAGGCTGATTTTAGTTTTAATTAAGGGGAATCTTGTGAAACCTGCTGCTCGTCGTCGTGCTCGTGAGTGCGCTGTTCAGGCTATATATTCATGGCAATTATCTGGCAATAGCATTGCTGATGTTGAATTACAGTTTCTGTCGGAGCAGGACGTCACTGGTGTTGACGTAACCTATTTTCGCGAATTGCTGTCAGGAGTAGCTGTAAATGCGGCTAAGCTGGATGCTTTGATGGCCCCTTATCTTTCCCGTCAGCTCGAAGAGTTAGGTCAGGTAGAAAAAGCCATTTTGCGTATTGCTATGTTTGAACTAAGTTATCGTGATGATGTCCCTTATAAAGTGGCTATTAACGAAGCTATCGAATTGGCAAAAGTCTTCGGTGCTGAAGATAGCCACAAGTTCGTAAACGGGGTACTGGATAAATCTGGCCCGGCAGTACGCAGAAAAAGATAAGCTACTGCTTGTCGGGTTTTTCCCACCGTAGACGATGATTTGTAAGGCCGGGATACCGGCCTTATGTTCGTGATCATCAGTAACTTTTTGGGATTTTATTATGGCATGTGGCGAATTTGACCTCATTGCACGTTATTTTGATCGCCAGGAGATTAACCGGCGTGATGTAAATTTAGGTATTGGTGATGACTGCGCACTGATGACACTAGCCGATAAACAACAATTGGCGGTTAGTACGGATACCTTAGTTTCAGGCGTTCATTTTTTACCTGATATTTCTCCTGAAGATTTAGCTTACAAATCTCTTGCTGTGAATCTGAGTGATCTGGCCGCAGTCGGCGCTGATCCTGCCTGGCTTTCATTAGCGTTAACATTACCGGAAGTGGATGAACGCTGGCTGAGTGGTTTCAGTGACAGTCTGTTTGAGCAGTTGCGTTATTATGGTATGCAGCTTATTGGTGGTGACACTACCCGCGGTCCGATGAGTCTGACGTTGACGATTCATGGTTTAGTTCCCGCAGGCAGGGCGTTACGGCGTACTGGCGCAAAAAATGGCGATTGGATTTATGTGAGTGGATCGCTGGGGGATAGTGCGGCGGGTTTGGCTCTGTTACAAAATCGTTTGCAAATTTTTGATCCGGTATCTCACAACTGGTTGGTTCAGCGCCATCTCAGGCCGCAGCCTCGTATTTTACAAGGGCAAGCACTACGTGGCTTGGCAACATCAGCAATTGATTTATCTGATGGTTTGATTTCTGATTTAGGTCACATTCTGAAAGCCAGCCGATGTGGAGCCAGAATAAATCTGGATGCGCTTCCTTACTCTGATGCAATGAAACAGTACGTTGAACCACAACAAGCTTTAATGTGGGCTTTGAGTGGTGGTGAGGACTATGAATTGTGTTTTACTGTCCCAGAGAGGAATCGTGGTGCGTTGGAAATTGCGTTGGCGCATACCGGTGCTGGTTTTAGCTGTGTTGGACAGATTATGGCGGAATCAGAGGGTATTCGTTATTACAGCAATAATAAAGAGATTAAATTAGATCTGAAAGGGTTCGATCACTTTATTACCGAGGAAGCACATGGATAAGGCAAAGCATCGTTTACGGATGAGTAATCCCTGGCATCTATTAGCGACAGGTTTTGGTAGTGGGTTGTCGCCCGTGGTGCCGGGGACAATGGGATCGGCAGCGGCTATTCCATTCTGGTTATTACTGGTTCAGTTTCCGGAATGGATTTGCTGGTTGGTTATTATTGTTGGGATGTTTTTCGGCATAATGATTTGTCAGCGTACTTCTGATGATATGAAGGTTCATGACCATGGTAGTATTGTCTGGGATGAATTTATCGGTATGTGGATCACATTGATGGCAATCCCTATGGTTAACTGGCAGTGGGTTTTGACCGGTTTTATAGTGTTTCGTATTCTGGATATGTGGAAACCGTGGCCAATTCGCTGGTTTGATCGCTATGTTCATGGTGGATTAGGCATCATGTTGGATGATGTTATCGCTGCTGGATTTTCTTTCGTGATTGTTTGGTTACTGGCGTTTTATCAGATTTTTATTTTCTGAGGTGTGGTGTAGATGGAAAGCCTAATGAAATTACTACAATTCCCGAACGCCTGAACAGATTGCCACTGAAAGGTAATATCGTTGCCTTGGATTCTATGAGATGTCAGCGTGGCATAGTGCAAAATATAATTGGTTAGCAGACAGACTGTATAATGCCCCTTAAAGGGGGACTCATTTTTTGCTTTATACTTCAGCATGTTCTTCTCTGGGCTAAGATTGCCTAATATCAAAATTAGGACTACGATTGTACTACAAAAATCAGCATGTATGAGGTATTAAATGGGTACTGAAACTTATGTTCGCACACGTATAGACCCAGCAATTAAGCAAGAGGCAACCGATGTTTTAGCTGCTATTGGGATTAAAATGTCTGACTTTCTACGTATTGCTGTAACGATGGTGGCCAAAGAAAAGGCGCTACCTTTCGAGATCAAGAAAATCCCTAACAGAGTTACTGTTGAGGCTATGAATGAGGCGAGAAGCTCAATGAATGCACGTTTTAACGATGCGGATGATTTAATTCATGACATTGAAAAAGACTGCGGCAAGTAAGCGCGCTAGCTTTCCGCGTCGCTCAGACTATACAAAACAGTTCGGTAAAGATTGGCAACGATTGAGCCGTTCTGGGCGCTATGACATGCACCGATTAAAATCTGTTGTAATGCTCCTCATTGCTAATGATTCACCGCTAGGAGCTGAATATAAAGATCATGAGTTAATCGGAGATTGGGCTGGATTTAGAGAGTGTCATATTGGGGGGGATTTTATCTTTTGGACGAACAGAAAAATGCAATCGAGTTTGTCAGAACCGGTACACATGCGGAATTGTTCGAGTGATAAAGGAATTTAGTGGAAGTTCTGAGTGACACAATGACGCAGATTTTCAAGGAATTAGAAGCTTAGAGGGATGAAAGAAGTATTGGTTTATAGGGAGTGTTAGAAATTTTTGGCAAAAGTCATCGACGCAGCAGTAAAGTTTTTCTAAATTAACCCGAATTCTGTTTAAGCCATCACTGGAAAATCGTCTTCTGAGTAGAAAATTTTCAGTGATGTTTTTTTTAATTTAAGGCGGTAAGCAATCACACCACCTAAAACGGTCAACAGAAATCCCGTTATACTTCGGTGGCGCGAATGCTCTATTTGAGAAATATTCTTTAATTGATCATTGATGGTTTCTATGATGAAACGCTTTGATAACATGATCTTATCCCACTCTGCCAGCATACGCGCTTTCATGTTACGACGTTTCTTCGTGATGAAAGTGACACTCTTTACCGCTGAAAAAGGGGACGTCCATCACATCATCCCATCGAGGTTTTTCCTCGTTTTGCGATCCCCTCAAAAACCTGATGACGGGGAATGCGGATGTTATGACAAATACCCAAACTGGTGGAATCAATAAAAGCAATGCCAGTCGGTTTCCCTTTTAATTGAGTCAGATAACTGCACAGTGGTGCCAAAACGGAAGGCGCGACACGAATAAAACGGGTATAACTGAGCAAGGTGGGAAAATCATTGTGGTGATATTTCCAAATATGCTCCAGATAAAAATGTTTAAAATCACGGTAATGTGATAGATGAAAGAGGATCAGGATAGTCATGATTTCACTGGGAGACATGCGACCTTGGCGGCGACGTAGACGGTATCCGTTATCAAGGCAAAACTGTGTCCACTGGGGGATGAAAAAACGGCAAAAATCGTCGACATCGCAGAAAATTTCCACTAACTTATCCCTAGCCTGTTCCTCCCCGGAGCTGTTTTCGGCGTTCACCAAAATTTTGCTCCCGGAACAGGCTTCTCGTCAATTTCTTATCCAGAACTCAGGTTAAATATGACATAGGCGTTTCCCTGTCGCTTAACAGAGATATCTGGTGGTGGTTGTAATTTATTGTGATTGGTTGCTTCGTTCATTTAAAGCTTCCCCGCAGTGACTAGAGCTGCATGTATTGTTTTGAATGGTAACAGCAAAGATAGGTGGGCATCTAATAGCGGAATAGCACCATAGCTGGCGTACCACTCGGCAACACGCTCATTCTTGGCATCAATCAGCAATGCAACCCCGCCAGCCTGTGCGGCCACCAATAAACAGCGCCGACCAGCGGCTAGCAACAACTGACCACCGAGTCCTTGACTCTGTACTGAAAGATCTATAGCCAGACGGCCAAGCCGAAATACTGGCACTTCATGTCGAGCCAGACCACGTTTAATCACTTCCGGTGCACGTTCATAAGCAATAGAAGCGGGACTTAGACTGTAGTAACCTAATACCGTTCCATTGTTCTCGCTAACCGCAAGGTAGGTTTTTGCCCCACCTTTCTCATGGCTCTGCCTTGCATGGCGATGTAAAAACTGATTCAACGCCTCATCACCACAGTCAAAAGCACCACGATCATGATGTTTGCCTATAGGTTCTTCGTGCCAGATTGGTAGCATCATGATTGTTTCGGCAAGGCAAATGCTGCGGCCAACAATTTATCATTGGGTGCCGGTGGGTTATCCAAAAGATCCAGAACATGCAAACTATCTCTTTCGGTCAGCTCCAGCCGTTCGTTCTCGTCGATAACTTTCCGTGCTGCTGGCATCACATTGCGGATCACGAACTCAGTCAAGTTGGTATGTTGTAAAGCGGCTGCACGCATCAACAGCGACTTTTCTTCTGAGGCAATACGTAGCGACATTCGGTCGTTAGTTTCTACTGGGATCTGAGGCATTGTTACGCCCTCCTATTTATACGCATTGAAATTGTACACTAAGGTGTGCCTATTAGCAAAATGTACACAATGAAAGCGTACAGGTACCGTATCAAATACGAACGTTTTTGGCACGGTCATGACCCCTATCGATTTTGTCATTTTCAGAAGACGACTGCACGAAATATCAGAAGTCGGCTGCACTGGATTGCTGGGTTTGTGTAGAGTACTTTGGTAAGCATCGTTACTTGATTCTGAAAATGGTGCCTTTTTATAGAGAAGAATGCGGAAAATACATATCATCTAATTTGAGGCACTTCCTACTATAATCCTAAAAAAAGCCGCTTCGCTATGCGTTGCGGCTTTACATGAAACCTGACAAACTTTACCTATATAATACTTGTTCAGCGTTAGTCTCGATTATTTGGGATAATAGCTATAGCAATTCCCGCTCACTAAAATTAACTACAGCAAACCAATCGGTTTATAGATTATTTAATTACAATTCCAATAATGGAACAATTCGACAGATTATCACTAATATTTCCTAACGTAGGCGTCAGAGTAGGGGGTGTAGACTGCTGGCGATTTTAACTCAAATCATTATACGTGATTAATCTGTAAATCCACACATTGAGGATAATAGGATAAATATCCTATTATCCCTATACACTCAGGAAAATAGCCTTTTATTGATACTATTTTGAATACCGGCGGCATCAAGCCTTAAATCCGCTTTGATTTCTTCCTGACTACCTTGTGGCACAAATTGATCAGGCAAGCCAATATTCAGAATTTGTACCAGGCGGCCTTCCTGCATTAGTAATTCATTAACGCCACTTCCGGCACCGCCCATAATGGCATTTTCTTCCAGTGTGACCAATAAATCATGGTTATCGGCCATGTCTAATATTAATTCTTTATCCAGTGGTTTGACAAAACGCATATCAACAACAGTTGCATCCAGTGACTCTGCTGCTGTTATTGCATCGGGTAACAGAGTACCAAAGTTTAGGATTGCTACCTTATTACCCTGACGGCGAATAACACCTTTACCAATTGGCAATTGTTCAAATGGTTGGGGTTCTGCCCCCGTTCCGGTTCCTCGTGGATAACGTACGGCTACTGGACCTTGCTGATAATGATAGCCGGTATGTAGCATTTGGCGGCATTCGTTCTCATCGCTTGGTGCCATAATGACCATGTTGGGGATGCAACGAAGGAATGAAAGATCAAAGGCACCTTGATGTGTCTGACCATCAGCACCTACGATACCGCCGCGATCTATTGCAAATAGAACAGGTAGATTCTGAATGGCGACATCATGGATAACCTGATCATAAGCACGTTGGAGAAATGTCGAATAGATAGCAACAATCGGCCTGTAACCACCAATTGCCAAACCAGCGGCGAAAGTCACGGCATGTTGTTCTGCAATGGCGACATCAAAGTATTGATCAGGATATTCTCGGGAGAAACGCACCATACCAGAGCCTTCACGCATGGCGGGTGTAATTGCCATCAATTTTTTATCGTTAGCGGCCTCTTCACATAACCAATCTCCAAAGATTTTGGAGAAAGTAGGGCGGTTGTCTGAACTTTTAGGTAATGCGCCAGTGGTCGGATCAAATTTAGGTACCGCATGCCAGCTGATGGGATCTTTTTCGGCAGGTGCATAGCCACGACCCTTTTTGGTCATGATGTGCAGTAGCTGTGGCCCTTTCAACTCACGCATATTTTTCAGTGTTTGAGTCAATGTCAGTACATCATGTCCGTCGATGGGACCAATGTAATTAAAACCTAATTCTTCAAACAGAGTGCCAGGAACAACCATGCCTTTGATATGTTCTTCAGTTTTTTTCAGTAGTTCTTTAATCGGTGGTAGATTGGAAAAGACTTTTTTCCCGCCTTCTCGCAATGTGGTGTAGAGTTTTCCGGAAAGAAGTTGGGCTAGATGGTTATTTAATGCACCAACGTTCTCCGAGATAGACATTTCGTTGTCATTAAGAATGACTAATATATCCGGGTCGATATCCCCGGCATGGTTCATCGCTTCGAAAGCCATCCCCGCTGTTATCGCACCATCACCGATAACACAAACTGTACGGCGGCCTTTGCCTTCGCGTTGAGCAGCAATTGCCATACCTAATCCAGCGCTGATAGAGGTCGATGAGTGCCCAACACATAAGGTGTCATATTCACTTTCATCTCGCCACGGGAAAGGATGAAGACCATTTTTTTGACGAATCGTATCAATGCGATCTCGACGTCCTGTCAGGATTTTGTGAGGATAAGCCTGATGGCCAACATCCCATACCAATTTATCGAAAGGCGTTTTATAGACGTAATGTAATGCTACAGTCAGCTCAACAGTACCAAGACCGGAGGCAAAATGACCACTGGAGCGACTGACACTGTTTAGCAGGAATTGCCGAAGTTCATCGCATAACTTCGGCAGGCTCTCTTTTGGCAACATACGAAGTTCTTCAGGATTTTCCGCTAATGCCAATGTGGGGTATTTGGCTATATCAATGCTCATTTGATGCTCGTTAAGAAGTGTTTATTAATAGAGCTGCCAGCAGGTAGATTTACCGGCAGACCTTAGTTATTACGTTCAATAATAAAGCTGGCAAGTGCGCGCAGCATTGTTGTGTTATAGGATTTATCTTCCAGTTTATTCAAAGCTTTTAAGGCTTCTTGATACAGCTCGTATGCTTTTTTCTGTGCTTGTTCTAACCCTAGTAATGCGGGGTAAGTGCTTTTTCCTAGCTGTTGGTCACTGCCTTGACGTTTTCCTATCATTTCGGTATCGCCAATGACATCAAGAATATCGTCCTGAACTTGGAATGCGAGACCAATCGCTTGGGCATATTGATCCAATTCAGGCAGGGCGTCATGCCCACTTTGGCCTGCGCCATATGCGCCCATTCTGACGGCGCAACGAATAAGCGCACCTGTTTTATGGCGATGAATTTGTTCCAGCATATGGAGATCAATGTGTCTGCCTTCAGCGGCCAAGTCTAGGGCTTGGCCACCACACATACCGGCTATACCACTGGCGGTTGCCAATTCAGCAACCATTTCAAGGCGATCTGCTGTTGTAACATCCGGCATTTCTCTTTTAGATAGGATTTCAAACGCCAGAGCCTGTAATGCATCTCCCGCTAGAATCGCGTGAGCTTCACCAAATTTTATGTGGCAGGTTGGTTGTCCACGGCGTAAATCATCGTTATCCATCGCCGGTAAATCGTCATGAATTAATGAAAAGGCGTGGATACATTCAACGGCTGCTGCTGGAGCATCCAGATTATTTGCGGATAATCCAAACATTTCACCAACGGCATAAACTAAAAATGGGCGCAGGCGTTTACCACCGAGTAAAGTACCATGTTGCATTGCATGAACTAGTGGGTTGTTTGCAAATGCCACTGAAGATAGTGTGCTTATCAGAACGTTATTGACTCGTTGTTGACAGATTTTAAGCTGTTCTTTAAATTGGGTTGAATTTTGTTCAGACATAGGCTTATTCAGTATCCGGGGAGAAATGACTCAGTGGCGATTGGGTGTCGTCGTTAAGCAGAATTTGTACTCGTTGTTCTGCTTGTTGCAAAGTTTGTTGCCCTTGGCGGGCTAATTGGATACCACGCTCAAACTTGCTTAGGGCTTCTTCCAGTGCCAGTTCACCTGATTCCAACCGGGCGACAATCTGTTCCAGCTCTTTTAATGAGCTTTCAAATGTCATTGCTGGTGCAGTTTCTGGCGTACTGTTTGTACTTTCTGATATTGCATTTTTCTTTGGCATAATTTTTTACTATTTATACAGAGTTCGCCTGAGAGTTGCAGACTATCCTATTACGCTGGTGCAAACAAATCCTTAACTGGTTTTGTGTTTTTTACGCGCTATACCACGAGATAGTGTTATACTTCGCGGCTTGATTTGACAACCAAAACATACCATCAGTTTTATTTATCAAAATGCCTAACTACTACTATAACTCACTATGAAGTTTATTATTAAATTATTCCCTGAAATCACGATCAAGAGCCAAACTGTTCGTTTGCGCTTTATTAAAATTCTCGCGAGTAATATTCGCAATGTGCTGAAAACGTTAGGAGATAATATTGCCGTGGTTCGCCATTGGGATAATATCGAAGTTCGCACTAAAGATGAAAACCTTGGCGTTCAAATTTGTGATGCGCTGACACGTATCCCCGGGATCCACCATATTCTGCAAGTAGAAGAGCGTGAATTTCGTGATATGCATCATATCTTTGAACAAGCTTATGAGGCTTATGGCGAATCGCTCCACAATAAGACATTTTGCGTGCGGGTAAAGCGCCGAGGTAAACATCAATTTACTTCTAATGAAGTAGAACGCTATGTTGGTGGTGGTTTAAACCAGCATATTGAATCTGCAAAAGTAAAACTCAATCATCCTGATGTGACTGTTAATCTGGAAATTGATCAAGATGTGTTGATTCTGGTAAAAGCCCGCTATGAGGGGATTGGTGGTTTTCCTATCGGAACGCAGGAAGATGTATTGTCTCTAATTTCGGGAGGTTTTGATTCCGGTGTTTCCAGCTATATGCTAATGCGCCGTGGCTGTCGTGTTCACTATTGTTTCTTCAATCTTGGCGGTTCTGCTCATGAAATTGGTGTGAAACAGGTTGCTCATTATCTTTGGAATCGTTTTGGCAGTTCCCATAAAGTTCGTTTCGTTGCTGTGGATTTTGAACCTGTTGTCGCTGAAATTTTGGAAAAAGTTGATGATGGTCAAATGGGGGTGGTGCTTAAACGGATGATGGTAAGAGCGGCATCTAAAGTTGCAGAGCGTTATGGCGTGCAGGCGATTGTTACCGGTGAGGCTTTGGGACAGGTTTCCAGCCAGACACTCACTAATTTGCGCTTGATTGATAATGCATCGGATACGTTGATTCTGCGGCCACTGATTTCTCATGATAAAGAACACATTATCAGGTTGGCACGTGAAATAGGCACTGAGGATTTTGCTCGTACAATGCCTGAATTCTGTGGTGTTATTTCAAAAAGCCCGACAGTAAAAGCCGTTAAAGCTAAAATTGAAGCAGAAGAAGCGAATTTCGATTTTAATATTTTGGAAAAAGTTGTCAGTGAAGCTCAGAATGTTGATATTCGTCAGATCGCAGAACAAAGCAGTGAGCAATTGGTTGAAATTGAAACAGTGACAGCGTTCGCTCCAACGGATGTGTTATTGGATATTCGTTCACCTGATGAGCAAGATGATCGGCCATTACAGTTGAATGGTGTGGAAATCAAATCATTGCCATTCTATAAGTTGAGCAGCCAGTTTGGTGATTTGCCAAAGGAGAAGACTTATCTGCTCTATTGTGAACGTGGAGTAATGAGCCGTTTGCAGGCACTTTATTTATCTGAACAGGGTTTTGATAACGTGAAAGTTTATCGGCCTTAATTGCTTCAATTCTATGTTTCGGGGTTCCTATTACGTGAACCCCGAATCGTATAGAGTAAGGTGTTTTTGTCTATTTTTTCAGTCCTGATAAGAATATACACCTAGTGGTAATAGGAGTTGAGCTGCCACCTCTGCTGCTGTTTCTCGCCCTTTTAATAATTCAATGAGTTTTAATGCGAAATCGAAAGCTGTCGCTGGCCCTTGGCTGGTCAATAGATTAACGCGATCATCAAAACAGACTCGGCAATCAATCCATTTATCGGACGAAATTTTGTCTTGCAAACCGGGGTAACCGGTCATTTTGCTAGTGGGGAATAAATTATGGTGTTCAAGCACGATAGCAGGCACGGCACAAATTGCAGCGATAATTTTTCCTTGAAAATGTGCCTTGCGGATTTTTTCGATAACGAGTGGATTATCACGGAAACACTCGGCACCCTGCATACCGCCGGGTAAGATGATGGCATCGAAAGGTTCATCAATAACTTTTTCCAGAGGAACATCAGCAACCAGTTTCACACCTCTGGAGCAAGTTAAAACCAATTCTCCATCACTGGCGGTGCTGGCAATCGTAACACTGATGCCAGCGCGTACCAGTAAATCAATAGTTGTAACGGCTTCTGTTTCTTCACTACCGTGAGTCAGGCAGATGAGTGCTGAAGGGTTCATAATCATCTTTCCTTATGTTTTACTAGGTTATAGATACGGGTATTTTCAGGGGCTGCCAGACCATGTGCCCCGGCTTGGCGTAATAAATAACCGGTGATATAGTCAATTTCAGTGCGACGCTTTGCGCGGACATCTTGCAACATGGATGAGTAGTTTTTTGCTGTAAGTTTAATCACATCGTAGACATAGGAAATCAGGTTGTCGATAGTGGTATGGATGTTTTCTCGTTGCATAACCTGAATAATTTCTTCGCACAAAATATTCACTTGTTCTGGGTAGCGAAGCAGATCTCCATTTTGGCATTCATAAAGCGCAGTCAGCGGGTTTACGACACAGTTAGCGGCAAGTTTCAGCCAACTAATAGAGAGAATTTCATTATGCCATGCAACATCTGGCAAAGATTGGTGTAATACATTAGCCAGAGAGCTAAGCCCAGTTGCATTTGATGTTGCTGAACCAATATAGGTTAGCCCGGAAGCGGTATGATAAACCTGTTGGTCATCCTGATATGCGCCATGCGTTGTGACGCCAAGCAGTATTGGATTAGGCGCTGATAATAGTTCTTCTTGGGTACCCATGCCATTGTGTAGTAATAAGATTGGACAATTAGGTGAAAGTTTGGGGAGTAAATTATTCACTGCATCAGCAACTTGCCATGCTTTCAGACAGACAATCAGTAATTCGCTGTTGGTAAGATGGTCGCTGTTATTAGTTGGGATTGGTTGGTTGAATATTTCCCCATTCATTTCGTCAATATGAACAGATAAATAAGATCGGGAACTTTTTAGCCAACCTTGTACTTGATGTTTTTGTTGTGATAATGCTGCTAGCCACAGTTTTCCTATAGCGCCACAGCCAAGAACGGTTATCTTCATATAATCCTCCGGGAGAGACGCTATTATGGTAATGGATAGAAATGATAAGATCCCACGAATCTGAGTATAGAGCTTTTGCTGACAATGGAAAGCGGTTATCATGCCAACTTATTGATTATCAGGAGGTCATGGATAATGCCATCTTTCGATATTGTTTCAGAAATTGATATGCATGAAGTTCGCAATGCGGTAGAAAATGCGCAGCGCGAGCTTACTAGCCGTTGGGATTTCCGTAATGTCAACGCCAGTTTCGAATTAAATGAAAAAAGTGAATCTATCAAGATTGCCAGTGAGTCAGATTTTCAGGTAAATCAGTTGGTTGATATCATGCGTGAAAAGTTGGCTAAACGTGGTATCGATGGTGCTGCATTGAATATCCCTGATGATATGTTGCACAGTGGTAAGACTTACAGCGTTGACGCGACTTTGAAGCAGGGGATTGATACCTCTACGGCGAAAAAGATCGTGAAGCTGATTAAGGATAGTAAGCTGAAAGTACAGGCACAGATTCAGGGTGAGCAAGTGCGAGTGACAGGTAAAGCTCGTGATGATTTGCAAAGTGTTATGGCATTAGTTCGTGGCGCAGAGCTGGGACAGCCATTCCAGTTTACTAATTTCCGGGATTGATTTTCCGCCTAATGGATTGATATATCTAGCCTAATGTGGAGTGGGATATTCCTGACCAGGAGTCCCACTCCCAATTTACCTTAATGTCGAATCGGAGCGAGTAGGGGTTATCTGGTTTGATACTTAATCTATCGTGTCATTATTATTAGCTATCAATTGTTCAAGTTGTGCTCTGCTTATCAGCTTAGTATCTACTTTTATGTAGGCACTATGCTCCTCCGGAACAATAACGACGTCGCAAACGCCTGGCTGAACAAGAATTTTTTGTTCCAGCAATGCCTTATTGACGATATTTTCTGGTAGAGAAATTCTGATACTGCTGACATAAGGAGGTTGTTTCATTGTTGTGCTGATAATGAACCAAATGATTGTCAGAACGATACCTGCTGCAAATACCAGCGGTGCTCCTTTTAATTCATATAACCAACCACCGAGGCCACCCCCTAAAGCGACACCTAAAAATTGGCTGGTGGAATAGATACCCATTGCTGTACCTTTATAACCCGCTGGTGCTTCTTTACTGATGAGTGATGGCAAGATAGCTTCCATTACATTGAAAGCAATAAAGAAAATTTGTATGCCGATAAAAATCATCCATAAGTGATGTCCCGCCGCCCACAATACAATTTCAGCAATCAGCAGCATCGTGATACACAGTGAAAACACTTGTTTCATGCGGCGTTTTTTTTCTGCGTAAATAATGAAAGGTAAAACAGATAAGAATGAAACTAGCATAGTGATCAGGTAAACCTTCCAATGTTGCTGGGTAGGGAGCCCTGCTTGTTGCATCACCAGAGGAAGGGCGACAAAACTTGCCATTAGCAAAGTGTGCAAACTGAGAATGCCAAAGTTAAGTTTCAGCAACTGGCTATCAGCCAGAACCTTACTGAAACTGTGACGAACAATGCCTGATTCACGGTTAAGCATGTGTTTATCTGTGGAAGGAACAGCCAATAGTGTTATCAGAATGGCACTACCGGCCAGAATGGTAATTCCCCAAAATAGGCCATTTAATCCAATAGTATTCGTAAGGATTGGGCCAAGTACAATGGCTATGGCGAAAGTTATTCCGAAGCTAATGCCAATAAAAGCCATCGCTTTAGTTCGATTTTGTTCACGGGTTAAATCAGAAAGTAGCGCCATAATTGCAGCAGATATCGCTCCAGCGCCTTGTAACGCTCGCCCAATGATTATGCCCCAGATGGAATCACTGAGAGCAGCAATAATACTGCCAAGGACGAATAGCAATAATCCGCCAACAATTAAGGGCTTACGGCCAATTTTGTCGGAAAGCAGGCCAACTGGAATTTGGAAAATGGCTTGGGTTAAACCATAAATGCCAATAGCGATGCCAATAAGTGTTTCGGTGGCATCTTTTAGATGAAGGCCGTAGGTTGTTAATACAGGAAGAACCATGAACATACCTAGCATTCGCAGAGAAAAAACTGAACCTAGGCCCCATGTCGCCCGAAGCTCAAGTGGCGTCATTTTATTATCGTTCATGATTACCTCGAAATATTTTGATGCGTCATTGTAGATAGGTTTTCAATAAGGGGTAAATAGTTAATTGAATTAATAATATTGAAGTATTAAGGAGAGGGAAATTAGGATGAGAGAACTGATGGCAGAGGAGTATTGCCACTGCCATCAGGAAAAATTACCGGACGTAAGTTAGGAAGGCTTCTGAGGGCACATGCGGGTCAATAGACATCATGACACTCAAGGAAGTGATTGCCACAATGGAAAATATAAATAATTTACGAGCCCAAATGCGGTCATTATCAGTTTTGTAACCGGATAATGCCATTCCTAGCCACCAGACGCTCACTGCTGCTGCAACAACCAAATATTTGTAACCAGCGTAACCGCTGATGGCTAACATAAGGGTTGCAATCATAAATGCCAGGATATAAAGGATAATGTGGTTCTTCGCCACAGATATGCCTTTAATGACGGGCAGTACAGGAATATTGGCTGCCTGGTAATCTTTGAAACGAAAAATAGCAATGGCATAGGAGTGCGGCATTTGCCACAGGCTGAAAATCAGTAACAGGATCAACGCGCCCGTATCAAACTGACCAGTTACTGCACAATAACCGATAACCGGAGGTGCAGCACCGGACAAACTGCCGATCAACGTGCCATAAACAGATTTCCTTTTCATATAGAGGCTGTAAACCCCTACATAGACGACAAAACCGATAATCGCTAATTGCATTGCTAAAGCATTGGCTGCTGCATAGAGCAGCACTATGCCAGCAATACCCAGTATTGATGCGTAAATCAGGCTGATTTTCGGATCAATAAGTCCTTTTACAAGGACACGGTTTTTTGTTCTTTCCATGATCCGATCGATGTCACGGTCAATGTAGTTGTTAAATACACAACCAGAAGCCACGACTAATGAAACGCCGAGCAGAGTCGAGATGAACAAAGGGTAATCAATCACCCCTTTCGAGGCGAGTAGAAAACCACCGATCACAGAAATTAAATTGCCGAAAATAATTCCTGGTTTAGTTACTTGCAGGTATTGCTTAATCATATATGCAGCTCTTTAATCAACCATCATATTAATGTTGAGGTTGTACATAATCCATAGTGAGCCAACAACAACAATACCGATAATTAAAATGGTGAACAGCAATGCTACTAAGTTCCAGCGCTCTTCTGACGAAGTGTTCATGTGCAGGAAGTAGATAAAATGAACAATAATCTGCACCACAGCCAGAGCAACTACTGTTGTCAGGATAGTCGTATGGGAGGCAGAACCATCCATTACCATCCAGAACGGAATCACTGTCAGTATCACCGAAAGAACGAAGCCTATCAGATAAGACTTCAGGCTACCGTGGCTAGCTCCAGTATGAGCGGTATCAGAATGACTCATTACATAGCTCCTAACAGATAAACAACGGTAAATACACAGATCCATACCACATCCAAGAAGTGCCAGAACAAGCTCAGGCAGTTCAGACGGGTTTTATTGACATCAGTTAAACCGCGGCGGGTTACTTGGATTATCATGATGATAATCCAGACCAGACCACAGGTAACGTGGATACCGTGAGTAGCAACCAATGCGAAGAATCCGGACAAGAATGCACTGCGGTCAGGGCCGTAACCTTCAGCAATCAGGTGATGGAATTCGTACAATTCCATCGCTACGAAGCCAAGGCCGAACAGGAAAGTCATACCAAGCCAGGTGTTAACCTGGCCGATTTTTCCTTTGTTCATTCCCAACATGGCAAAGCCATAAGTGATACTACTGAATAACAGTAGGAAAGTTTCAACCAATACAAAAGAGAGGCCGAAAATCTCTTTGCCAGATGGACCGCCCGCGGTTCCGTTAACGAGTACTGCATAAGTCGCAAACAGACATGCGAACAAAATACAGTCACTCATCAAGTAGATCCAGAAACCGAATACTTTAGTGGCTCCCGCATCGTGGTGCCCGTGATGCTCGTGGGCATGATTGTGGTTAGTCATAGTTTCAGTTGACATGGTTCAGACCTGCCTTGCTAATTTGTTCATGGTGCTGATTCTCAATTTGCTCAACTTCAGCAACGGGTACGTAGTAATCAACATCTTCATCAAAGCTTTTTGCAATCCAAGTGATAATCATGCCTGCGAAGCTTGCGATAGCCAGCCACCAGATATGCCAAATCATGGCGAAACCAAACAGCAAGCTAAAGCCAGCAATAATTACACCCGCACCGGCATTTTTAGGCATATGAATTTCTTCATACTTAGCAGGACGTTTATAAGCAGTGCCTTTTTCTTTCATATCCCACCATGCATCACGGGTTTGAACATGTGGAACGTCAGCAAAGTTATAAAACGGTGGTGGAGAAGATGTTGCCCACTCCAGAGTACGTCCGCCCCACGGGTCACCGGTCAGGTCACGGTTTTGGTCACGGTCACGGATACTAACGTAGAATTGGATGACCTGACACAGGATACCAACGGCAATCAGTGCAACACCAATCGCGGAGACGACCAGCAGATTATGGAATTCAGGGTTGATATCTTGGCTAATACGACGGGTCATCCCCATAAATCCGAGCGCGTAAACTGGCATAAAGGCGATAAAGAAGCCGGTGATCCAGAACCAGAATGCGCGGATACCCCATTTTTCATTCAGTGTGAAACCAAAAGCTTTCGGGAACCAGTAAGCAGTACCAGCGAAACAACCGAAGACAACACCACCGATGATCACGTTATGGAAGTGTGCAATCAGGAATAAGCTGTTATGCAGAACGAAGTTTGCACCTGGAACTGCCAGCAGAACGCCAGTCATACCACCGATAGAGAAGGTGACGATGAAGCCAACGGTCCACAACATCGGTGTTTTATACTCAATACGGCCTCGATACATCGTGAACAGCCAGTTGAAGATCTTAACGCCTGTCGGAATCGAGATAATCATGGTGGCTATGCCGAAGAAGGCGTTAACGTTCGCCCCGGAGCCCATCGTAAAGAAGTGATGCAGCCATACGATAAACGATAGTACGGTGATGGCAATGGTTGCCCATACCAGAGATGTATAGCCAAACAGCCGTTTTTTCGAGAACGTTGCAGTCACTTCAGAGAAAACACCAAAGACTGGCAACACCAGAATATAAACTTCAGGGTGACCCCAAGCCCATATCAGGTTGATATACATCATCATGTTACCGCCCATATCATTGGTGAAGAAATGGGTACCCATGTAACGGTCAAAAGTTAGCAGGGCAATGGTAACTGTCAGAATCGGGAATGCGGCGATGATTAGTACGTTAGTACAGAGCGCTGCCCAAGAGAATACAGGCATTTTCATCATGGACATGCCAGGAGCACGCATACGCAGGATCGTCGCAAAGAAGTTAACGCCGGTCAGCAAGGTACCGATACCGGATATCTGAAGACTCCATATCCAATAATCGACCCCAACGCTTGGGCTATATTCTATACCTGAGAGTGGAGGATAAGCTAACCAGCCGGTTTGAGCGAATTCACCTATACCCAGAGAGATGTTAATCAGTGCGACGCCAACGACGAAAAACCAGAAGCTCAGTGAGTTCAGGAATGGGAATGCCACGTCACGAGCGCCGATCTGTAGTGGAACCACGATGTTCATCAGGCCGACAACAAAAGGTGTCGCCATGAAGAAAATCATGATGACGCCGTGGGCGGTAAAGATCTGGTCATAGTGATGCGGTGGCAGGAAACCTGCTTCACCCGCAGAGGCGACAGCCTGCTGACCACGCATCATGATGGCATCGGCAAAACCACGGAGCATCATGACCAGCGCCACGATAATGTACATAATACCGATTTTCTTGTGGTCAACGCTGGTTAACCACTCGCTCCACAGCCATTTCCATTTACGGAAATAGGTCAGGGCTCCGACAATCGCGAGCCCTGCGAAGAGAATCCCAGCAAGAGTGACCATGACAATGGGCTCATGCAATGGGATTGCATCAAGTGTTAATTTTCCCAACATTACTTTATTCCTCAACTCCGGCATGAGCAGTTTCGCTCATATTCATGTTATGACCTGTCGTTGTACCGTGGCCGCCATGCATATTCATGTTGCCCATAAATTTGGCAATAATGTCTTGATACAGGTTAGGCTTAACGCTTGAGAAGTATTCAACCGGATGGTTCTGGCTTTGTTTAGCTAACTCGTTAAATGCCTGCATGGTATCCAAGGTCTTGGGAGAGGCTTTCACTTTTTGAACCCATTGTTCAAAACCTTCACGATCTGCGGTAGCGGTAGCAGTAAATTTCATGCCGGAGAAGCCGTGGCCACTATAGCTGCTGGACAAACCTTTATAAGTGCCAGGTTCATCGGCAATTAAGTGAAGTTTAGTCTGCATACCAGCCATTGCATAGATTTGACCACCTAACTGTGGGATGAAGAATGAGTTCATCACAGAATCAGAGGTGATTTTGAAGTTAATAGGAACCCCGGAAGGGAAAGCAATTTCGTTAACTGTAGCGATACCTTGCTCCGGGTAAACGAATAGCCATTTCCAATCAAGAGAGATAACTTCAATAGTCACTGGTTTTTCATCACTGACCAGTGGCTTATATGGGTCAAGCTCGTGGGTTGTTTTCCAGGTAATGGTTGCTAAAATAATAATGATAATGATAGGAACGGTCCATACTACCAGCTCAATTTTATTTGAGTGTGCCCAGTTAGGGCGATAGGTAGCACTTCTGTTGGCTTCGCGGTAACGCAGGGCAAAGGTGAATGCCATGATAATTACCGGAATAACGATGATCAGCATCAGGCCGATAGCCGTGAGTATCAGCGTTTTTTGTTCAGCGCCGATGGCGCCTTTAGGATTCATCAATACCATATCGCAGCCACTCAGCACAAGAGTAGCCGCGAGTATTGATAATATCCCAATACCTTTATTGTATTTCATAAGTCTCATCTAACGACTCCAAATAACAAAAGCTCTATTGTCGTTTCATCAGTGCGGGCATTCTACGGTAAGGCTACTGGAGTGTAAACATTTGTAATAGTTAGTTGAGGGGTTGTTACCCTTTATGTCGATGGGATCACATGCAAGTGGAGGATTAATCAGAAGTTAGCTTGAAAAGGTTATTTAATTGTAACGAAATAGGGCGGAAATACGAATTTATACTAAAGTTATTTTATATTTTTTAGCGAAGAGGAAAAAAATATAAAAATTTGCTTTAAAAATTTCCACTGCGGCCATTTTATTTAAGAATTAAATTAATTGTGAGCCACTTTTGATAGCTCACAATTAAAATCAATAATTAGAAATTATATTTGATAGTGTAAACAATCCCATCCTGCCAGAAGTCTTCACCCAATTTATGATCGGCATATCGATATTGAATGCCAGTTGTGAAGGATTGGTGAGGTGTCCACCATAACGCTATTGCACCATTGGTACCATTCCGTCCACCGTTGCCGTAGCGTTCATTTCGATTAAGTTCTATTTCATTCCAGTTAGTTATGCTGAATTTTTCTTCCCAGAGTTGAAAGTCGTAACCCGCAACCCAACCAACGACATAGCCGTTATTACCGGAGTAGAAAGTTTGGTCAACATAGTGCAGCGCCACAAACGGTTTGAACCAGACACCAGCGAAATCAGTGTTGTAGCCAATACCATAGAGGGTATTTACCTCATGGAAGTTCCCGCCATGTGCTGTACCTGGGAGGGAATAAGTACCATAAACATGACCATAGAGATTGAAACCCGTATCAGCCAGATAAAAGCGACCGGTTGTTTTAAAAGTGTATCTTTGGTTATCCCCTGGTTCAGCATGCTGATTGTTGAAAGCATTTTCCAGATCAAAGAACCCGTATAGTTCACCCCAGTTAAATCCGGCTCCGCCTTCCAGTTCTAAGTAGGCAAAGTCGTCTTTATGAGAGGTTTGCCCTGACTTGTGTGTGGTATGGCTAGTCCAGTCGAGGTAGTTCATGCTGATATTAGCAAAGCCCCCTTGATATTCAGCATAAGCTGGAACTGAGACGGTGGTGAATAAAGCAGTAGCCAGAATGGTTGTTCTCATAAATTTCTCTAACGCATCCATGAAAAGAGGTTTTGGGTTTCAAAGCTATATTAAATAACCCTTAAAATGGTAGTCTGATTCTACGCGGATATGAATATTGAACAATCAAATAATTACTCGAAAATAGCACTTTTGGGCAAATGACTATTTGAAGTGTGATCGCTATCACTTAAATATTTAAAAAGAGGGCAGAGATATCAAAGGCTGACCGTCGTCAACCTTTAATAAATTAACTTAATGTTTTCGCCTTTTAAGCCAATTTGTTCCTTCTTAATGCGAGATAATCTAGAAAGCTACCGAGAATGATGCCTGTGATACCAATTTGTGCTGCCCATAATAGCAATGTTTCGGCCAGATAAGGTGCATGAGTCCAGTTAAGAGCATTGGTGGTGATGGTAAATAACCAGAATGTGAGCAAGATGCTTGCTAATGATAGTAAGCCAAGCGCTAGACGATAGGAATTTTTGAATTCAGTACGTGGCATAAAATCGTTAGTTCGCTGGGTATAAACCAGAGTCTGGCGGCAGATAAATAACAGTAATAAGCCTGGAACAGAAGCCGCTATAGAGAATAGATAGAAGTTTGGCCAGCCATGTAATTCAACGAACCAACCCGCAATTGGGCCGACATAGACTCGTCCAACAGCAGATAAAGCAGATAATAAAGCAAATTGTGTTGCAGAGAACGATTTATGACATAACGCCATAATTAGGGCAACAAATGCAGCGGTTCCCATTCCGCCACAGATATTTTCCAGAAAAACGGCGCTGCCCATAGTGTAGATATTTTTGTCAGTAATGGATAACAGCCAGTATCCAATATTGGAAATCGCTTGCAGGATGCCAAAGATCATGAGTGAGCGGAATAAACTCCATCGTTGCATTAAATAACCACCATATAATGCACCAACGATAGTTGCTGCTAATCCCAGCGTTTTGTTGATCATTCCAACTTCACCAGCATCAAAGCCAATACCTCGGATAAGAAATGGGGTACTTAGGCTGGCAGCAAAGGCATCTCCCATTTTATACATGACAATTAACAGTAGTATCAGCCATGCATTATTGCGATTAAAAAAATCGACTAATGGCTCTATTGCGGCTTGCTGGAGTGTTTTTGGTGACGGAGCGTCAATTTCAGGCTCTCTAGCTTTTAACGTTGCGTAGACGCCAATCAGCATCAGTCCAGCCATCAACCAGTAGGTGTGTTGCCAGCCAATATAGCGGTCTGCGATCCATAATGCTAACCCGCCTGAAACTAACATGGCTAATCGATAACCAAATACCGAAACGGCAGCACCTACACCCCGCTCTTCGCTACTCAATAAATCGGTTTTATAAGCATCAAAGACGATATCCTGTGATGCAGAACAGAAAGCGACGGTTACTGCCAGTGTGGCTAGCCACCATAAATGTTGAGATGGCTGGAGAAAGCCCATTGCCGCGATACTGGCTATAAGTAATAACTGTGTAACAAGTAGCCAACCACGGCGACGTCCAAGAAAAGGGGGGATAAAGCGGTCCATAAAAGGGGACCAAAGAAATTTGAAAACATACGCTTGGCCGACAAGAGAAAAAAAGCCAATTGTTTTCAGATCAACGTCTTCAACGGTCATCCATGCTTGCAGGGTGCTGGCGGTCAATGCGAGCGGTAAACCAGAAACAAAGCCGAGTAAAAGCAGAATTCGTGAATTATGTTGGGTAAAAACGGTGAGATAACGATAAGACATGTGCCTCCCAAAACCCTGCCCTTTGCGGGCAGAGTAAATAATTAATCCTTTAATTAGCGAGCATTTTGTTTGATGAAATTACTGACGGAAGGATCTTGAGCCATATCTGCTATGACTTCTGATAATACAGTATTGACTGCATCAGCAATTTTCTCATTAGTTGCGCCTAAAGGACCTTGTACATTGTAACTAGTGCGGTAATTCTTAACTTGTTTACTGCCATTTTGCGCTGTACTAATGATGGAAATATCGGCTTTTGTTGAAATATTATGGCGCAGGCTACCTTCTTTAACGTCTGCATATAGATTGTTCACAATAATTTGCAGATTGGCATTGGCTGGAGAGCCAATCATATAACCACGGGCGGCCATCTGTTTTTCCAGGATTTCTTGGAGTAGAAAACGCAGATCACGGGAGGGTTTCAGTATTTCCAGCTTTGCATTGCGGTTAACTTGAGCAAGTGTCTGAGACTGACGATTGTCGGCACCGCTGATACTGATGGTAATCGCGCCCATTGTTGGATCTGCTGTTGGCAATGTAATTTTAGGTTCGATAGTCAGGATATTGCTGGGAGCGGCACAACCAGCAAGAAGAAAAAGCGTAATGAATGGGAATAAGATTCTTTTCAACATGTTAATTTTCTCATCAGTGATAAGGATATCCAGTAATACTTATCAATAGCATAAATTACGTCAATAATAGCACTGCCTTTTGATCATGGCATATCTCTGATGGGGTAAACGCATATAAAAACCTTATGATGTGGGATTCGATTGAAAGATATTTTAATGCGTTGATGCTATAACTCATGGAGAATAGACTAAAATTATTAGTATGGTTGGCAGTATGACTACTGTGCGGTTAAGGGGAATGATATGGTGTATCAGGATATAGAAGAGAAATTACAGGTTGCATTTAATCCCTCATATCTTGAGGTCATTGATGAAAGTTATCGTCACAATGTACCCATAGGTTCTGAAAGCCATTTTAAAGTCGTCATCATCAGTAATAAATTTGCTGGTGAACGTATGCTGAACCGCCATCGTTCCGTTTACAGCGTATTATCGGCAGAGTTGGCCGCAGGTGTTCATGCTTTGGCGTTGCATACCTACACAGAAAAAGAGTGGAATGAATTACAGGATACTGTTTTAGCGTCACCGGCATGTCGTGGGGGTAATATTGTTGTCTGAAATCCGCTGATTGATACTTAATTTGGGGCGTTTTCTTACACAATAGAATAAATTCAGTGAACGGTCTTCGGGCCGTTTTTACGTTTTATATATGATACATTTTGGATGCAAATTTAGCCGCTGAATAATCGTTATCCTGTGAAGTTGATGAATAGTTCGGGCTTTTTTCAGCAATTCTCGACTCACACCGTCTGCATCGCTATAATGTCGCGTCTAATTTTTAGAATGGTTTCGGGACGCTTCTGACATCAGGGATTCTCGGTTTTTAAATGCGACCGCCCCGGTTCTTAGAGAGTGTTGCGATTGGTGCATAAAATATGTGCTGGTTGTATGGTCTCTGGAGTTGACCGAGCACTATGATTTTTTTGAGGTAAAAAGATGCAAGTTTCTGTTGAAACCACTCAAGGCCTTGGGCGTCGTGTGACAATCACCGTTCCTGCTGCCGATGTTGAGAAAGCAGTTAGTAGTGAGTTGGTCAATGTAGCAAAAAAAGTTCGTATCGATGGTTTCCGTAAAGGCAAAGTGCCTATGAACGTTGTTAAACAACGTTACGGTGCTTCTGTCATTCAGGACGTTCTGAGTGATCTGATGCAACGTAACTTTATTAATGCAATCATCGAACAAAAAATTAATCCAGCAGGTGCGCCAAGTTATGCACCAGAACAATTCAAAAATGGTGAAGATTTCACTTACTCTGTAGAGTTTGAAGTTTATCCAGAAATTGAATTGAAAGATCTGGAATCTATTGAAGTTGAAAAGCCCGTTGTTGAAGTAAAAGACGAAGATGTTGATGCAATGCTGGAAACATTGCGTAAGCAGCAGGCTAATTGGAAAGAAACCGAAGAAGCTGTTGGTGCAGAAGATCGTGTGACTGTTGACTTCAATGGTTCTGTTGATGGTGAAGAGTTCGAAGGTGGTAAGGCTTCCGATTTTGTGCTGGCTATGGGCCAGGGCCGTATGATCCCAGGTTTTGAAGAGGGCATTGTTGGTCATAAAGCAGGGGAAGAATTTACCATTGATGTCAATTTCCCAGAAGATTATCACGCTGAAAATCTGAAAGGTAAAGCGGCTAAGTTTGCAATCACGTTGAAAAAAGTGGAACAGCGTGAGCTGCCAGAGTTTAATGAAGAATTCATCAAACGTTTCGGTATTGCTGATGGCACTGTTGATGGCCTGCGTGCAGAAGTACGTAAAAATATGGAGCGTGAACTGAAAAATGCAGTTCGTAACCGTATTAAGTCTCAGGTTATCGATGGATTAGTTAAGGTTAACGAAATCGACGTTCCTGCTGCTGTTGTTGATAGCGAAATTGATGTTCTGCGCCGTCAATCTGCTCAGCGTTTCGGTGGCAATGAAAAACAAGCTTTGGAACTGCCTCGTGAACTGTTTGAAGAACAAGCTAAGCGTCGCGTTGTTGTTGGTTTGTTATTAGGCGAAGTTATCAGTAGTAATGAACTGAAAGCTGATGAAGAACGTGTTAAAGCATTAATTGAGGAAATGGCTTCTGCCTATGAAGCTCCTCAAGAAGTGATCGAATTCTATGGTAAAAACCAAGAATTGATGAATAATGTTCGTAATGTTGCTTTAGAAGAACAAGCTGTTGAAGTTCTTTTGGGTAAAGCAAAAGTTTCTGAAAAAGAAACAACTTTCAATGAGTTAATGAATCAGAATCAAATGGCATAAGTTTTAGTTTTGTCATGAGATAATGAATTTATCATCTCAGTGAAATGAACCCGCAGATTAACCTGCGGGTTTTTTTATAAATTAAGAGGCAAGATTTTTCTTGAAAAAAGTGGGTTTACCCTCAGATCCTTTTTAATATTATGTATATGATTGCCAAATTTTTCAGGGGGAATTCCCCTTTGACTGGCTAACTTTGAATCATGGTCATCATCGCTTATCTCAAGTAGAATTGGTTATGAATGGCACCAACATGAATTCTATTAGGAGACGAAAATGTCATATAGCGACAAGCGGGATCAATATGCGCCTCACATGGCTTTGGTGCCGATGGTAGTTGAACAGACTGCTCGTGGAGAACGTTCATACGATATCTATTCTCGCTTATTAAAAGAGCGTATTATTTTCCTGACCGGTCAGGTTGAAGATCACATGGCAAATCTGGTTGCAGCTCAGATGTTGTTTCTTGAAGCAGAGAATCCGGAAAAAGATATTTTCTTATATATCAATTCACCAGGTGGTGTGATTACTGCGGGAATGTCCATCTATGATACGATGCAGTTTATTAAACCGGATGTCAGTACTATTTGTATGGGGCAGGCATGTTCAATGGGAGCATTCTTGTTGACTGCTGGGGCAAAGGGAAAACGTATCTGCTTGCCAAATTCCCGGGTTATGATTCATCAGCCATTAGGTGGTTTCCAGGGGCAAGCTACAGATATTGAAATTCACGCTCAGGAAATACTGAAAGTAAAATCGCGTATGAATGAGTTGATGGCAAAACATACGGGAAGACCGATTGAAGAGATCGCGAAAGATACAGAACGTGATCGTTTCTTGTCAGCAGACGAAGCCGTAGAGTATGGATTGGTTGATAAGATTTTCACCCATCGCGATTAATTTATTATTCCCGGAAGCTATAATATAAACATTCGGCTTACCACTTGGTAAAGCTATGACGTTCGGGGTAATAGCAGAAGTTTCCTGCTTTGCCAGACGAATCTGGGTGAGCAGTTGATAAAGTGAGGTTGTACTGATGACAGATAAGCGCAAAGACGGTTCAGGAAAGCTGCTGTATTGCTCTTTCTGCGGGAAAAGCCAACATGAAGTGCGAAAATTGATTGCTGGCCCGTCAGTGTATATCTGCGATGAATGTGTGGATTTATGTAACGACATCATTCGCGAAGAAATTAAAGAGCTTGTACCACATCGTGAGCGTAATGCATTACCAACGCCTCATGAAATTCGTCAGCATTTGGATGATTATGTGATCGGCCAGGAAACGGCGAAAAAAGTGTTGGCGGTTGCTGTTTATAACCATTACAAGCGGTTACGTAATGGCGATACCAGTAACGGTGTTGAATTAGGTAAAAGTAATATCCTGCTGATTGGGCCGACAGGGAGTGGTAAAACACTATTGGCTGAAACATTGGCCCGTTATCTTGATGTTCCTTTTACTATGGCAGATGCGACTACGCTGACTGAAGCGGGATATGTGGGAGAAGACGTAGAAAACATTATTCAGAAATTACTGCAAAAATGTGACTACGATGTGCAAAAAGCTCAGCGCGGTATTGTTTACATTGATGAAATTGACAAGATTTCACGTAAATCTGATAACCCGTCAATTACTCGGGATGTTTCAGGTGAGGGTGTACAGCAAGCGCTGCTGAAATTGATTGAAGGTACAATTGCTGCGGTTCCTCCTCAGGGGGGGCGTAAACATCCACAGCAGGAGTTTTTACAGGTAGATACCTCTAAGATCCTGTTTATTTGTGGTGGTGCGTTTGCAGGTCTGGATAAAGTGATTGGTCAGCGTCTAAATACCAGTACAGGTATTGGATTTAGTGCGAAAGTCAAAGGTGAGTCAGAAAAAGCGACTGAAGGCGAATTGCTTGCACAGGCTGAGCCAGAAGATCTCATCAAATTTGGTCTTATCCCTGAATTTATTGGGCGGTTACCTGTTGTTGCCACGCTCAGTGAATTGAGTGAGGAAGCGTTGATCCAGATTTTGAAAGAGCCTAAAAATGCGTTGACTAAGCAGTATCAAGCACTGTTTAACCTTGAAGGTGTTGATCTGGAATTCAGAAGTGAAGCCCTGACGGCTATTGCTAAGAAAGCAATGGTTCGTAAGACAGGTGCCCGCGGCCTGCGTTCTATCGTTGAAGGCGCATTGCTGGACACTATGTATGATCTGCCATCAATGGAAAACGTTGGGAAAGTTGTTGTAGATGAATCGGTTGTCAATGGTCAATCTGCGCCTTTACTAATTTACAGCAAACCGGATGCCCAGGTTTCTGGTGAATAATTGAGTCTAGGATAGGGAATTCGCTAAACGAGATATTATTAAATAAAATGAGGGGACTACCCTCATTTTATTTTTATTAAAGTATCATACTATTGAATGTCAAATTCCTGTCCCCATATATTTTATATTCTATGGAGTGAAACTCGTGAGAACCGCGTTTCACGAGATTCCCTAAAAACTGGCGAAAGCTAAACGAAGAGAGAGCTCTATGAATCTTGAGCGTTCCGAACGCATAGAAATCCCTGTATTGCCTCTGCGCGATGTGGTGGTTTACCCGCATATGGTGATCCCATTGTTTGTAGGGCGTGAGAAGTCTATTCACTGCCTAGAAGCAGCAATGGATCATGACAAACAGATCATGTTGGTTGCGCAAAAAGAAGCTTCAACTGATGAGCCAGGGGTTAATGACCTTTTCTCCGTTGGTACAGTAGCTTCTATTTTACAGATGTTAAAATTGCCTGACGGCACCGTAAAAGTGCTTGTCGAAGGGTTGAAACGTGCCCGCATTACAACTCTGACTGACAATGGCGAACATTTTTCTGCTCATGCTGAGTATCTTGACTCACCGATCGTTGATGAACGTGAGCAGGAAGTGATGATCAGGACAGCTATTAATCAGTTTGAAGGCTACATTAAGCTAAATAAAAAAATCCCGCCAGAGGTTTTGACTTCGCTACACAGTGTTGAAGATGCAGCTAAATTAGCTGATACAATTGCTGCGCATATGCCATTGAAACTCAGTGATAAACAGACTGTTTTGGAAATGTCTGATGTCGTTGAGCGTCTTGAATATCTGATGGCAATGATGGAATCAGAAATTGATTTGTTACAGGTAGAAAAGCGCATCCGTAACCGCGTGAAAAAACAAATGGAAAAAAGTCAGCGCGAGTACTACCTGAATGAGCAGATGAAAGCAATTCAAAAAGAACTGGGTGAAATGGATGATGCGCCTGATGAGTATGAAACTCTGAAGCGCAAAATTGAAGCGGCAAAAATGCCCAAAGAAGCTCGTGAAAAAGCCGAAGCTGAATTGCAAAAACTGAAAATGATGTCTCCTATGTCGGCGGAAGCGACAGTTGTCCGTAGCTATATCGATTGGATGGTGCAGGTTCCGTGGGTTGCTCGCAGTAAAGTTAAAAAAGATTTGGTTAAAGCTCAGGAAACTCTGGATACCGACCATTATGGTTTAGAGCGTGTGAAAGAGCGTATCCTTGAGTATCTAGCGGTACAAAGCCGAATTAGCAAAATTAAAGGACCGATTTTATGTCTGGTTGGTCCTCCTGGGGTGGGTAAAACCTCTTTAGGTCAGTCTATTGCACGAGCGACCGGGCGGAAATATGTGCGTATGGCATTGGGTGGGGTCCGTGATGAAGCGGAAATTCGTGGTCATCGCCGTACTTATATTGGCTCTATGCCGGGCAAATTGATTCAAAAAATGTCCAAGGTTGGAGTGAAAAATCCCCTATTCCTACTGGACGAGATTGATAAGATGTCGTCCGATATGCGTGGTGATCCAGCTTCTGCCTTATTGGAAGTTTTGGACCCAGAACAGAACGTGGCATTTAACGACCATTATCTGGAGGTCGATTATGATCTGTCAGATGTCATGTTTGTTGCAACATCCAACTCTATGAAGATTCCGGCACCATTGTTGGATCGCATGGAGATTATTCGTCTTTCCGGTTATACCGAAGATGAAAAGTTAAATATTGCCAAGCGTCATTTGCTGCCTAAGCAGATTGAACGTAATGCTCTGAAAAAAAATGAATTAACTGTTGATGACAGTGCTATTATTGGCATTATCCGTTACTACACTCGTGAAGCCGGAGTGCGTAGTTTAGAGCGAGAAATTTCTAAGCTGTGCCGTAAGACGGTGAAGACATTGTTAATGGATAAAAATTTAAAACATATTGAAATCAATTCAGATAACTTGAAAGATTATCTGGGTGTGCAACGTGTGGATTATGGTCGTGCAGATACAGAAAACCGTATTGGTCAGGTCACAGGGCTTGCATGGACTGAGGTTGGTGGTGATTTACTGACCATTGAAACCGCGTGTGTTCCGGGGAAAGGTAAACTAACCTATACCGGCTCACTCGGTGAGGTTATGCAGGAATCCATTCAGGCAGCATTAACAGTTGTTCGTGCTCGTGCTGATAAGTTGGGTATCAACTCTGATTTCTATGAGAAACGGGATATTCATGTCCACGTTCCGGAAGGTGCGACGCCAAAAGATGGCCCAAGTGCGGGTATCGCCATGTGTACAGCATTGGTCTCCTGCCTGACCGGTAATCCAGTTCGGGCGGATGTTGCTATGACGGGCGAAATCACGTTGCGTGGTTTAGTTCTGCCAATCGGTGGCTTGAAAGAGAAACTATTAGCTGCCCATCGAGGTGGAATTAAAACAGTCTTAATTCCGGAAGAGAATAAACGTGATCTGGAAGAAATTCCCCAGAACATTGTTGCAGATCTACAGATCCATCCAGTTAAACGTATTGAAGATGTTTTGGCTATTACATTGCAGGACCCTGTGTTTGGCGCAGAATTAGTGTCAGTCAAATAGTACAAAAATAGTGAATTTTTTCAATAAGTATGAATGAAATATAGGCTGGTAAGTGAATTCAGGCTTACCAGCCTTTTTATATTATTAACTTGGATAAACTGCTTAATAAATATTTTGTTGTCTTATGATTTCTTGCCAATATCGGAAAGGATTGATATAACGGCACTGCTATCGGGTTATCCGTTGGGATTCTGATGCGGTAGTAAAAACTATATGGGGATGATAAGAGTGAATAAATCACAACTGATCGACAAAATTGCTGCTGACTCTAATATTTCTAAAGCAGCTGCGGGGCGTGTAGTAGATGCATTCATTTCTTCTGTAACGGGTGCATTGAAGGATGGTGATGATGTTGCTCTGGTGGGATTCGGTACTTTTGCTGTTCGTGAACGTTCTGCACGTACAGGCCGTAACCCTCAAACAGGAAAAGAGCTCAAAATTGCTGCGGCTAAAGTACCTGCTTTCCGTCCAGGTAAAGGTTTGAAAGACGCTGTTAATGGGTGACACGAACTAAATATTGTTTGTCAATCCTTGTTATACCCTATGGATTTCAAGATGCATCGCGACGGCAAGGGAGTGAATCCCCGGGAGCATAGATAACGATGTGACCGAGAGCAGCCAACAAAGAAGCAACTTGAAAGATAACGGGTATATATTGGTAAACATAGACTGACGAGACAGATTTGGTAAGTTAAAATAGAAGCGCATCAATTGATTGGTGCGCTTTTTTTCTCTTAGCGCTTGAATTAGCGTAATATGGCGTTTTCAATTTCACCAAAGCGGAGTTTTGCCTCTTTATGATGGACAACCTACGCACGGCGGCAAACAGTCCTGTGCTTAAAATCGTGCTGGCTCTCATTATCCTGTCTTTTGTTTTGACGGGGGTTGGGGGCTACCTGACAAGTGGAGCTGGTAGTTATGCTGCCGAAGTGAATGGCCAGGCTATCAGTCGTGCTCAATTGGAGCAGGCGTTTCAGCAAGAGAGAAATGCATTGCAAGAGCAATTAGGAGATAAATTCTCGGTGTTAGCAAGTGACGAACAAAGCATGAAGCAGATTCGTAATCAGGCTTTGGATCGTCTAATTAATAATGCATTGATTGATCAATATTCCCGTGAATTGGGTTTATCTGCTAGTGATGAGCAAGTTAAGGATTCTATCCGAAATACTTCTTACTTTCAGACAGACGGTAAATTTGATAACAACAAATATCTGGAGTTGCTCAACCGTTTCAATATGAGTCCGGATATTTTTGCGGAACAAACACGCCAGAATTTAGTTAACCAACAATTAATTATGGCCTTTTCTGGCAGTGAAATAGCATTGCCTGGTGAGGTGAAACTCAATGCTGAATTGCTTCTGCAACAGAGAACTGCTCGTATAGCTACACTGGAGCTGAAGAAAATTCAGGCGCAGCAGGAAGTAACAGATAAAGATTTGCAAGATTACTATAATCTGAATAAGAGCAGCTTTATTGCTTCTGAAGAAGTGAAAATCAGCTATATCAAGATGGATGCTGTAGATGAAATGAATAAAGTTTCAGCTACATCCGCTGATGTTGATGCTTATTATGAGCATAATTTGAAGCGTTATACACAACCAGAGCAGAAAAAATACAGTCTGATTCAGCTTGCAACTGAATCTGAAGCCAGAACCGTGTTTGATGAGTTAAATAAGGGTGCTGATTTTGGTAAATTAGCGACTAAAAAATCTACGGATAAGTTTTCAGCGAAAAATCATGGTGAGATCGGCTGGATGGAAGAAGATGCTCTTCCTGAAGAATTGAAACAAGCTAATTTGAAAGAAAAAGGCCAAATTTCTTCTGTGATTAAGGTTCCTAATGGCTTCGCTATTTTCCATTTGGATGATGTTAAACCCCAAATAATTAAGCCCTTATCTGAAGTTCGTTCTGAAATTGAGAAAATGGTTAAGCAGGAAAAAGCGGTAGATGCTTTCTATGCTCTGCAACAGAAAGTCAGTGATGCTGCTACCAGCGATAATGAATCTTTAGCTGCGGCTGAGGAAGTTTCAGGTATTAAGGTTGTGACGACTGATTGGTTTGATCGCAATAGTGTGCCGGCAGAGATTAATTTTGGTGCCGTTATTCATGCCATTTTTGAAGGTAATCTTGTTGATGGACAGGGGCCAACAGGAACTAATTCTGATGTTATCTCCGTTGAAGGTGATCGTGCATTTGTTCTGCGTGTAGATAATTATAAGCCAGAAACAGTACAGCCTTTCGAGAAAGTTAAAGATCAGGTTACTGAACTGGTTAAACGCCAGAAAGCTGAAAAACAGCTTCAAGTCGAAAGTGAGAAATTACTGACCGCCTTAAAAGAAGGTAAAGGTGAGCAAGCCTTGAAAGATGCAGGTATTCAATTTGGTGAATCTCAGGTTATTCAGCGTACATCTCAGGATAATGTGTTAGTTGGTGCAGTATTCGCTTTACCACTGCCAAAAGAAGGTAAGGCAGAATATGGTTTGACGAAAAATAGTTTGGATGACGTTGTGTTGATCCAACTGGATAAAGTTACTCCAGGTGTTGTATCCGAAGAACAAATTAAAAGCATGACTGATGGCTATCAGAGTGAAATGGGTAACGCTATGCTGGAGTCTTTACTGATTAGTTTGCGTGAAAAAGCCAAAATTAAGTTAGGGCATACCGAATAAAAATTTGCGGAGAATATCGCAAATATCTTTGTAATTATCTTGTCAACAAAGGCCGCTTTCGCGGCCTTTCGCATATCTGATCTTTGTCCATTGTGCTCAAATTTATCTGTGGCAATCTTTTTTCCGTTCATAAAACATGGAGGAATTAATATGAAAAAATCGGGAATTTTATCTGTTTTGCTCGCTGGCTTGCTTTATGCGTGTGGAGGGCAATTCGCGATTGCCGCCGAGCAAGTAAAAGATAAAGTCGCTAAAGCAGCCAGTACTACCAGCCATTCTTCACCAGAAAAGCAATTACAGCAACAGGACGCTTTGAAAGTAGAAGAAAAGGGAAAGGTGAATATTAATACTGCAAGTGCTGAAGAGTTAGCAAGAGCATTAAATGGTATTGGGGTAAAAAAAGCACAAGGAATTGTTGAATATCGAGAAAAACATGGTGCGTTTACTGCGGTGGAACAATTGCAGGAGGTTCAGGGAATCGGGCCAGTTTTTATTGAACGAAATAGAAGTAAGTTGAGTTACTAGTATATTATCTATCATCCTCATTCATGATTTTTTTGTGAATGGGGATGTTGTGATCAAGGTTGCAAATAAATCACTTTAATTAGTGTGAATTTTTTGTTTTGCTATTGTGAAATCAACCTAGTCAGACGAGTGACTTTAACATAAGGCAATATTATGAGTTCAATTATAAAAGTTCATGGTTATCATATAGATTTGTTTCAACATGTGAACAATGCTCGCTATTTAGAATTTCTGGAAAGTGCTCGGTGGGAATGGTTGCATAAGCATTCTGTAGTGGAATGGATACAGAGAAACAATGTTGGGTTTGCAGTGGTCAACATTAATATTAATTATCGTAGTTCAGCAGTTCTTGGCGATGAATTGGAAGTGGATTGCCGATTGACGGAACTGAGGAACAGAAGTGGTGTATTTTCTCAGGAAATCATACGTAGAAGGAATAATCAACTCATTGCAGATGCTAAGACTACGTTTGTCTGGATTGATAGAAAGACACAAAGAGCATTATCTATTGAAGGTGAATTACGTGAAATAATGGGGGCTTTGGTGAAAACAGGGCAATGAGAGGGAAAGGCTCTCATTGCCATTTGGATTAAACTAGATGTGTTTTTGCTTTCATTTCAGTCATTATTTTCTCCGGAGCATTCAGATATTGTTCTAATCCGTTAGCTCTGAGATGACAAGCTGCACATGTACCACATCCATTACCTTGAATGCCGTTGTAGCAAGTTAGTGTCTGACTACGAACAAAGTCTAAGTGCTGGTAGTAGTCGGACAATGCCCAAGTTTCCGCTTTGTTGAGCCACATCAATGGAGTTTCAAAACGGATATCACGGGCAATGCCAAGGCTTACAGCTTTGTTCAATGCCTTGACAAATTCATCACGGCAATCAGGGTAACCGGAGAAATCAGTTTCGCATACGCCAGTAATAACTGCTTCGGCTTCAACTTGATAAGCATATATAGCAGCCAGTGTCAGGAACAAAATATTGCGGCCAGGGACAAATGTACTGGGTATGGCACTTTTTTCGCTTTCACTGTGGTCGGGGACAGGGATGTTATCACGAGTCAGACTGCTGAGAGCCAGTTCATTAAGTAATGTGACATCCAGTACTTTATGTGCAACAACACCAAGAAAATGGCTGACATTACGTGCAACATCAATTTCGGCACGATGGCGCTGGCCATAATCAAAAGTGACACAATGTACTTCGTCATATTGATTAATTGCCTGAATCAGGCAGGTAGTGGAATCTTGTCCCCCACTGAATACAACAACAGCTCGTCTCATTGTAACATCCTCATTGGAATAAAATGGTTATGTTACTTATAACTACGGAAATTGGGTAGTTGTTTGAGATAAGGAGAGATATCGCCGATGTTATTTTTTACCCAATCTGGATTGTAATAAGTATCGAGATAACGTTCACCACTGTCGCACAGTAAAGTTACTATTGCACCTTGCTCTCCACGCTCATGCATTTGGTTAGCAAGCAGAAGCGCTCCCCAGACATTAGTCCCCGTAGATGCGCCAACTTTTCTGCCTAGTAATTTTTCCAACCAGTAAATTGTTGCAATGCTGGCGCAATCGGGTATTTGGATCATGTCATCAATGACTGAGGGAATAAAAGAAGGCTCTGCTCGAGGGCGGCCAATACCCTCAATCTTGCTGCTATAATTGCCACGAATATCACAGCAATTTTGACGGTAATAGTCATAAAATATAGAGTTTTCTGGATCGACAACAATTAGTTTAGTGTTATGCCCTTGGTAACGGATATAGCGTCCTAAAGTTGCAGAGGTTCCCCCAGTACCAGCGCTCATAACGATATAATCTGGTTCAGGAAATGGTTCCATTTGCATCTGGCGAAAAATACTTTCAGCAATATTGTTGTTACCTCGCCAGTCTGTTGCTCGTTCGGCGTAAGTAAATTGATCCATATAATGACCATTTAGTTCTTTCGCTAGTCGTTCTGATTCGTCATATATTTGTGCTGAATGGTTAACAAAATGGCATTTACCACCATAAAATTCAATTTCCTGAATTTTACGTTTCGCAGTGTATGAGGGCATAACAGCAATAAAAGGTAGCCCAAGCAGGCGGGCAAAATAGGCTTCGGATACAGCAGTGCTACCCGATGAGGATTCAATAACCGGGGTACCTTCCTTTATCCAACTATTACTCAGCGCGTAAAGGAATAAAGAACGAGCAAGCCTATGTTTCAAACTGCCGGTTGGATGGGTGCTTTCATCTTTTAGATATAAATGGATACCTGGAAAAACTGGCAAATTAAGGCGGATAAGATGAGTATCAGAGCTGCGTTGATGGTCTGCTTGAATCTCTCTGATTGCCTTGGTGGTCCAACTGTGTGACATTAATTATTAACTCTATAATTTAAAAATAATTGGCAGCGGGTAGATTAACTTGATACTGGGAGAAATAGATTGTTATTTTTCTTAATATGTGGTTTCTTTATGGAAAATTTTTCTATAAGAGGTAGCTATGTTGGATAAAACAGACCGCAAGTTGCTTAAGTTACTACAGAAAGATTGTAGTCTGTCTCTGAATGCATTGGCGGAAGCTGTTAATCTTACCTCTACTCCTTGTTGGAAACGGTTAAAACGACTTGAAGATGAAGGCTATATCGTTGGTAAAGTTGCTTTGCTTGATAGCGAAAAATTAGGATTAGGGCTGACAGTGATTGTTATGATCAGAACTCAGCAGCATAGCAGTGATTGGTATGAGCAATTTGTTGCATTTATAAAGCAAATGCCAGAAGTCCTAGCTTTTTATCGTATGGCTGGTGAATGTGATTATTTAATGCACGTAGAAGTTGTGGATATGAAAAGTTATGATCTTTTCTACAAGCGTATGGTTAATGGTGTTCCGGGGTTGATTGATGTGACATCGAGTTTTGCAATGGAAAAAATCAAATACACTACAGCATTGCCGATACCAGATTAACCAATTATTAATCTATTGCGTTAATTCAATTATTCTGAGTGTCGTTCAACATTTCTACTATCTATTTCATTTCGGGATATACACGTGTGAGATTGTTTTCTCAATTAAGTTGGTACTTCCGTAGCGAGTGGCGTCGCTATCTTGGGGCAGTAACTCTGCTTATTATTATCTCTATTCTACTACTCATTCCTCCATATCTGGTGGGTGTAATCGTTGATGGGATCAGCACTGCGTCTATGTCATTTTACCAATTGATGGTGTGGGCGGGAGTTATACTGGTTATCGCATTGATTGTCTATATCTTGCGTTATATATGGCGTTTATGGTTGTTTGGGGCGTCATATCAATTAGCCGTTAAATTGCGGAATAATTTTTACCAGCAACTTAGCCGACAAAGCCCTGAATTTTATTTGCGTCACCGCACAGGGGATTTAATGGCTCGCGCTACTAATGATGTGGATCGTGTAGTGTTTGCTGCGGGTGAAGGTGTGCTTACGTTAGTTGATTCGCTAGTTATGGGCTGTGCAGTGCTAATTATGATGAGCATACAAATTAGTTGGCAATTAACTTTACTGTCTCTGTTACCTATGCCGATTATGGCAATCATTATTAAACGATATGGTGATCAACTTCATCATCGCTTCAAATCTGCACAAGGCGCATTTTCTGCTCTGAATAACCAGGCTCAAGAAAGTCTGACCAGTATTCGTATGATTAAGGCGTTTGGCCTTGAAGATCTGCAATCAAATCAGTTTGAACAAGTTGCCGTGGAAGCTGGTCGTAAGAATATGTATGTTGCTAGGGTGGATGCGCGATTTGATCCGACAATTTTTATTGCTATCGGTATGTCAAATTTACTGGCTATCGGTGGTGGTGGCTGGATGGTGTTAAATGGTGTTTTAACACTCGGTGAGCTCACTAGTTTTGTGATGTACCTTGGCTTGATGATTTGGCCAATGTTGGCACTGGCATGGATGTTTAATATCGTTGAACGGGGAAGTGCCGCTTATAGTCGTATCCGTAGCTTGTTGCAGGAGCTTCCAGTCATTAAGGATGGTATTGGCAATTTATTGCCTGAGCGCGGTATTCTGGATGTGAATATCAAAGCGTTTAATTATCCGCAAAGTAACAAAACTGTTCTTAGTCAAATTAATTTCCAGTTATTACCTGGACAGTTATTAGGGATCTGTGGTTCAACTGGTTCAGGTAAGAGCACATTACTTGCGCTGATACAGAGACAGTTTGATGTGACTGATGGAGAAATTCTTTTCCAATCGCTCAAAATTGCAGATATCAGGTTAGATGAATGGCGAGCACGATTTGCTGTTGTCAATCAAACCCCCTTTTTATTTTCAGATACTGTTGCCAGGAATATCGCTTTGGGACGTCCTGATGCAACACAGGAACAGATTGAAGAAGTTGCCCGTCTTGCCAATGTTCATGAAGATATTCTTCGTTTACCTGAGGGGTATCAGACAGAAGTAGGCGAGCGTGGGGTAATGCTTTCTGGTGGGCAAAAGCAGCGTATTTCCATTGCGAGGGCATTACTTTTAGATGCCGAGATTTTGATTCTGGATGACGCTTTATCTGCGGTTGATGGGCAAACTGAATACAATATCCTACAAAACCTCAGTCAGTGGAGGCAACAACGGACGGTTATCATTAGTGCCCACCGTCTGTCTGCATTAACTGATGCGGATAATATCCTGGTGATGCAGCAAGGTTCTGTTATACATCAGGGACGGCATCCGCAACTGGCAGAGCAGCCGGGATGGTATCGTGATATGTATTATTATCAGCAACTTGAAGCAGAATTGGATGGCGAGGAAACAGCAGAAGGGGATAAAGATGACTAAAGTTCGTCAATTGTGGCCGTCTCTGAAGCGTCTGTTGGTTTATGGAAAAAATTATCGTAAGCCGTTGGGGCTGGCTGTGCTCATGTTATGGGGGGCTGCAATTGCGGAAGTCAGTGGTCCGGTTCTCATTAGTTATTTTATCGATAATATGGTTGCAACGGGTAATATGCCTACTAGAGTGGTTATCGGGCTAGCTATAACTTTTATTGTTCTGCAACTGATTACGGCGGCGTTACACTATTTTCAGGCTTTATTGTTCAATCAAGTGTCAGTTGATGTGGTTCAGCAGCTTCGTACTGATGTGATGAATGCAGCATTGCGCCAGCCTCTGAGTGCTTTTGATAATCAACCGGTAGGGCAGTTGATTTCCCGTGTAACGAATGACACCGAAGTCATTAAAGATCTTTATGTTAATGTAGTTCCATCGGTATTTCGCAGCATGGCATTGATTGGTACGATGCTGATTGCTATGTTTATGTTGGAATGGCGTATGGCATTGATTGCAATTCTTATTTTTCCTGTCGTATTGATTGTTATGGCAATATATCAGCATTTTAGTACACCCATTGTCCGCCGGGTACGTAGTTATTTGGCTGATATTAATGATGAGTTTAATGAAGTCATTAATGGAATGAGTGTTATTCAGCAGTTCCGGCAGCAGGCGCGTTTTGGTGAACGTATGTTGTTAACCAATCGGGCCCATTATCAGGCGAGAATGCAAGCGTTGAGATTAGATGGGCTTTTGTTACGCCCATTATTGAGTTTGCTATCTGCTATGGTACTGTGCGGTCTTATCGTGTTGTTTGGAATTAGTGGGCCAGGGGCGATTGGTATCGGGGTATTGTATGCTTTTATTAATTATTTGGGGCGGTTGAATGAACCTCTTATTGAGCTGACATCTCAGCAATCGATTTTGCAACAAGCTGTCGTTTCTGGCGAGAGAATATTTGAATTAATGGATAGCCCTCAACAAGGTTATGGTATGGATGGTCAGCCACTATCCAGTGGTCGAATTGATATAGAAAATGTCAGTTTTTCCTACCGGCATGGAAAAATAGTTTTGCAAGATATTAACTTACAGGTTCCGGCTCATGGTTTTGTTGCTTTGGTTGGTCATACTGGTAGTGGTAAAAGTACGCTGGCAAATTTGCTGATGGGATATTACCCGTGGCAGAAAGGGGAAATTTATCTCGATGGCCGGCCTGTATCATCTCTGTCTCATTCGGTATTACGCAATGGTGTGGCAATAGTTCAGCAGGACCCGGTTGTTCTTGCGGACTCTTTCTTTGACAATATTACGCTTGGTCGGAATATTTCAGAAGAGAAGGTTTGGCAAGTACTGGAAACGGTTCAATTAGCTGAGTTAGTACGTACATTGCCTGATGGACTTCATACTATCTTGGGAGAGCAGGGTAATACGTTGTCAGCCGGTCAAAAACAATTGCTTGCTATGGCGAGAGTGTTAGTGCAAACGCCACAAATTTTGATCCTTGATGAAGCGACTGCAAATATTGATTCTGGTACGGAACAGGCGGTACAACAGGCTTTGAGATTGATTCGTCAACAAACAACATTGATCGTGATTGCTCATCGTCTGTCTACCATTGTGGAGGCTGATACTATTCTGGTGCTGCATCGTGGTGCAGTTGTTGAACAGGGATGCCATCAACAATTATTTGTGAGTCGTGGACGTTATTATCAGATGTATCAGTTGCAACAAGTAGGTGAGACATTAAATGAATGTGGCACAATCTCTGAGAAAGAGGTGTTAATTTAATCAAGCTTGCACTAATTCGGTGCACTCACGGGAGAGTATATTCGCTGCTCTCCTCCCTTCTTAATTCTCCATAATTTTTACTCTCTTTATTATTCTTTGATTTTTATATGTTTTTAATTTCTGGCACACCCTTTGCTATTTCCTTATTGAAAACATAATAGCAGGATGGAAGGGGGATATATGAAGCTCATTACGACAATTATAAAACCATTCAAATTGGAGGATATTCGGGAAGTTCTTTCTGGTCTTGGTGTTCAGGGGTTGACCATAACAGAGGTAAAAGGATTTGGGCGTCAGAAAGGACATGCGGAGCTGTATCGTGGAGCTGAATATAGTGTCAATTTTTTACCTAAAATAAAGATAGATATTGCTGTAGCAGATGAATTGGTTGAGGAGGTCATTCATGCTATTCAGCAATCAGCTTTTACTGGAAAAGTTGGCGACGGTAAAATCTTTGTCATTGAATTACAACAGGCTATTCGTATTAGAACAGGAGAAACTAACGATGCGGCACTGTAACTCACTGATAGAGAAGATAGATATGAAAAGGCAATTCTCAGTGGCTGCCAGTGTTGTGGCCAGTTGTGTACCATCATTATCTCAGGCTGCGGAAGGCGTTGTTGATAAAGCGGATAATGCTTTTATGATGATTTGTACAGTACTTGTTCTGTTTATGACCATTCCGGGAATTGCTCTGTTTTATGGTGGATTGCTACGGAGTAAAAACGTTTTATCGCTAATGGCTCAGGTCATGGTGAGCTTTGCTTTAGTATGTGTGTTGTGGGTGATTTATGGTTATAGCCTGGCTTTTGAGCCAGGGAATGGTTTTTTCGGTGGTTTTAGTCAAGTGATGCTAAAGAATTTGGCATTCACTGACTTAAGTGGCAATTTTTATCAGCTAATTCATGTGGCATTTCAGGGCTCTTTCGCTTGTATCACTGTTGCTTTGATTATTGGCGCGTTAGGGGAGCGTATTCGCTTTCCGGCTTTGTTAGTTTTTACTGTGTTGTGGCTGACATTTTCTTACTTGCCTATGGCGCACATGGTTTGGGGGGGAGGTGTGCTTTCACAAGATGGAGCATTGGATTTTGCTGGTGGTACGGTTGTTCATATTAATGCTGCTGTAGCTGGATTGGTTGGTGCTTACTTACTGGGAAAACGTACTGGCTTTGGGAAAGAAGCATTTAAACCGCATAACTTGCCGATGGTCTTCACGGGCACTACTGTGCTCTATATTGGTTGGTTTGGTTTTAATGCTGGTTCTGCTAGTGCTGCTAATGAGATAGCTGCTTTGGCATTTTTAAATACCATTGTGGCGACTGCCGCCGCTATCCTGTCATGGGTTTTTGCAGAGTGGCTTTTCCGTAATAAACCGTCTCTTTTAGGGGCATGTTCAGGCTGTATTGCTGGGCTGGTTGGTATTACACCTGCGGCAGGAATGGTTGGTGTTGGTGGTGCATTAATCATTGGCCTGATTGCGGGTTTTACCGGACTTTGGGGGGTGGTGGCCTTAAAACGGTGGTTACGTGTTGACGATGTGTGTGATGTATTCGGCATACACGGCGTATGTGGGATCGTAGGTTGCCTTCTAACAGGGGTTTTTACGGCTAAATCTTTGGGAGGGATCGGTTATGCAGAGGGTATAACCATGTTGGGACAAGTTGGTATTCAGGCTTTTAGTATACTGGTTTGTGTGATTTGGTCAGTCGTTGTTGCCTTTATTGCTTTTAAAATAGCAGATCTGTTGGTAGGGCTGCGGGTTACGGTTGAAATTGAAAGGGAAGGGTTGGACATTAATTCTCACGGAGAGAGTGCTTATAATTAAGTTGTAATATAAAAGGGCAGCAATAAGGCCATAAAATGTAATGTTGGTTTCTTAGTTTGCTGCCTTACTCATTTATCTATTGCGTTTCCTAATCAGACCTTCCTGTACAGTGGAAGCAACAAGTATCCCTTCACGATTATAAATCTGTCCCCGAACAAAACCACGGGCACCGGAAGCTGAGGGACTATCTACAGCATATAGCAGCCAGTCATCTAGTCTAAACGGGCGGTGGAACCACATAGAATGGTCAATTGTTGCTATCTGAATATTTTTCTCAAGGAACCCGACACCATGTGGCTGTAATGCTGTTGGCAGAAAGTTAAAATCGGAGGCATAGCCAAGCAGATATTGATGAATAAAAGGATTATCAGGCATATTGCCGTTACTGCGGAACCAAACATAGCGTATAGGTTCTTCTGGTGGACAATTGAATGGACTGTGATATTTTACGGGTCTCATTTCTAACGGGCAGGGAAAAAGAAGCGTATTCTGCATCTTCTGTGGCAGCAGATGCGACATTTTTTTCACAATTTCATCCTGAGGGATAAGTTCTTCTGGATAGGGTACATCCGGCATTATATTTTGGTGTTCAAAACTTTCTTCGTGACTTTGAAATGAGGCAGTCATATAAAAGATAGGTTTACCATTCTGTATTGCACTAACTCGCCGGGCACTAAAACTTCCCCCATCCCGCAAAATCTCAACATCATAGACGATAGGCTTGTGACTGTCACCGGGGCGTAAGAAATAGCTATGGAAAGAGTTGCCCATTCGGTCATCGACAACGGTTTGTTTGGCAGCATACAGTGCCTGACCAATCACTTGTCCTCCGAAAACCTGAGGAAAACCGAGATCTTCGCTTTGCCCTCGGTAAATACCTTCCTCAATTTTTTCCAATTTCATCAAATTTATCAGATTCTGTAATGACTTGCTCATAATATGCCTTTGTTTTCTATTAGGTTATCGAGAGTACAAGGGATGATTATTGTCTCATTAATAGATGATTAATAAATAACTAAATTGTAAATGTTTTAAGTCCTAACAGCGGTGCAATAAAGAATGTGAGATTTATTGGCGTTTTATGTTCAAATTTTTAATCTATAATTCAAATGATTTAGATTTAATGATTTGATATTTCAATTTATTTTAATATTTATATAGATTAGTTAATAATGGAGGAATGTGTATGAAATTATGGCAGTTACCCGCTGGCGTATTACTAGCGGTTGCTTTGGTTGGGTGTAATGTCAAAGGTGCTGAGGTAGCAGATACTCAGGTGGAACAGATTGAAAATCTAATGAAACGGTCTTTTGTTGAAGGTAATATTAATATACTACAGCGTATAGCATTGCCAGCAGATGCTGTTTTGACAGTGGCGTTATCTGATGTGTCTTTGGCTGATGCGCCTTCAGTTACTTTGTCTCAGAAGGTAGAGCGTTTAGGTGGGAAACAATCACCTTTCCATTTTGTTTTGCCTTATCAGCCAAACAAAATTAAGCCGAATGCACGCATTGTTGTCAGAGCTTCTGTTTCGCTGCATAGCCGCTTGATGTTTGTTACAGATACAGCATATGAAGTGATTAATAATGGGAAGACTAAAGATGTCGAAATTACGTTGAAAGCCGTTAGATAATACATTTCCTTATTGTATTGATTTGCAATGTGCAATAAACCAGCATTCGGGCCTGCTTGTCTTGCTATTTAAGTAGGTATGAATGATAATGGCGACGCTTTAGAGTTAAAGCAACACGTCACAATGGGGGCTCTGTTGGTTCTCCCGCAACGCTAACTTGTTAACTTGGTCAGGTCCGGAAGGAAGCAGCCATAGCAGGGGATGTGTGTGCCGGGATGTCGCTGGCAGAGCCCTCGCCAATTTCATTGGTAACCTAATAAGCCGATAGCACTTTACCGGCTCGGATCACTTTCTATCTGATAAAGACTATTTTAGCGAACGTATTTCCATACTGAAGGTGGAATTCTATCATACAGTTTATTCATGGTCAGCTCAGCTAGGCGATGATCCGCAGCAGAGTAGAATAGTTCAAGTTCATCTCCTGAAAGTTCATATTTGTTCTTTTCAATCACACGTTCCAGTGTATCAATCGTGGTGCATTTTCTTAAACGCATCAGATAATCAGTTTTAGTCATAATCGCCTTTCTTATTTAACATATATAAAAAATTATTGAGGGAAATATTCAATCAAATTTTGCTCAAGGAGCAATTTAAATCCTGTAACAGGACGCTGGTTAAGCGTTCATTAGTTTTTTTACCATTCCATAAGTTTAGAAACGCTAATCTTAATTTGTTTCTAAACAAAGTATAACTATATGTATTATCAATACATTTATCAATTCAAGTGAGAAGGCTGAAATCATCAGAATATTTTATTTTAAAGTACCAAACGAAAGTTGATATGTATTCAATCTATTTGTTTAGCTTTAAATTATCCTGAGATGTAGAAGCCATTTTTACAACCAGTCTCATCTCTGTGTACTCTACACTAGAAGTACTTCTCGCCTTAGATTTTCACATAAGCATTCTAATTCATCAATGTTATGTCATCTTGAGTGAATATTCATCCATGCTATGTTGATCTTGCTGTATATGCCATTACTTAATTTTTTTGAGTTAAACACTAAGCATATACACGTAAAATAAAATTTTTTTCAAGAGATTATTATTATGTATCTATAATCGTTCTTTGGGATTATTTATCTTTTCTACAGATGGCTCTGATTCGCTTCTAGTAAACCAGAATCAGCTCTTAACAAAAATTCATACCTTAACTCAATAAACTATAAATAGCGGCTAGTATGTGTGAGTGAATATGTAGATTTATATAAAACAGTATTACCCTCAGATACCAGTAACGGCAGATTATAGCCTGATGGCTACAATAATCAATGAATATAACATCATTATTACATAAGTCACTATGTGCTGGTATTGTTTTTTGTCATTTAGTGTAAAAAAAGATAAAGTAATTTTTGTCCGACAAATTTTATATTAATTTTATTAAAGTCACTAATGCTTGGATTTTTAAAGCTATTTTATACTCATAAGTGGTGATTATAATTAAATTTAAACGAAATTACTTAAATATTAAGCGGATAGATTAATGTTCAGAATCTTATCAGATGGAAGCAACGATTATATTTAAGAAGGCCGATTTGACGGCCTTCTGGTTATTGTTGGTAGCATTTAGTGAGATTCTGATGCGGGTTCAATCTCCTCAGCTTTCTTACTGAAACGTCGTCTTATAACCACAAAGAATACCGGCACGAAAAAGATGGCTAGCGAGGTTGCTGCAATCATTCCGCCTAATACCCCAGTACCCACTGCGTTTTGAGAGCCGGATCCTGCACCATTACTCAGTACTAGGGGGATAACACCTAACATAAATGCTAGTGATGTCATTAGGATTGGGCGAAGACGCATTCTTACCGCATCTAGCGTAGCTTCTATCAACCCCTTGCCCTCTTTTTCCATCAGGTCCTTGGCGAATTCAACGATGAGTATCGCGTTCTTAGCTGACAAACCGATAGTGGTCAACAAGCCAACTTTAAAGTAAACATCGTTATCCAAGCCGCGGAATGTTGTTGCTAACAAGGCTCCAACGATACCTAATGGTACTACTAGCATAACTGAGAATGGAATTGACCAGCTTTCATACAGTGCAGCCAGACAGAGGAATACCACTATCAATGATAATGCATATAGAGCTGGGGCTTGATTACCAGACAAACGTTCCTGATAGGACATACCTGTCCAGTCGAAACCGATTCCATTTGGTAGCTTAGATGCCAGCTCTTCCATTAGGGCCATTGCATCACCGGTACTTTTACCCGGAGCGGCTTCACCCAGAATTTCCATTGATGGTAAGCCGTTGTAACGTTCCAGACGTGGTGAACCGTAGGTCCAGGGTTCTTTGGACGTGTCTGTAAAGGCAGAGAATGGAACCATTTCACCCTGTTTGTTACGGACATACAGCTTGTAGATGTCACTTGGCAACATACGATAAGGTGCTTCCGACTGAACGTAAACTTTTTTGACACGACCGCGATCAATAAAGTCGTTCACATAGTTACTACCAAACATCGTGCTGAGTGTTGAGTTAATATCAGCGATGGAAACACCGAGAGCTTCAGCTTTTTCCTGATCAATTCTGAGCCGATATTGAGGGGTATCTTCCTGACCATTAGGACGAACACCTACTAACATATCTGGATGCTGTTGTATCATGCCAAGTAATTGATTACGGGCTGCTGTCAGTTTGTCATGTCCAAGGTTTGCTTTATCAATTAATTCAAAATCAAAGCCAGTTGCTGAACCTAACTCTACAATTGCCGGGATGTTAAACGCAAAAACCATACCTTCTTTGATTGTCTGGAAGTGAGCACTAGCCCTGGCAACAATAGCAGGTACTTTGTTTTCAGCCCCCGGACGTTCACCCCAGTCTTTCAGGCTTATAAATCCCAACCCAGTGTTTTGACCTTGCCCACTAAAACCAAAGCCACTGACAGTAAATACAGAAACCACACGATCTTTTTCTTCTGTATTGAAGTAATCGCTTACTTTATCTAGAACTTTTTCTGTTTGTTCCTGTGTCGCCCCCGCAGGTAATTGAACCATTGTCAGCAATACTCCCTGATCTTCTTCAGGAAGAAAAGAGGATGGTAAACGTGTGAACATGACGGCCATACCTGCCACCAGGAATACATAAATTACCAGATAACGGCCTGTATTACGTAGAATGCGACCAATGCTGTCAGTATAGTGGTGGGTACTTTTGTCAAATATGCGGTTGAACCAGCCAAAGACGCCGGTCTGCTTACCATGGCTACCTTTGGCAATGGGTTTCAACATGGTAGCACATAGAGCTGGTGTCAGGATTAATGCTACCAGCACAGACAATACCATTGCAGATACGATAGTGATCGAGAATTGACGATAAATTGCACCGGTTGAACCGCCGAAGAAGGCCATTGGGATAAATACAGCAGACAGCACCATTGCAATACCAACTAAGGCGCTTTGGATTTGTCCCATTGATTTCTTGGTTGCTTCTTTTGGCGATAGACCTTCTTCCTGCATAACACGTTCAACATTTTCTACAACAACAATGGCATCGTCTACCAGTAAGCCAATGGCAAGAACCATAGCAAACATGGTTAATGTATTTATTGAATAGCCAAATGTAGCGAGTATTGCAAATGTTCCTAAGAGTACGACTGGGACTGCAATGGTTGGAATGAGTGTTGCGCGGAAATTTTGGAGAAATAGGTACATTACCACGAACACCAGCATAATTGCTTCAACCAGTGTTTTTACCACTTCGTTAATAGAGATTTTAACGAATGGTGTGGTGTCATATGGATAGACGATTTTCAGCCCGTGAGGGAAGAAAGGTTCCATATTTTTTAGCGCTTCTTTTACTGCTTTGGATGTATCCAAAGCGTTAGCGCCTGTCGCTAGTTTGACACCGATACCCGCAGCAGGTTTACCGTTATAGCGGGCAATGATGTTGTAGCTTTGTGCACCTAGTTCCACCTTTGCTACATCTTTTAGACGGACCTGAGAACCGTCGGTATTGACGCGCAAGAGAATATTACTGAACTCTTCCGGTGAAGTTAGACGTGTTTGAGCAATGATCGACGCATTCAGGCGTTGACCTGGAACCGGAGGGGTTCCCCCTAATTGACCGGCGGCTATTTGGTTATTTTGCGCTTTGATTGCATTTATTACATCCAAAGTCGTCATCTTGTAGTTAACGAGCTTGTCAGGATTTAACCAGATACGCATGGCATACTGGTTACCGAAAAGCATTGTATCACCTACACCGGTTACGCGACTTAAAGGGTCCTTGACAGTTGCACCAACGTAGTCAGAGATATCGTCCTGTGACATTGAACCATCTTCAGAGATGAATCCGGCAACCATCAAGAAAGAGGTCGTGGACTTATCTACACGTATACCTTGCTGTTGCACTTCTTGTGGTAACAGAGGCATAGCGAGTTGTAGCTTGTTTTGCACTTGTACCTGTGCAATATCGGGATCAGTACCGGCCTCAAAGGTTAGTGTGATATTCATGTTTCCAGCAGAATCACTGTCGGAAGACATATAAACCAGGTTATCGATACCATTCATGTTCTGTTCGATAACCTGAGTCACTGTGTTTTGTACAGTGGTGGCATCTGCGCCGGGATAAGTTGCAGAGATAGAAATCGCCGGTGGTGCAATAGTAGGATATTGCGCTACGGGTAATTTCATAATTGCCAACAGCCCAGCCAGCATGGTGATAATTGCGATTACCCATGCAAAGATTGGCCGATCTATAAAAAATTTAGGCATGAATCACTGACTCCTATGAATCCTAAATTAAGACTTTTTCGCAGGTTCAGCTTGGTTCGCAGCAGGTTTTGCATTTAAGTCCACTTCTTCTGCTTTAACCGGGATGCCGGGTTTAATTTTTTGCAAACCAGTAACGATGACCCGATCACCTGCTTTCAGACCGGAAGCTACTAGCCATTTATCACCAATAGCTTGGTTGGTAGTGATAACGCGCGGTTCGACTTTTTCGTCTGCACCAACCACCATGACAGTAGCTTCACCACGAGGTGTACGGGTAACTCCTTGCTGAGGAACCAGTATTGAATCCTGGCGAATACCTTCTTCCAGTTTTGCACGAACAAACATGCCTGGAAGTAGCTCTTCATTTGGGTTAGGGAATATTGCACGGATAGTGATAGAGCCTGTTGTTTCATCTACAGTAATATCAGAGAATTCTAAGTAACCTGTTTCACTGTAGTTTTTACCATTTTCCATGATTAGGTGAACTTTAGCCTTATTGTCCTCTTTCTGCACAATACCTTTAGCGATTTCATTTTTAAGACGCAGATAATCATCACTTGACTGAGTGACATCCACATAAATTGGATCCAGTTGTTGAACAGTTGTCAGTGCTGTTGGTTGACCAACAGAAACCAGAGCACCTTCAGTTATCGTAGATTTGCCGGAACGACCACTAATCGGCGCTGTAACTTTGGTATATGCCAAATTGATACGGTTGGTCTCTACGACCGCTTTTGCTGCCTGTACTATAGCATCCGCTTGTGCGTAGTCGGCGCTGGCTTTATCAAATTCCTGTTGACTAACATAGTTTGTACCTAACAGTGATTTATATCGGTTCGCTGTCAAGCGTGTGATCTCTGCATGAGCCTGAGCTTTTGCCAAATCAGCTTTAGCACTGTCATAGTCAGCCTGGTAAGTTGCTGGATCTATCTGATATAAAGAAGCGCCTGCTTTTACATCGCTACCTTCTTTATAATTTCGTTTCAGAATTATACCACTTACTTGTGGACGAACTTCTGCAATGCGGAAGGCTGATGTTCGGCCTGGAAGTTCCGTCGTGACCATCAGAGGTTCAGTTTTCAGCGTCACGATACCGACTTCAGGAGCCTGTTGGTTCCCAGCAACTTGCTGAGAGTCTTTGTCGTTACATCCTGAAAGAGCTAAGCTGCCTGAGAGTACCAGTACTGTAGCCAGAGGCAAAACTCCCCTGTTTATTCGCATAAGTAAACCTCAATATTTTTAGATGTTGACCCTTCAATCCGTAAAACCATTACTCCATTAATAACAGCATGCTATAATACAAACATACGTGAATGTATGTAAATCCATTTTAGGTTAAAAATAGAGTGTATGGCACGAAAAACTAAACAACAGGCTGAGGAGACCCGGCAACAGATTATAGACGCAGCTATAAAAGAGTTTTCTGAGCGCGGTGTCTCGGCTACTTCACTGACAGATATTGCCACAACGGCTGGGGTAACCCGTGGGGCAATTTACTGGCATTTTAAAAATAAAGTAGACCTGTTTTCCGAAGCCTGTAGAATAACAGATTCTAAGATTGACGAATTAGAAAAAGAGTATCAAGCAAAATATCCTAATAATCCACTCCTGATTTTAAGAACTTTAATCATCCATATCCTGACGTCGGTCGTTGATGATCCGAAAAACCGGCTATTAATGGAGATTTTTTTCCACAAATGTGAGTTTGTTGGTGAAATGTCTGCCTTGGTGGAAGTGCGTCAGGAACTGTGTGTTGCAGACTATGTTCGTATTGAAGAGTCTCTTTCTGGTTGTATTGCATTAGGCCAGCTTCCTTATAATCTTCATCTGCGGCGAGCGGCTATCATGTTAAGAGGATTGATAACGGGCTTGTTGGAAAATTGGTTATTTGCACCAGATAGTTTTGATATTCAGAAAGAAGCGGAGTCGTTAGTGGATAGTTTTATCGATATGCTTAAATATAGTGAGCATATGAAAATTGCTGAAAAATGAAGAACCAGAATAATAGAGGTGAATTCTATTTTGGTAATTGCTAACAATGTGGTTAATGGCCAAAAGTCATTATCTTATGCTTTTTGCTTATCTGCTGTTATATAAGGGATTAGACTGAGAAACTAAGCTGAAATTATTTCTAATATCAGATACTGCTGCCGGTTTTGTTAGAGAAGAGATCAAAGAAAGGCTATACCCTAAGGTAAATGTTGAAGATTCTGGTTGTGTAAAATGTACTGATTAAATTCGGCAAGTGTGGAGTAAGGGCTTGTAATATCAGTAAGTTGGAACTGATTGATAACGCTGAAATCAGTGTATTGATTGAATTTTCCCTACGGATTTTGCAGGTAGACACCGTGCTAAATGGGGGCAGTGTTAAGTTGCGGGCCACAATTGTTAAGGGATAACCATCTATGCTGGAAATACGAAATGTAACGTACGCCTATGGCGAGCGAGTGATATTGCAAGAATTAAATTTGCAGCTAAAGGAAAAACGCATTGCCATCATAGGTAGCAACGGTTGTGGTAAAAGTACATTTGCACGTCTTCTTAATGGATTATTGGTGCCGAAAAATGGTGATGTTTTGGTGGATGGTTTGAACACCAGAACGGAGGGTAAAGCGATCCGGCGTAAGGTTGGTTTCGTATTTCAGAATCCTGACAATCAGATCGTGTTTCCTGTTGTTGAAGAAGATTTGGCCTTTGGAATGAAAAATCTTGGTTTTTCCAAGGACACGATTCGACAAAGAACTCAAGAGGCGCTTTCACGCTATGATTTACTTCAATTTAGGGAGCATCCAGCCCATCTTTTAAGTGGTGGTCAGAAACAACTCCTTGCGATTTCCGGTGTTCTGGTGATGGAGCCCGATTACATTATTTTCGATGAGCCTACAACCTTGCTGGATTTACGAAACAAGCGCCGTGTTGCCGCAGCAATCGATAACTTATCTCAAACTGTAATTGTAGTGTCTCATGACCTTGATTTTTTGGCGGGATTTGATCGTGTTCTGGTTTTTGATGATGGTCGTGTCGTTGTTGATGACATACCCTCTATTGCTATTCCTGAATACGTAAGGATGATGTTATGAGCCTGTCTGGATATAATCCTGGTTCATCATTTGTGCATCGAGTGAGTCCTGGGTTTAAAATTATTTCTTTGCTCATTCTGGGAACATTGCTTTTCGTTGTTCCGCGTATCGATCTTTCTGCTGCGGCATTGGCGGGCATCGTACTTTTATACTTGTTAGCCAAAATCTCATTAAAAACGGCTTGGATGCAATTACGGCCGGCGTTATGGATCTTCGTGCTTATTTTTATAGTCCAATTGTTTCTACACCACTGGACCACAGGTGTACTTGTAATAGTTCGTCTTATCTCTCTTTTATTGTTGGCCTCGCTGGTCACTCTCACTACTCGTTCTTCTGATATGATCGACGCGTTGGAAAAGGGGCTTGGGTGGCTGTATTATTTTGGTATCAATCCTGGAAAGGTGAGCTTGGCTTTATCGCTTGCTTTGCGGTTTATCCCTGTTCTGGCGTCAATTACAGAAGAAGTACGGGAGGCGCAGAAAGCAAGAGGTCTTGATAAGAGTGTCATTGCAATTGCAGTTCCTGTTATTGTGCGGATGCTCAAAATGGCAGACGATATTTCTGCCGCGATTGAAGCGAGGTCTTATGATCCAGAATTTGACAAAAGTAAATCAAGCAGCAAGTAAAACAGAGGCTGTGGTTTTATTGAAAAGAGAGGGGGATTAAATGTCTACCAAAGATATTGTTTATATAGCACTATTTGCCTCTTTAACCGTAGCACTGGGTTTATTTCCGCCACTGACACTTCCCGTTGTGGGCGTTCCGATAACAGCGCAGTCAATGGGAGCAATGCTTGCTGGTGCCATTATTGGTGCGAAACGGGGTGGATTGGCATTGTTGCTCTTTTGTGTGTTTGTTTCCGTTGGATTACCGGTAATGTCTGGAGGGCGGGGAGGATTGAGTGTATTTCTCAGTCCAAGTGGTGGTTTTATTTTGGCATGGCCGATTGCCGCTTTTGTTATCGGTTATTTGTATGAGAAAAATCTTGCAAAACTGAATACCTTTAAAGAAGCTGTATTTCTTGTCTTTGGCGGAATTATGGTTGTTTATGTAATCGGTATCCCGTGGATTGCCGTATTTGCTAATATCAGCACTTGGCAAGCAGCCGTAGGTTCAATTGGGTTCATACCGGGAGATATTATCAAAATCGTACTGGTTATTTTGATTGCGAAAACGGTTCGTCGGGCTTACCCCACTCTTGAACCGCGTTCTTAAGCGTCATTGTGCCTATTGTGACGTTTCTCCTGAGATAATTGTTACAATAAATACAATGATGGTAGAGAATGATGGTAGAGTAAGAAAAAGCAATCTTAATATTCAGGTCCCAAATGTTTCGCTGAGATGTATTACGACCATAAAATCAGCTTCTTCTCATTTAATACACCGATGAAGGAGCCTGTTGCAATGCGATTGCCACTTGCAGGCAGGACAATATGAGGGTTAGTTGTGTTGAAAATAACGACTGAACCAACTTGAGGTCGAAAAGTGAAAGATTCGCAATCAACTAATAGAGAACTGTCATACGGCTTGTATGTTTTATCAACCACAGTACTCTTGAATGGTTGATTATAGATCACGGTTTCTCCTCCCTGAGAGGGAGATAAAATATAGAGGTTCCAAGCAAGCTGAGTCGATATATCTCCGATGGTTAAATTCCCTTTCGCAAAAGTGGGTGCGTAATCTACATGTAGATCTGAGCCACCGGAGATAATTCGGACGATACCGGCAAAATAGGGACCGAACCCCGGCTCTTCTGCGACTGAAATGCTGAAATTTGTATCGTGATTGGTGTATCGCATGAACCGATCAACTGGATCAAAAGCTTGATTGATAATTTGGATGCGATCTTGTTCAGCTACGCTAACTTGAGAAAAATATTGCTCTTTTGGTCGATCACGATAATGAGCGAGTGTATTTCCCAAATAAAACCCCGGCCTTCCGAATTCATAGGGTTTTGCCTTTATGCTCAGGATTGCAGACGAAAGTTGTTCTGTTTCTTCTGTCGTTGCAAAATCATCTATCATCGCAGCTGGAATCTTGTTGTCTATGATTGCCTGCAAGCTTTCTGATGATAATTTGACAAGCTCGTTTGATACCCACCGTGACGACATAATAGTCGACTCCTAGCCGATTTTCTTTATATTAGAAAAATTGATCTATTGATGGTCAGTATTAATCATATAGCATTGGTTGTATAAAAATGCAACATTTGATCACATTCAGGAACGCAACAATGACAATATCTCTGAGAGGTCATCACCTTTTGTGTATTCTTACCTACGCTGGCAACGGATATTCCACTGGTTTTGTTGAAAATTACAATAGGATTATTCCTCGAATTCGGGACGAGGATATCTTGATTGTGGCAGGGCCGGATGACATATGTATTCCTTTGCTTGGAGAAGACAAACCTCATTGCTTTGGCGAGAGTGTCATTGTCCGGGATAGTCGAGCTTTGGACGCTGTTGGTTCTCTTATGGGCCGATCAATTGATATAGGTCATACGTTGAGGCTTGATGAGACCTATTTAAAACAGGCGCGATGGGCTTTCAATCGTGGGATCATAAGATCTGCTTGTATAGGCTGTGAATGGGAATCGCTTTGCACTCGAATTGCTGCGGATGATTATTCTTCAACGCTTCTTAAACGAAATAGTGGAAAGAGTGAATGACGATATAAAGCCGTTTGAAATTTAGCAAAGGCTGATATTGATATGAATGTATGATCACATACTTAAGACAAATGAGAATCTTTTATAGTATCGATCAAGATATCTATTAAGGTGTTGAAGTAAATCGCTCAATACTCCTTTGCCGACGGTGATTGCTTCGCTAATTTTGCTTGATAATCGTGTTTGACTATTTCCAGTGCGGCGAGTGCGATTTCAGGAGTGATTTCATTGCATTCCAGTAAATAGATCAGATCAACAGCAAGTTGAACTTCGGGTGGTGCATGTTCGACGGACATAAAACATTCCTCATCTGAATCGTTAGTCCATGTTCTCTTTGTATTCGATTGATTTTTCAATACGCATCAGAGATTGACGGCAACGTGCTAGTCTTCCGGCTAATGCCGCGATTTCTTTCTGTATTTTTTGTTGATGACTAAGTGTAGTTTGTTGATTCAATTTTAGCTCTCTATCATTGATCATTGCGAGCAGGCGGCGTTCATAATCCTGATGTTCAGCCAGTTTGTGATACAGGTCAGTAGCTTGTTGTTTATGCTCAAATCGGCTCTCTTTTTTTCTCAATGACTGGGTAGACAATTCACGCCTTAATGCTTCTATTTGGGCAACTAAGCGTTCAGTCAGAAATGCGACCTGTTCGGTTCGGTGATCTTGAACACACTCTTTGAGTTGTTCCATGTTGTGCCTGACTTCTTGTAGATAACCACGGAGTTTATCGCTGTGTCGGTTAAATAAAGCCTGATCAAACCGGGCAGTAGAGAATGGTGTGTCTGCTAATGGTGCTATCTCTTCCGCCAGTATATCGACCTGTTTTTCGAGTAAATTTAATAACGGCTGCGTATTCATTTATACCTTAAAATGGTTATGCCTTGCGAAGCGGAATTAATCTGGGACGACAAAAAGTAGGCTGGTGCGTGTTCATTAGTTGCTTTTTTCTATCAGTTTGAATAGATTTTAGCACCTTCGTGTTCTACTCATTGGCACCGATTATGACCGCAAATGCGCAGCAACTGCAATTTATTAAAGACAGTATTGAAACTATTCCTGATTATCCAAAACCGGGGGTTCTTTTTCGTGATATTACCACTTTACTGGATAACCCTCTTGCCTACCAGGCAACAATTGATCTTCTGGTAGAGCGATATCAGGGCAAAGGCATCACAAAAATAGTTGGCACTGAAGCTCGCGGTTTTCTGTTTGGAGCCCCGGTTGCATTACGCCTTGGTGTTGGTTTTATTCCTGTTCGTAAAGCGGGCAAACTACCTCGGGAAACATTGAGTGAAACGTACAATCTGGAGTATGGCACTGATACGTTGGAAATGCATAAGGATAGCGTAAGAGAAAACGATAAGGTGCTGGTTATTGATGATTTGCTGGCAACGGGTGGTACGGTTGAAGCCACTGTTCGTTTAATCCGTCGTTTAGGTGGTGAGGTTTCTGAAGCGGCTTTTATTATTGGTTTGCTTGGCTTAGGTGGTGTTGAGCGTCTGCAAAGACAAGGTGTAAGTAGTTTTACTCTACTTGAATTCCCAGATCATTAATCTGCTTATTTTCGTATTACTAACATATCGGCCTCGCTGTCTATAGTGAGGCTGTGTTAGCATGGTGCTCAACTGTATTCGATTTTCCCGGTATCAATGAGCTATCAGGTACTTGCCCGTAAGTGGCGCCCACAAATATTTTCTGATGTAATTGGTCAGGAATATATCCTGACCGCGTTAGCTAATGGTCTTGCCCATGGCCGGCTTCATCACGCCTATTTATTTTCTGGCACGAGAGGTGTCGGGAAAACAACGATCGCCCGTTTGTTTGCTAAGGGGCTAAATTGTGAAATAGGTATTACTGATAAGCCTTGTGGTAAATGTGTTAATTGCCTTGAAATTGAACAGGGGCGATTTGTCGATTTAATTGAAATTGATGCGGCTTCCCGTACTAAAGTTGAAGATACGCGTGAATTGCTAGATAACGTGCAATATGCTCCGGCTCGTGGGCGTTTTAAAGTCTACTTGATTGATGAAGTACATATGCTTTCTCGCCACAGTTTCAATGCATTATTGAAAACGTTGGAGGAGCCACCTGAGCATGTGAAATTTCTACTAGCAACGACTGATCCGCAAAAATTGCCAGTGACTATTCTTTCCCGTTGTTTGCAATTCCATCTCAAATCGTTGGATATAGGTCAAATAAGCGATCAGCTTGAGCGTATTCTTAAAGCTGAACATATAGAGAGCGATAACCGCGCTCGTCAACTATTGGCTCGTGCTGCTGATGGTAGCATGCGTGATGCTTTGAGTCTGACCGATCAGGCTATTGCTATCGGACAAGGCTTGGTGACAACTGAAATAGTCAGCTTGATGCTAGGAACGTTAGATGATGAACAGCCATTATCAATCATTGAAGCATTGATTCGAGCTGACGGTCAGCAGGTTATGGCATTGGTGGAACAAGTCGCTTCACGGGGGGCTGATTGGGAGGATTTGCTCGTAGAAATTCTTGCATTGCTGCATCGTATTGCAATGCTCCAATTGTTACCTTCTCAGCCAGAGAGCGATTCTTCATCAATTGAAGGCCGTTTGCGGATAGTGGCAAAAGCTGTTTCACCGGAAGATTTGCAACTTTATTATCAAACTTTGCTGATTGGTCGTAGGGACTTGCCGTATGCACCGGAACGCAGGATGGGTGTTGAAATGGCTCTGTTCAGAGCTTTGGCATTTCATCCGAAAACAGTTATTGAAGAGGTTGCGGCACCGGTGGTACATCCTGCGGTTATACCATCAGTTACAGCACAGCCGAAACATAGTGCTCAGGGAGATGTGCCACCTGCTAATGATATTAATGAACCGGCACCATTGGATAGAGCTTCTCAGTCGGAACCCCAGATACCTCAGGCGCTTGCATCAAGCCCAACCGCGCAGTTGCTGAAAGCAAGGAATGTGTTATCCCGACAGCAAGAGCAAACGCCAACAAAAAAGCCTGAATCGGCTATGCCTGTTAAGATGAAGTCAGCAACTTCAGCATTGGAACGGCTTGCCGCAGTGTCAGGACAGCGACCTCAGTCATCAATAGATAAAAAACAGGAAAACAAACCTGAGAAAAAAGAAGCTTACCGTTGGCGTGCCAAGAATATTGAGGAGAAAACAGAAACTCATGTGGCCACACCAAAGGCTTTAAGAACAGCTTTGGAACATGAAAAAACACCAGAGCTGGCAGAGAAATTAACGGAAGAATCTAAACAGAGAGATGCATGGGCCGCAGAAGTTGGTAAACTTAAAATTCCTAAACTGGTGCAGCAATTGGCATTAAATGCATTCAAAGAGCAGATTAGCGCAAATAATATCCGTTTACACTTGCGTTCGAGCCAGCGCCACCTTAATTCTGCTTTCGCACAAAAGTCATTAGCGGGGGCTTTAAGTGAGTTGTACGGCGTAACGGTTGAATTCAGTATTATTGAAGATGATAATCCTGCGGAGAAAACTCCGCTGGAGTGGCGACAAGCCATTTATGAAGAGAAATTGGCACAAGCTCGCCAATCAATTATTGCGGATAAAACTATTCAAACATTGCGGCAGGTATTTGATGCTGAATTGGATGAAGAGAGTATCCGACCGGTTTAACCATGCTGCAATCTGTACCTTGTTGTACGATGTAGCCATAGCGAAGAGAGAAATCTATGTTTGGTAAAGGTGGTTTGGGCAATTTGATGAAACAGGCCCAGCAAATGCAGGACAAAATGCAGAAAATGCAAGAAGAGATCGCCAGTCTGGAAGTGACGGGGGAATCGGGAGCAGGTCTGGTTAAAGTGACTATCAATGGTGCTCATAATTGCCGTCGTGTTGAGATCGATCCAAGTCTGATGGAAGATGACAAAGAGATGTTGGAAGACCTGATTGCTGCCGCATTCAATGACGCAGCCCGTCGTATTGAAGAGACTCAGAAAGAGAAAATGGCAGGCATTTCCAGTGGTATGCAATTGCCACCAGGCTTTAAGATGCCATTCTGATGCAAACCAGTCCTCTCCTTGAATCCTTGATGGAAGCATTACGCTGTTTACCAGGGGTTGGCCCTAAGTCTGCACAGCGGATGGCTTTTCATCTGCTACAGCGTAATCGCAGTGGTGGAATGCGTTTGGCACAGGCATTGACCAGAGCAATGTCAGAAATTGGACACTGCAAATATTGCCGGACTTTTACCGAACAAGAACAGTGCACAATTTGTGCTAATCCACGCCGTCAACAAAATGGTCAAATCTGTGTGGTTGAAAGCCCTGCGGATATTCATGCTATTGAACAAACCGGGCAGTTTGCCGGGCGTTACTTTGTATTGATGGGGCATTTATCCCCATTAGATGGCATTGGTCCAATGGATATTGGTTTAGATCGTCTTGAGGATCGTCTCTCCACTGAGGAGATTTCCGAGGTGATTCTGGCGACTAATCCGACAGTGGAGGGAGAGGCCACTGCCAATTATATCGCAGAGATATGCGTTCAGTATGGTGTAACAGCAAGCCGTATTGCTCATGGTGTGCCGGTTGGTGGTGAACTTGAGATGGTAGATGGTACGACATTGTCCCATTCACTTGCTGGTCGGCAGAAGATTACTTATTGATTTTACGTTAATGTTTTACGGTTTTATTTAGGTTGGAAAGGAATGGTGTTGTAACCCTGTGTAAATCAAATCGTAAAGACTTTGAGGCGCTACATGTATGTGGCGCGTGTCTCTTAGTCCATTTTGCTATGATCAAAAGTGACTTCATAATTCTTTTGGATAATCAAACTTGAAATTCAACTTATTTATCCCCATCTGCATATTATCGTCTGATTTTGTCTGTCTGAACTGGATTTAGATTGAGGTAATAAATGAGTATGAAAGGTCAGGAAACCCGTGGATTTCAATCTGAAGTAAAACAACTTCTGCAATTAATGATCCATTCACTCTATTCCAATAAAGAGATTTTCCTTCGTGAGCTAATCTCAAACGCTTCCGATGCTGCTGACAAATTACGTTTCCGCGCATTATCTGTTCCAAAACTTTATGAAAATGATGGTGAACTACGCGTTCGTCTTTCTTTTGATAAAGAAAAGAGATGCATCACGATTAGTGATAATGGCATTGGTATGACTCGTGATGAAGTCATCGATAATCTTGGAACAATCGCTAAATCAGGAACAAAAGCTTTTCTGGAATCTATTGGTTCAGATCAGGCTAAAGACAGCCAGTTAATTGGTCAGTTTGGTGTTGGGTTTTACTCTGCATTTATTGTGTCTGATAAAGTCACTGTACGTACTCGTGCTGCCGGCGCTTCAATTGATCAGGGCGTATTTTGGGAATCTGCTGGTGAAGGTGATTACACGATTGCCGATATTGAAAAAGAAACCCGTGGTACAGAGATCACCCTTCATTTACGTGAAGGAGAAGATGAATTCCTGAATGACTGGCGTTTGCGTTCTGTTATCAGTAAATACTCTGACCATATTGCCTTGCCGGTTGAAATTGAAACCAAAAATAAGAGCGAAGAAGAAGGTGAAGAGGATACAGTAACTTGGGAGAAGATTAATAAAGCCCAAGCTTTGTGGACTCGTGGTAAATCTGAAATTACAGATGAAGAGTACAAAGAGTTCTATAAACATATTTCTCATGATTTTACTGATCCGCTGATCTGGAGCCATAACCGCGTAGAAGGTAAGCAGGAATATACTAGCATGCTCTATATTCCATCTCAGGCTCCGTGGGATATGTGGAACCGTGAGCATAAGCACGGGTTGAAATTGTATGTCCAGCGTGTGTTTATTATGGATGATGCGGAACAGTTTATGCCGAACTATTTACGCTTTGTCCGTGGCTTGATTGACTCCAACGACTTGCCGCTGAACGTTTCCCGTGAAATTTTACAAGATAACTCTATTACCCGTAATTTACGTAATGCATTGACCAAACGTGCATTACAGATGCTGGATAAACTGGCGAAAGATGATGCAGAAAAGTACCAGCAATTCTGGCAACAGTTTGGTCTGGTCATGAAAGAAGGTCCGGCAGAGGATAGCACCAACAAAGAAGCTATCGCTAAATTGCTACGTTTTGCTTCTACTCATAATGACAGCTCGGCACAAACCGTTTCTCTGGAAGAGTATGTTAGTAGGATGACGGAAGGTCAGGATAAGATTTACTACATCACCGCAGACAGTTATGCTGCGGCGAAAAACAGTCCTCATCTGGAGTTGTTCCGTAAGAAAGGTATTGAAGTTCTGTTACTGTCAGAGCGCATTGATGAATGGATGATGGGATACCTCACTGATTTTGATGGTAAAAAATTCCAATCAGTCAGTAAAGCTGATGAATCCCTGGATAAACTGGCAGATGAAAACAAAGCCGAACAGGAAGAAATTGAAAAGCAGCTGGAGCCGTTTGTTGAGCGTGTAAAAACATTGCTTGGTGATCGCGTAAAAGAGGTTAAATTGACTCACCGTCTGACTGATACTCCAGCAATTGTCACAACAAATGTGGATGAAATGAGCACGCAGATGGCGAAATTGTTTGCTGCGGCTGGTCAACAGGTGCCGGACGTTAAGTACAATTTTGAACTGAATCCTGATCATCAGTTGGTAAAACTGGCTGCTGATATCAGTGATGAAGTTCAATTCGCGGATTGGATTGAACTGTTGCTTGAGCAGGCATTGTTTGCTGAGCGTGGCACGTTGGAAGACCCAAATCAGTTTATTCGCCGTATGAATCAGCTATTGTTGTCTGAGAAAGCTTGATTTAATCATTTTTTTGGTGACGATTAGAAACCACGCCTCTGATAATGAGATGGGGCGTGGTTTATTTTTACAGAAAAATATCACGAAATCGTTTACCTGTTTCCTTGAGCGAACCCCATGCTAAATGGTATGGTGACTCGTTTTCTCAAAATATAAAAACTAACTAGCAAGGGGATTTACGCAATGCGTATCATTCTGCTGGGCGCTCCGGGCGCCGGTAAAGGGACTCAGGCGCAATTTATCGTGGAGAAATATGGGATCCCTCAAATTTCTACTGGCGATATGTTGCGTTCTGCGGTTAAGGCTGGCACAGAATTGGGTTTAAAAGCAAAAGCGCTGATGGATCATGGTAAGCTGGTTACTGATGAACTGGTTATTGCTTTGGTCAAAGAGCGCATCAAACAAGATGACTGCCGCAATGGTTTCTTGTTGGATGGGTTCCCCCGTACTATTCCCCAAGCTGATGCGATGAAAGAAGCGGGCATTAATGTTGATTATGTTCTGGAATTCGATGTTCCCGATGAACTGATTATTGAACGTATCATTGGGCGCCGTATACATGCGCCATCCGGCCGTGTTTATCACATCAAATTTAATCCACCGGTAGTGGAAAACAAGGATGATGTTACAGGTGAAGAGCTGACAGTTCGTAAAGACGATCACGAAGATATCGTGCGTAAACGTTTAGTTGAATACCATCAGCAGACAGCACCTTTAGTATCCTACTATCAAAAAGAAGCAGAAGCAGATTATACCAAATATTTTGGAATTGATGGTACTCGTAAGGTATCTGAGATTAGTGAAGAATTATCTAAAATTTTGGATTAATCAGCCTGAGTGATTCTTATAAGGCGACTAATAAGTCGCCTTATCCTATATTATTTATTTACTGTATCAGGTAAATTAATCGATTTTTCCTCATTGTTTTCGTAGATAAACATGATTTTCATCTGTATTTTATTATGTTAGGGTTTTCACTAGCGAAATAATGAAGGATCGACATAATGAACAACGGTAAATTTGGTGTTTTATTAGTTAATCTTGGCACTCCTGATAAACCGACAACTGCGGCTATAAGACGTTATTTAGCTGAGTTTCTTAGCGATAAAAGAGTCATAGATTTATCTCGATTTATCTGGAAGCCAATATTATATGGTTTTGTTTTGCCTTTCCGCTCTTCACGTGTAGCAAAGTTATACCAGAAAATTTGGACTGATGAAGGTTCTCCTCTGTTAGTATATGGCCGTCGGCAACAGAAATTACTGGCAGAAAGACTTGCTGGCATCCCTGTTGAACTGGGAATGAATTACGGTTCTCCATCTCTTGAACAAGCGATTGACAACTTACTTAAGCAGAATGTTGAGCAGCTGATTGTTTTACCACTTTATCCCCAATATTCTGGTTCCTCATCTGCGGCTGTATTTGATGGTGTCAGTCTGGTATTGCAAAAATACCGCACTATTCCTGGGATGCACTTTATTCGTAGTTATGCTGATCATCCGGCTTATATTTCTGCACTGAAAGAAACTATTGAGCAGAGTTTCGATAAGCATGGTCAACCAGACAGATTATTGCTTTCCTATCATGGCATTCCGCAGCGTTTTGTTGATACGGGTGATATTTATGCTGAGCAGTGTAAGTTAACAACACGATTGCTAAAGCAAGCAATTAATTATCCGACAGAGCAGGTAATGATGGCTTATCAATCACGTTTTGGCCGTGAGCAATGGCTGACACCATACGTAGATCAAACGATGAAAACGCTACCTAATCAGGGAATAAAACATATTCAGGTACTTTGCCCTGGTTTTTCGTCTGATTGTCTGGAAACGCTGGAAGAGATAAAACAGCTAAATAAAGAGATGTTTCTTAATGCTGGTGGGGAAAAATTTGAATATATTCCGGCGCTTAACGACAATGCTAGTCATATTTTACTACTTGAAGAGTTGGTCAACGGGTTTGTCAGAAATAGGGATGAATAGTGATAGGATTAATCTATCATTAGGGTTCATTGGCTTTTTAAGGTATATTGCTACACGGATGCTAGCCTAGTGGAACTGCCATACTTGTTTCAGAGTAAATGGGAATTAACCTATAGGCTCGCTCAGTGGGATGATGTTTTGTATATCAATTAGTAACAGCATATTTGGATTTGGATATAAATAATGAGTAATAAACCGATTAAAGGCACTAATTTCAGTGAAGAATATTTTAATTATTACAATTCAAAACAAGATGATGAAATTGATTTGTTTGAGTTATTCTCTGTTTTATTTCAATCAAAGTTATTGATTATTACTGTTACCATCCTTTTTGCTGTTATTGGCTTTGTAGCAGCATCTTTGATGCCACAAAAGTGGAGCAGTTCGGCTTCTATTGTTAAGCCTCAACTTGAAGAAATACAACCACTTAAAGATATCCTGACTAAGTTAGAGGTTTTAAATCTACAACCATCAGTAACTTCATCATCACTGTATAATAATTTTTTAAATAATTTTAATTCACGGGTTTTGCGTGAAGAATATCTGGTTAATACAGAATATTTTAAAAATCTGGTGGCTGAATCAGGTGATCATTCACCACTTGTAAAAAGAAAACTTATTGAAAAGATTGTGAATGATAATATTTCATCTTCTTCAAAAGCGGAAAAAGATGATGAAAATGGTGAAACTAAATTGACTTTCAGTGCTGGAACCGCAGAAGATGCATATAATCTGTTAAATGGCTATATTGACTATGTGTCGTCTGTTGTCCATGAACAGGTGAAGAGTGAATTAAGTGATATGGTAAAACAAAAGCTTAATTACTCTGAAGGTTTGTATAGCGTTGATTTAAACCGTGTGAATAATATACAGGAAGCTAATGTTGAGCGATTGAAACATGCATTATCTATCGCTAATTCGGCAGGAATTAAAAAGCCTATTTCCAGTGAAGGGGCAATGATCAAAGACGATCCAGATTATTCCATTGCTTTGGGGGCTGATGCATTACAACGTAAGTTGCAGATTACAGAGGAGATAAAAGATCCCACTTTGATTGATGCTGACTTACGTAACCGTTTGTTCTATATAAAAGAGCTGAAAGCACTTAAAGTAGATAAAGTTAACTTCCAACCATTTAGATATATGCAGGCTCCTTATGAGCCGACAGCGAAAGATTCACCGAAGCGTCTACTTATCTTAATAGGCAGTGCTTTCCTTGGGCTGATCTTGGCTGTGGTGTCTGTTCTAATTCGTCATATGGTACGTAGTCGTCAGCAAGCGGCTTAAGTTTTCCTTGGCAGTAAATGTCGTAGTGACATTTGCTGCCTGTCCGTTTTTATTGTGCTAATATGCTGCACCTTTTGGCGTTATAGCATCAATCAAAAATGAAATTCCCTGGTAAACGTAAATCAAAACACTATTTTCCCGTCAGTCTGCGTGATCCTTTACTCCAGCCAATTAAAGAGATGATGGATGGTGAGAATAACCGAGCTTATATCGTTGGTATCGATCAGACATTAGTGGATATTGAGGCGAAAGTAGATGAAGATTTTATCCAGCGCTATAACCTCAGCCAGGGGCATTCATTAGTTATTGAAGATGATGTAGCTGAAACCCTGTATAAAGAACTTACTGATAATAATCTTATTAGCCACGAATTTGCTGGTGGCACTATTGGTAATACTTTACATAATTACTCAGTTCTTGCCGATGATCGTTCCGTCTTACTGGGCACTATGTGTAGTAATATTCAGATTGGCAGTTATGCTTACCGCTACTTATGTAACACGTCTAGCCGTACTGATCTGAACTATTTACAGGGAGTGAATGGGGCAATTGGTCGCTGTTTTACGTTAGTAACGGAAAATGGTGAGCGGACTTTTGCCATTAGTCCTGGGCAAATGAATCAACTTAAACCGGAAAGTATTCCTGAGAAGATTATTGCTGAAGCTTCTGCTTTGGTATTAACTGCTTACTTGATTCGTTGTAAACCGGGAGAACCAATGCCAGAAGCAACCATGAAAGCTATCGAATATGCGAAAAAGCATAGTGTACCTGTGGTTCTGACGCTAGGGACGAAATATGTTATTGCTGATGATCCACAATGGTGGCGTGATTTTCTGGTTGAGAATATTTCTGTTCTGGCAATGAATGAAGATGAAGCTTATGAGCTTACGGGTTTCAGTGATCCACTATTGGCTTCGGATGTGGCACTAGATTGGGTCGATTTAGTTTTGTGTACCGCAGGTCCGGCTGGATTATATATGGCAGGTTATACGGAAAAAGATTATATGCGTCAGACAACCCATCCATTGTTACCGGGTGCTATTGCTGAATTTAACCGTTATGAGTTCAGCCGTGCTATGCGTAAATCTGATTGCCAAATCCCGATGAAAGTTTATTCCCATATTGAGCCTTATATGGGGGGACCAGAAAAAATCATGAATACTAATGGGGCAGGTGATGGTGCTTTATCTGCTTTGCTGCATGATATAACGGCCAACAATCACCACAGAATGAATGTGCCTAATTCCAGTAAACATATGCGTACTTATCTAACATATTCATCGCTTGCTCAGGTATGTAAATATGCCAACAGAGTTAGCTATCAGGTATTGAGTCAGCATTCCCCACGATTAAGCCGTGGTTTACCCGAAAAAGAAGATAGTTTGGAAGAATCTTACTGGGAACGGTAATTTTAAAATTTCGGCACCGTATAAATTAATAAGGTGCCGAAATTTAGCTATAAAATCATTTATTAAGATTGTAAATGATAGTTAGAGTTTATTTTATTAATAGCAATGATTTTTCGTCTAATTTATAAAATGAAAAGTATATTTATATATCTGTTTAAATAAATTGAAATAATATTCAAAAATGTCCTAGAATAGAATATTTATATCACTCAGATAGCAATAATATGCAAATAAAATTTTCTATTTATTTTTTATATTTAACTTATGTTGTTGTTTTTTATATAAAAATTTCGCGTATCGGCACATTTATAATATAGCTATACCCTATGGATTTCAAGATGCCTCGCGACGGCAAGGGAACGAATCCCCGGGAGCATAGATAACGATGTGACCGGGGTGAGTGAGTGCAGCCAACAAAGAAGCAACTTGAAAGATAACGGGTATAGATACCGCTAAAATCACCCATCCGATTCATACTGATTTGATTATTTACCTAATTTTTCTATTTATTATAATAGGGATTAGCTAAAGGAAGAATTTGGACTAAAATCACAATTTTTAAAAATCTTGGAACTGATTTTTCAATTGTTGATTTTACTAATTATAATCAAGATGATTGGCTAGAGAATACTCCTTTATTAGTAATATACTGAAATGATATTCTTTATATATTGAAATGATATTAGTTATATATGGATTGGGGCTGCTATATTCTAGAAATAGCCATTGGGCTGATACGGAGTTTCATATTTTTGTATAGTATTGATATGTGGATTAGTATTTTTTGATACTAATTCCGATAGCGAAGTTTTAGCTATGATTGATAACTTAGAAGGATCATTTAGCGAAATAGTTTTTGTTTTCTGTAATTATTTGAATTTGTGGCCTATATTAGGACAGGTTTTATGTATCTTTTATTATTGAATTGGAGTTATTGAGATTATTAACATTTGAAGAAAAGATGAAGCTAATAGCTATTAAGTGAAAGTAATGGTATTTAATGACCGTAACTTATTATTGTTAATTTAAAGAGAGGAAGGAGCATGATGAAATTTTTTATTAAAAATTTCCTATTATATTTCAAATAATTAATTATTATGTATAACAGCCGCTGAGGATACTATGAATAGTTACTACGATTATATAAGAATTGCCAGTATGGTGAGTATGGTCTTAATTATGCCGGGACCAACAAATACTCTTTTAGTATCATCTGGATATTCACATGGTTTTATTAGTACACTCAGGCTGATATTAGCTGAGGCATTGGGTTATATAACAGCAATTAGTTTGTGGGGGTTATTTTTATCTACAGTCTCTCATGTTTTCGTATGGTCACTGGTCATCTTAAAGATGTGTGCTTCGACATACATTGCTTATCTGGCTTTTAAAGTTTGGCATTTCTCATTAGACAAGAACGTAGCAAAAATCCATTTTATCACGGTATTATTTGCCACATTGCTGAATCCTAAGGCTTTTGTGTTTGCTACATATATATTTCCTCTTACTGCATTTACTTTGTGGTCAGAATACATTCCATGCATGACGGTTTTTGTTTGTGCACTATTACCCATTTCCTTGATTTGGGTGGGGGTTGGGAAAATACTATATGTAGGAAAGTTGGGAAAAGGAATTTTAAAACCCGATTTGTTTTATCGTCTTGCTTCTTTAGTGTTATGTGTTTTCTCTGTTTCAATGTTTTACACGTCAATGAAAGGTGTTTTATATCTTTGACGTAATCGAATGTTTGATATTGCGCCCTCCCGACTGATTGGCTTTTTCATTAATAGTCTCATTAAGCTAATCGTGGTTGAGGGTAGCTTGGATTGTATAGAGTTTCCTTGTTGTAGTTGGGTAAATACCATGATCATGTTAAGTAACGCTAAAAATTCAATGTATGGTATTTACCCTTCCTATTAATAAAAAAATATTTACCTCAATAGGTTGCTGAATCTTGTCTTGAATGGGCTAAGGATTAATTGATAATCCGATTGATTTTTGTTGTACAGAATTGAGTAAAGCGATACTTCAACTGAACATTTTGTCCCCTCTGAGCCGTTCTTATCACCGATACTTAAGTGATAAAAACGGCTCATGATCCTTACTTGGTAGGGACTAGAGAATGATTCATCAGCAGTCGCTTTCCTCAAAGTGATGGTGAAAAAGGCGATGCTGGAGGGGGTTCAATCGAATAGCTTTGCTCACTGTTGGCGAATACAGTTGCCATTGTTTTAGCAATTTCATGCTCACCAATAATGACGTGGCTAGCTCCACGCTCTGTGATATAGGTAACTTCATCGTCATAGTCGGCTCGGACGATAATATTAATATCCGGGCGTGCTTCTCTTGCACAGGCGACAATCTCACCGGCTTCATAGCCATTAGGAATAGTCAGTAGGAGGGAGCAGGCGCAATCCAAGCGAGCCAGTGACATAATATCTTTGCTGGCAGCGTTACCCATGACTGCACTAATACCTTGTTCACCGAGTTCCTCAAATTTGGCTCGGGTGTTCTCAATAACAACCAGAGGGATCTCTTTTTCCTGCAAGCGTTGGCATAGCAAGCTGCCGACCCGCCCGTAGCCGACAACAATAGTGTGGCCGCAGATATCGACAGGAATCTGCGTCTCTTCTTCCAACGTTTCTTCCAGTAACTGCTCCTCAATGGTTTCTGTTTTTTCCAGATAGCGATCTAACAGACTAAATAGAACTGGGTTTAGCATGATAGAAACAATCGCGCCAGCCAGAACAAGGTTACGGGCATTTCCATCAAGCAGGCCGAGTGCAACCCCAAGACCGGCTAGAATAAAGGCAAATTCACCGATTTGTGCCAGACTGACTGAAATCGTCAATGCGGTCCGGCGTGAGTGGCCGAACATCTTAACGAGTAACATTGCAGCGGCGGACTTACCAATAATAATGATTGCCAACGTTGCCAGTATCGATAGTGGTTGTTGAATGAGGACCATTGGGTCGAACAGCATACCAACAGAAACGAAGAACAATACGGCGAAAGCATCTCTGAGTGGCAGCGTATCTTGGGCGGCACGGTGGCTTAGTTCTGATTCGTTTAATACCATACCGGCGAAGAACGCCCCTAGTGCGAATGAGGCATCAAACAGAGCAACGGCACCGTAAGCGATACCCAAGGCGATAACCAGTACGGCAAGGGTAAATAGCTCCCTGGAGCCGGTACTCGCGGTTTTTGCCAATACCCACGGGATTAGACGGCGGCCAACAACAATCATCAGCAAGATAAAAGCGATAACTTTGCCGACTGTCATGGCAAGTTCCATAATTAGCTGCCCGATATTGGCTTCCTTATTACCAAGAATACCGGCAGCCGCGGGCAGTAATACCAGAGTCAGCACCATCGCCAGATCTTCGACAATCAGCCAGCCGATAGCTATTTGACCTCGTTGGCTATCGATGAGTTGGCGCTCTTCTAGCGCTCGTAACAGAACAACGGTACTGGCGGTTGATAGACAGAGACCAAAGACGATGCCGCTAAATAATTCCCAACCTAGTATTGCTGATAGCCCTACTCCGAGTAGTGTCGCGACCAGTATTTGCGCAATAGCGCCGGGGATAGCAATGGATTTTACGGCTAGCAGATCTTTAAGTGAAAAATGCAGTCCAACACCAAACATCAATAAGATGACACCAATTTCTGCCAGTTCGGGGGCCAGTGATGCATCAGCGACAAAACCAGGAGTGAAAGGACCAGCGAGGACTCCCGCAGTAAGGTAACCAACCAGCGGTGAGATTTTCAGGCGTTGTGCCAGCATACCAAGCAGATAAGCGATAAAGAACCCGCCAACGAGAGTGGTGATAAGTGGTGTCGAGTGCTCCATTAAGACTCCTTCTTGCTGAGGCTAGTAAATAGCATAGTGAAGAGGTAGGTGTAACTGTATTTTATAGATAATTCGAGGTAAATTCGCTAAAAAAATGAATAAAACATCAAAAAATATGGATTGAAAGGATTAAATTACCCGTAACAGGTATTTGTGTTGCTCTATTTGAATATTTATGAGGTAAATAAGCACTATTCCCACATAAAAAGTAAATTTTATGTGGGGTTGTATGGTGCTTTTCCTAGTTCTTATCTTCTATATTAGGTAATAAAGCGGTAAATATGCCAAGTAACGGCAGAAAAGCACAAATCTGATAAACCAGTTCAATACTTGTTCTGTCCGCAATATCACCAAGTACCGCTGCGCCAATACCTCCCATACCAAAAGCCAGCCCGAAAAACAGGCCGGATACCATCCCGGTTTTACCTGGAATAAGTTCCTGAGCGTATACCAGGATCGCAGAGAATGCAGATGCCAGAACCACACCAATAATCACTGATAGAATACTTGTCCAGTACAGAGAAGCGTAAGGCAGAGCTAATGTAAAAGGTGCAACTCCAAGGATAGATATCCAGATAACATACTTTCTGCCGATCCTGTCACCAAGCGGTCCACCAATAATGGTTCCTGCTGCAACTGCGAATAAAAAAATAAACAGATGAAACTGGGCGCTTTGTACGGAAATGCCAAATTTGTGTATTAAGTAAAAAGTATAATAGCTACTGATACTGGTGAGATAAAAATATTTGGAAAATATTAAGATGAGCAAAATAACCAAGGAACCTATCACGGTTTTTCTTGATAAAACTTTAATGGCTGGGCCAGTTTTGGCTTGATTTTTCTTGATATAATTCTGAACGTTATACCATTTACTGATCTGTAACAGCACAATGATACCCAGTAATGCGGCTAGAGAGAACCAGCCAACGTTGCCTCTGCCATAGGGAGCAATAAACAGAGCGGCTAGCAAAGGCCCAAGGGAGCTGCCAAAATTACCGCCGACTTGAAAAAGAGATTGAGCTAATCCGTGGCGACCACCGGATGCCATACGCGCTACGCGCGACGATTCCGGGTGAAATACTGAAGAACCTGTTCCGATTAATGCCGATGCTAATAGAATTAACGGGAAATTGTTGGCGTAGGCCAGCAGTAATAGACCGGATAAGGTGAAACTCATTCCAACAGGTAATGAATAAGGCTGTGGATGTTTATCAGTATAGAGACCTACCAGTGGTTGTAATAAAGAGGCGGTAATCTGATAGGTCAGGGTAATCATACCGATTTGCACAAAACTTAGGTTAAATTCTAATTGTAGTAAAGGATAAATCGCCAGAATCAGCGATTGGATCATATCGTTCAATAAGTGTGAAACACTGATTGCCCCAAGAATAGTAAAAACGGTATTCCTGGTTTTTTTGGGGTGAGATGGAACTATGGTGGTATTACTTTGTTCGCTCATATTTGCTGCCAACCTGTCTTAATCAATAGTCAGTATATTGGTTATTCGTTGAATTTTAATACATATTAGGCAGAGAGTTGATTTTTTACTATCTTGGATATAGTTTTATAGTACACTCGCGAAGACGAAATAAAACATGTTCTATACCCTATGGATTTCAAGATGCATCGCGGCGGCAAGGGAGTGAATCCCCGGGAGCATAGCAAACTATGTGACCGGGGTGAGCGAGTGCAGCCAACAAAGAGGCAACTTGAAAGATGACGGGTATAAATATCTAATAACTGCATAACATACATAACCTGTCTCAAGAAATGATCAATTTATCCCGCCTTGTTAGCTTTAAAAGCTGTTTTTGCATGGCAATTCACTAAAAAAACATGGAGATATACCATGAAACTCTCGTTCAAGACCTCAGCTTGTGCTTTGGTTGTATCTATAGCACTACTTCCAGCAATCGCAAATGCATGGGAGAAAGACAAAACCTATGACATTACCATTTTGCACACCAATGACCATCATGGTCATTTTTGGCATAACGATTATGGTGAGTATGGCTTAGCCGCGCAAAAAACGGTAGTTGATGAAATCCGTCAAGAGGTCGTGAAAAAAGGGGGGAGTGTGTTACTGCTTTCCGGCGGAGATATAAATACCGGTGTACCAGAATCTGATTTGCAAAATGCCGAGCCTGATTTTAAAGGTATGAATTTGGTGGGCTATGATGCAATGGCGTTGGGTAACCATGAGTTTGATAATCCTCTGTCAATACTGCGTCAACAGGAAAAATGGGCAACTTTTCCATTTCTGGCTGCCAATATTTACCAGACAAGCACCGGCAAACGTTTGTTCAAGCCTTATACCATTTTCGATAAGCAGGGTGTAAAAATTGCAGTTATTGGCCTGACGACTGATGATACGGCGAAAATCGGTAACCCGGCTAATTTTCCTGATGTTGAATTTCGTCTTCCTGCGACAGAAGCCAAAATGGTTGTTGAAGAATTAAAGAGAGATGAAAAGCCAGATGTGATTATTGCCGCAACCCATATGGGGCACTATGACAACGGTAATCATGGTTCTAATGCGCCGGGTGATGTTGAAATGGCTCGCAGTTTGCCTGCGGGCTATCTGGATATGATTGTCGGTGGCCATTCACAAGATCCGGTCTGTATGTCCGCGGAAAATAAAAATTATAAGCAGATTGATTATGTGCCAGGAACCCCATGTTCGCCAGATCGTCAGAACGGTACCTGGATTGTTCAGGCTCATGAGTGGGGTAAATATGTTGGTCGTGCTGACTTCCAGTTCTGTAATGGTGAATTGAAGTTGACTCACTATCAGTTGATCCCTATTAACCTCAAAAAGAAAGTGCAGAAGGAAGATGGTTCTACTGAACGTACTTACTACACTCATGAAATTGCACAAAACCCGGATATGTTAAAGTTGCTGATGCCTTATCAAGATAAAGGTGATAAACAGCTTGGTGTAAAAGTGGGGTCTGTTGAGGGTAAATTGGAAGGGGATCGCAGCAAAGTTCGTTTTGTTCAGACTAATATGGCTCATGTTGTTCTTTCTGCCATGATGGAACGCGCGGACGCTGATTTTGCGATTATGAGTGGTGGTGGTATTCGCGATTCGATTGAATCAGGTGATATCACTTATAAAGATGTGTTGAAAGTGCATCCATTTGCCAACACATTGGTTTACGTTGATATGAAAGGCAATGAAGTCAAACAATATCTGGCGGCGATTGCTAATATGAAAGTTGACTCTGGTGCTTATGCACAGTTTGTGAATGTTAGCCTGATTGCTGATGGTAAAAGTGTTAAAGAGGTAAAAATCGGTGGAAATCCATTAGATCCGCATAAAACTTACCGCATGGCAATGCTTGACTTTAATGCTATTGGTGGTGATGGCTATCCACGTGTTGATAATTATCCAACCTATGTCAACACCGGTTTTGTTGATGCAGAAGTTTTGAAAGACTATATCGAGAAGCATTCACCACTGAAAGCGGCTGATTATGAGCCAAAGAGTGAAATTATTTATCAATAATCCCTGACAGAATGATAAATCGAAAGGGCTGCAATTTTAGCAGCCCTTTTTGGGTAATAATTTAAGTTTTTGCAATATCAGCAAAGTTGCCTTTCACCAACCTACAGAGATCAGCCGACGCCAATTCAATATCTAACCCTCGTTTACCACCAGAGACAAATATAGTTGAGAACTGTTGCGCTTGGTTATCAATAACCGTTGGCAAGTGTTTTTTCTGTCCTAGCGGACTGATCCCGCCGACGAGATACCCTGTTACTTTCTGGGCGATTTGGGGATCAGCCATTTCTGCTTTTTTGACTTTAAAAACTTTGGCGACCTTTTTTAAGTCCAGCTCACTTGAAACGGGGGTGACGGCTACCACCAAATTTTTAGCCTCACCATTAAGTGCAACCAGTAAGGTCTTGAATACTTGCCTGGCATGGAGTCTTAATTTCCTCACTGCTTCATCACCAAAATTATGTTCATTTGTGTCGTGCTCATAGGCATGAAGAGCGAAGCTAACTTTCTGTTTTTCTAACAAAATGATCGCAGGTGTCATAATTTCATTACATAGGGTAATTTTATAATTAAGGATAACGGATGAAATGGAACGATGGAATTGATAATCTGACTATGGCTCTGTTGCTTGTATACAAACAGGTAATATCCCGTACTTAATAAGAACAACGAAAATGACAGATTATTCCTCATATGATTGGCCAATATTATTATAGCAATGTAGGTAATATTGGCCTTTTTTTAATGCTGTTTTTCTGCCAGCATCTTGGGCAAATTTCCTTCACCATACAGATGCAAAACACCAACCGCAACGAGGTATCGACCGGCAGGTAATCCCCGTAAATGTTTATTCCATTGTTTATTACGTTCAGTCATCAATAGTTGGTATATCTCTTTACTGAAAGTTGTTGGTAGAGCATGTTCTTGCTGTTTAGGTTGATAGTCCATCCACCAACTGATCATGGTTTGTAAAGCACGGGCATTTGCGTGCCAATGGGTTAATGTATCTTCTAATAGTGGCAGGCCGTTATTGGGAATTTGATTAAGTAAATTAATTTGTGATTCAGTACCTTCTAGTTCAATAATCGTTTTTCCTAGAGCTTTGGCTGCATTTAGTAGCTGATAATCGATACCGTATTGGGGATGTAATCCAAGGTTTTGTGCTTGTCCAGCTTGTAAAATTAAAGCGATTTGCCATGAGGGCAATAGATTGAGGAATTCTTCTTGCTGTTGGATTTCATTGCAACAGTCCTGAAAGTTCTGATACATCTCAGAAGATAAACGTTGTTCGATACGGTGATATGATTGAAACTCATCATGAAATGGGGAGTCTGCCTGAGTAATATCTGCTTCCACGATTAATGTATCGGATTGATTAAGCTGTTCTATCAATATTTCTGAAAGTGGGAACATATTTTTCGTACCCATATGAATACTGCCTACCAGATGCAAATGTCTATCACCTGCCAGTGTAATATCGTGAGCAGGATAGGGATAACGGTGGAGGGCATTGATTCCTAATATATTGGTAAGGTGTTTAATCAGTCGTCCCATTTGAGCTCCGGTTTAGCATTTATTCTTTAGGCTAACTATTTTTTCAGGTTAATATTACAACTGTATCTCTATCCATTTCTATTGAATGTTCTTTTACTACTATTCAGTATACAAGGAGATTTTATTTGGCCGCTGTATTTACTTTTCTAGTTCTTTGAAAATGGTAACTAGGGGTTTGTTATGTCAGATATTTATGAGCTGGTAACATTGATTCCTAAAGGTCAGATCACGTTACCTTGGTTCATCCGTCAGGTATTGAGTGTTGATACCGGTAGCACATTGGTATTTGAGTTGCGTAATGGTGAGGTTGTTGTGACTAATGTAAGCGTTGAATACGAAGACCAGTTAATTGGGGCATTCCTTGACTTGCTGTCTGCCGACATTCAGGTCGGGTACCATGTGAGTGATTTACCTAAGGAATTGGACGAGGCTATGCAGCACAATACGGGGCACGTTATCGATCTGAATGAAAACATTGTCGGAGATGTGATGATTTGATGCAGTAACGTGGATGGACATTGCTATATGAAAAAGTGCTGGGGTAGAAGTGTAAAATGCGATCATGGATATGCATTTTTACGATTCACCCCAACATCATTAAAGCAGACTTATTTCTTTAGTGATTCAGAACTTAGGCTTAAACCTCAGTAATCGATTAGCATTACTCACTACCGTAATTGAAGAGAGCGCCATTGCCGCACCTGCGACTACCGGATCTAACAGGGTTCCAGTAAAGGGATAGAGCACACCAGCGGCGATCGGAATCCCCAATGTGTTGTAGATAAATGCGCCTAATAGGTTCTGTTTCATATTGCGCAGAGTGCCTTTGGATAGCTCAACCGCATCAGCCACGCCATGTAAACTATGGCGCATCAGCGTTATTGCGGCGGTTTCAATGGCGATATCACTACCACCACCCATTGCAATGCCCACATCAGCTTGCGCTAGGGCTGGAGCATCATTAATACCATCCCCCACCATAGCAACTTTACGACCTGCTGCTTGTAGTTTCTTAATCGCCTCAGCTTTGCCGTCAGGCAATACACCTGCGATCACTTGATCAATACCCGCTTCTTTGGCAATCGCGTTGGCAGTCACTGGGTTATCACCGGTTAACATCACTAAACGGTAGCCTTGGTGATGTAATCGCTGCAATGCAGTCATAGTATCTTCACGCAGTGGATCGCGAATAGATAGCACTGCCGCCGCTTGACCTCCTGCTGCCAGAAGAACCGGTGTGATGCCTTGTTCTGCCTGTTGAGCAATCAACGATTTTAATTCTTGCGTATCAATTTGATTTTGCTCTAGCCAAGCTTGATTACCTAGCAACAAGGTTGTGCCATTCACTTCACCGCTGATACCGAGTCCAGCCAGAGTGCGGAATTGTTCAACTTGCGGCAACGTCAGCCCTTTGGTTTTGGCAAGAATGGCTTTGGCTAATGGGTGGTTAGAACCTTGTTCCAGTGCGCCAGCCCACCGCAATACTTCTTGTTCACTGTACCCATTAAAAGTATGGATATCAGTCACTTGAGGCATACCCTCTGTCAGCGTACCAGTTTTATCGAAAACAAGGGTATCCAAGGTGCTGGCTTGTTGCAGCGCATCCGCGTCTCGCACCAGTACCCCGAATTCTGCTGCCCGGCCGACACCAGAGATAATTGACATAGGGGTTGCCAACCCAAGGGCACAGGGACAGGCAATAATCAACACAGTGGTAATAATGACCAATGAATACATAATCTGTGGTGCTGGCCCAACGAAATACCAAATAGCGCCGGCAATCAGGGCAATGGCGACAACAACAGGAACAAATACGGCGGAAATTTTATCTGCTAACTGACCGATTTCGGGCTTACTACTTTGTGCCTGACGGACCAGTTTAATAATTCGAGCTAATGTTGTCTGGCTGCCAACCACGGCGGCAGTAAACAGCACTGTACCGTCTTGCACCGTCGTACCGGCATGAATGTTATCGCCTTTGATTTTTTGCTGTGGAATCGGCTCACCGGTGAGCATTGCCTCATCTATCCAAACCTCACCTTGAATGATTTCACCATCAACGGGAACACGATCACCGGTTGTCAGACGTAACGTCATGCCGGGTTTGACATCAGCCAGCGGTATCTCTTTTTCGCCATCTTCTGTCACCACACGGGCAGTCGGTGGTGTCAGATCCAGCAGACGCTCCAGTGCTTTTGAAGAACGCTGACGGGCACGCTGTTCCAGAGCATGCCCCAGGTTTATCAGACCAATAATCATCGCGCTGGCTTCATAATAGAGATGACGGGCTTGTGGTGGAAAAATATCTGGCCATAGGTTGACACTGATGGAGTAAAGCCAGGCTGCACCCGTTCCCAATGCCACTAATGTGTCCATTGTCGCACTGCCGTTTTTCAGGCTTTGCCACGCATTACGATAGAAGTGACCACCGGCAAAAATCATCACGGCAAGCGTGATAACGCCAATAGTCAGCCAGATATGATGGTTTTCAGGTGTGAGCATCATATTATCGCCCATCATGCCCCATACCATTACGGGAATACCGACGACTAAGGCTAATGCTGACTGCCAACGAAAACGGCGCATATTAGCGTCAGAAACTTGTTGCTGGCGTTCACGCCGCTTAGTTTCGTCCTGAATCAGTTCTGCGTCATACCCGGCTTTTTCTACTGCTTTAATCAGTGCCTCTGGTGAGGCACTGCCAGTAATTAAAGCGCTGCGTTCAGCAAGATTCACTCTGGCATTTTCCACGCCGTCAACACCTTGTAATGCTTTCTGAACTTTATTCACGCAACTGGCGCAAGTCATGCCATCCAACAGCAACTGGATGCTCTCATTGCTGTCACTCACAACGGATACGTCAGCTTTTTCGACCGGAACAGAGGAGGTTGCCGCTGCCAAAGGTTCCGGTCTGTTTGAAGCAGGTAATGTCAGCGGCTCAGATTTTGGGGAGTTTTGACCAGAAGCGAGTTTTGCATGGTAACCCGCCCGCTCAACAGCGGCAATCAAGGTATCCGCATCGGCTTTACCGTAAACTTTAGCTTTTTCGGTATTCACCTCTGCGGCGATAACACCATCTACGGCCTCCAGCGCTTTACGTGTCGTACCTGCACAATGCATGCAACTCAGTCCAGAGAGTGTCAGTTCAACATCGGGTTGGCTGGCAATCATCGCATCGTAACCGGCTGCTTGAATGGTTTCGATTAATGATTCAGTAGAGGCTTTACCGATGATTTTGGCATAATCAATTGTAATATCCGCCTGTTCCACATCTGTACGATTTGCTAGTGCCTTTTTCACACTGTTAACACAGTGCATACAGGAGAGTCCCTGCAAGGTTAAAATAGTTGTGTATGACATAAAAAACTCCTAACACATAGTGATGTAATTATTCTTCATACCTGTGTGATAATTGGTGATGAATATCTACACAGTTCAAGTGAGTTTCTGACTTGTTGGGGAGGTTAAACCTTCCCTCAAGGGTAAGGTCAAGGGGAAAAAATGAACATTAGTGAGATTGCCCAAAAAACCGGTCTTACCAGCAAAGCTATCCGGTTTTATGAAGAAAAGGATCTGATTACACCGCCGGAAAGGGGGGATAACGGCTACCGTTATTATCAGCAGAAACATATTGATGAATTAACACTGTTACGTCAGGCAAAACAGGTCGGTTTTACGCTTGATGAATGCCGTGAGTTTTTAGTGTTATTTCGCAACCCCAATCGTCATAGTGCTGATGTAAAAGTGGCAACATTGCATAAAGTGGCTGAAATAGAAAAGGCGATTGAAGAGTTGCAGAAAATGAGAAGTAAATTGTTATCCTTAGCGGAAGAGTGCCCTGGAGATGACGGGGCTGCATGCCCCATCATAGATCACTTATCGGGTTGTTGCTCTCATCACTGAGAACTGACCGGTTTTACTTTCAGGGTAATGCCATCAACAGCGATCACTTCTACTTCGGTGTGGGCTGGTAGTTCACTATTACAGTGAACTCGCCAGCTTCCATCAGCTAGTTTGACCCGGCTGTAACCATTTTCAGTATCGGTAGTCAGTTTGGCTCGGATACCGATGAGCTGGTGCTCTTTCTGGTTCAGGGTATCGCCGCCTTTTGATGGGCGGCGACGTAACCAGTAGCGCCATAGCATTGCAGAAAGCAGCGTCAGAGTGGCAAACAAAATGCCTTGCCATTCCCAATCTATTCCTGGTAGCAGCCAGGTGACAAACGCAACAACGATAGCGGCTATGCCCGTCCATAACAGATAGCCGCCAGTTCCCAGAAGCTCTGCAATTAACAGTAAGCCGCCGAAAGAGAACCAGAGCCAAGGAGTTTGCGCCGCAATCTGTGCAATCATGGTTATTTACCTTTTTTGCTTTCGCCAATCAATTCAGTAATACCGCCAATCGCACCCATTAGGTTGCTCGCTTCCAGAGGCATCATAATGACTTTGCTGTTACCGGAAGCGCCAATACTGGTCAGGGCATCCGTATATTTCTGGGCAACAAAGTAGTTAATTGCCTGCATGTTACCGTCAGCGATCGCATCGGACACCATTTTAGTTGCGCGAGCTTCCGCTTCGGCGGCACGTTCACGTGCTTCTGCCTGGAGAAATGCCGATTGACGTTCCCCTTCTGCTTTCAGAATTTGAGACTGTTTTTCTCCTTCTGCTTTCAGAATAGCCGCCTGACGGATACCTTCTGCTTCCAGAATATCAGCACGTTTTGTACGTTCTGCTTTCATCTGGGCGTTCATGGCAGAGATCAACTCTTTTGGTGGACGCACATCACGGATTTCAATACGGGTAATTTTCACCCCCCATGGGTTAGTGGCTTCATCAACAATATGTAATAGGCGGCTGTTGATGGAATCACGCTGTGACAGCATTTCATCCAGCTCCATTGAACCCAAAACGGTACGGAAGTTGGTCATCGTCAGATTGATAATGGATAGTTCAAGGTTGCTGACTTCATAAGCAGCTCGAACAGGATCGACAACCTGAATAAAGCAGACCGCATCAATAGTAACATTGGCGTTATCGCGGGAAATCACTTCTTGTGAAGGAATATCCAACACTTGTTCCATCATGTTAATTTTACGGCCAATGCGATCGATAAAAGGGACGATAATATGCAAACCCGGTAATAAAGTTCGGGTATAACGGCCGAAACGTTCTACCGTCCATTGATAGCCTTGTGGCACGGTTTTTACGCAAGTAAAGACAATAACCACCGCAATAAATATCAGAATGGGTACGGCACCAAAAGCGAATAAATCCATAGCAATTCCTTACAATTAAATAAATCAGTAAAGCAGTGAGTAAACTTGGCGACGGTATTTCGAAGCCAAGGTATTACCGGTCCCCATTGCAGACATAATATCCATCATTGTTTTCCGTACCGCCCCGTTGGCAGCAGAAAGGTCCTTTTTTAGGAAGCTGAGTAATAATTCCAGAGCTTCTTCATTACGGCTGACTTCGTGCAGTTTCAGCGCGAGCTTAACAGCTAGCTCGGCATTCTCCGGTTGAATGGCGAATTCTTGCTGCAATTGTTGGATCTCTGGTGTATCCGCCGCTTGCTTTTGTAACTCAATTTGAGCCAGTAAACTGTGATAATGAGTATCTTGATCCTGTAATGGAATAAGATTCAGAATTTCCTGGGCTTCCTCTATATTATTGAGCATAATTTGCACTTTGGTCAACATAAGTGCAATTGCACTGTTTTTGGGCGCTAATTGCCAGGCTTCTTTCAATAACGGTAGTGCTTCCTGATGTTTTCCTTCGGCGATAAGTTCTTCCGCCTGAGCGGCTTTCAACTCTTCCGGCTTCGGTAATACGCGAGTCAGCATCTCTCTGATAACGTTTTCAGGTTGTGGCCCCTGAAAACCATCTACGGGTTGACCTTGTTGCATAATATAAACCGTAGGAATGGCGCGTAAACCAAATTGTGCGGCGACCATTTGCTCTTTATCGCAATCCACTTTTGCCAATATGAATTGATCCGCATATTCTGCGGCCAGTTTATCCAGTGTTACGCTTAATTCTTGGCAATGGGGGCTACGTTCGGACCAGAAATAAAATAAAACAGGTACAGTCATAGACTGTTCAACGATTTGATGGAGGTTGCTTTCGTTAACATTAATTCCAATAGAGGTCGGTAACATATAATTAGTCTCTTAAATTTGGTTATCGCAGGGTACGATTAAATAGATTGAGGTTATTTTCTTAACTTTCAAGTTGTACCACTTTGTTTGCTCAGTATTTTATCCATTACTCTTCCTGGTAAAATCCGGCGCATAATAGCGACTGCATGGGTTACCCAAGTCACTGGGTAACGTAATTTAGGATTCGGACTTTCCAGAGCATGAATTAGTTTATTCACAACGGCTTCGGGAGTCAGGGTAAAGTGACGGGCGATCCTGGGGTTTTTGACAGGTTTATCGCTTTGCGTTTGATTCACGTTTTCTGAAAAACGTGTTTTTATCGGGCCAGGAACAATCAAACAGGCTTTAATTCCTGTGCCGGCTAATTCCATTCTTAGCGCATCTGACCATGCTTCCAAGGCATATTTACTGGCAGAGTAAGCACCACGGCCTGGGGTTGAAATCAGTCCCATAACTGAACTGGTTTGAATAATACGGCCTTCACCATGAAGTTGCATTGCGGGAAGTAATAAGCAGGTAAGTTGATGTGTACCAAATAGATTAGTAGAGAATTGCCGTTCCAGTTGTTCACGACTGATAGTATTGAGTGGGCCATAAATACCAAAGCCGCCATTATTAAACAGCCCGTAAAGACGGCCATTGGTTAGCTTGATGACCTCGGCGGCGGCACGTTCAACACTCATTTTGTCATCAAGATCCAATTCGATAGGTTCCAGTCCTAATTCGCGCATATGCTGTAAATCTGCGGGTTTCCGGCAGGCTGCTAATACTCTGTAGCCCCGCTGATGTAGTGTTTTGGCCGCCACCAGACCAATTCCACTGGAACAGCCTGTGATAAGAACTGACTTTTGCATAACTTTACCTGCTTATAGACATCAATTTGTTGAAACTAATAGTTTACTACTTAAGAATAATTAAGATGTGCTGATAGTGTGTCAGACATCCAATCGGCGATAAATGGTTGGGCTGCCAGATTAGGATGTAACCCATCTTGTTGCACCCACTCCGGTTTAATGGCGACTTGCTCCATATAAAACGGGAGCAGGGGAATTTGATTATGTTCTGCCAGTTTGGGGTAAATCTTGGCAAAAGACTCGGTATAACGGCGCCCATAGTTTGGTGGTAGACGGATCTGCATCAATAAAGGCTGAATATTGGCTTGTTTCACTAAAGTAATGATCTGTTGTAGATCTTGTTCGGTGTGTTGTGGAGGAAAACCGCGTAATCCATCGTTGGCACCCAGCTCTATCAGTACCCAACGGGGTTTATGTTGTTTAAGTAATTCAGGTAGCCGCTCAAGGCCCTGAGCGGCGGTGTTGCCGCTGATGCTGCCGTTGATGACCGTGATTTTATTGCCGGATTTTTGCCACTTTTTTTCCATCAAAGCAGGCCATGACTGCTCAATAGGCAGATGGTAACCGGCACTAAGGCTATCACCGAGAATCAGAAGGGTATCAGCCGCAGTCGCTCTGGCGCTAAATAGCACCATCAGTAAAAGGAAAAGTAAATGGTAACGGGGAATATTCTTGAAGTTCAGCATCTCAGTAAGCACGTTGGTCAGGGAGGACATAAGATCACTATATTGCAGGGAGTTGAGTTGGTTGTCGAGTCGGCACAGACTATCGCTTTGGTGGGAGAGTCGGGTTCGGGTAAATCCACATTGCTTGGCATTATTGCCGGGTTAGATGATGGCAGTGACGGTGAGGTTCGGCTGTTAGGGCATAATTTAAGCCAGATGAATGAAGAGCAGCGGGCGCAACTCCGGGCTGAAAGTGTTGGTTTTGTCTTTCAGTCCTTTATGTTAATTCCGACATTAAACGCATTAGAGAATGTCCAGCTTCCTGCCTTATTACGTGGTGAGTCTGAAAATAGTAGTAGGAAACAGGCGGTTGAATTGCTTGAACAACTGGGATTGGGGAAGCGTTTGAAACATATGCCAGCACAACTTTCTGGCGGTGAACAACAGAGAGTGGCATTGGCACGGGCATTCAGCAGCCAACCCAAAATTCTGTTTGCTGATGAGCCAACAGGTAATCTGGATCGGCAAACCGGTGATCGTATTGCTGATTTACTGTTTTCTCTGAATCGTGATTATGCCACAACATTAATTTTGGTCACTCATGACAGCCAGCTTGCGGCCCGTTGTCAACGTTGCTTGCGGTTGGTTGATGGAAAATTGAGGGAAGAAAGATGATTTGGCGTTGGTTTTGGCGCGAGTGGCGCACACCTTCTTTATTGATTGTCTGGTTATCTCTTACCTTGGCGGTAGCTTGTGTGCTGGCCTTAGGAAGGATTAGTGATCGCATTGATCAAAGTGTTCATTACCAGAGTCGGGATTTTTTGGCGGGTGATTTAGTCCTGCGTGCTGCTTATCCGGTAGATGAAGAATGGCTACAGCAGGCGAAAAAACGGGGATTAAAATTAAGTCGCCAACTCTCTTTCACCACAATGACTTATGCTGGGGACATTCCTCAACTTGCGAATGTAAAAGCCGCAGACAGTCATTACCCGTTATATGGTGAACTGGAAACCCATCCACCGGGTTTGAAAGCGGAAAAAGGCACAGTGCTGGTTGCACCTCGCTTGCTTGAATTGTTGAAAATCAAAGTTGGCGATAATCTCGATGTGGGTGATACCACGCTTAAGGTGAGTGGAGAATTAATTCAGGAACCGGACAGTGGTTTCAATCCCTTTCAGATTGCACCAAGGATTTTGATCAATCTTGATGATGCGCCATCTACCGGGGCGATTCAGCCGGGTAGCCGCCTGACTTATCGTTATATGTTTTCGGGTGATAAAGAAGCAGTTTATCAGTATCAGCAGCTCATTGATCCCCAACTTAAAGCTGATCAGCGCTGGTATACCTTGAAACAGGACAGCGGGGCGCTGGAAAAAACGATTGAAAGGGCACAACAATTCTTGTTGTTATCGGCTTTACTGACATTATTACTCGCTGTCGCCGCGGTAGCAGTATCAATGACTCACTATTGCCGTAGCCGCCATGATTTGATTGCTGTGCTTAAAACATTGGGTGCGGGGCGTTGGGCGTTGCGTAAATGGGTGATTGGTCAATGGCTGGTGATATTAATTGCGGCGGCGCTGGTGGGAACGCTTCTGGGATTGATGTTTGAATATCTGCTCGTGCAGATTTTGGCCCCTATGTTGCCGAAGACCTTACCAGTAGCAGGATTCTGGCCGTGGATATGGGCGTTAGGTGCGTTATCTGTTATCGCCTTACTGGTGGGAATACGTCCGTATAAGCAGTTAATGGCAACCCAACCATCACGAGTGCTGCGTAATGATATTATCGCGCCTATCTGGCCGTTACGTTATTACTTGCCGTTGGCGGTATTGGTGGTCATTAGTGGGCTGAGTCTGTTAGTTGGCACCAAGCCCATGTTATGGGCGTTACTTGCAGGCATGATGATGGTTGCGCTATTACTGGCGGTGTTTGGTTGGGGAGGATTGTGGTTATTACGTCATTTGAAACTTCGCCAACTCAGTTTTCGTCTGGCGGTTAATCGACTACTGCGGCAGCCGTTTCAAACAGTAGCTCAATTGGCGGCTTTTTCTTTATCATTTATGTTATTTGCTTTGTTGCTGGTGGTCCGGGGAGACTTGCTTGACCGTTGGCAGCACCAATTGCCACCAGATAGTCCAAACTATTTTCTGATTAATATGACTGGACAGCAAATTCCACAAGTAGAACATTTGCTGGCTCAGTATCAGGTTAAACCTACGGCATTCTATCCGGTGGTATTGGCTCGCTTGACGGAAATTAATGGTCAGTCAGCTATCGCGTGGGCAGAGGCCAGAGAATCGGATAGCAACACGGTACAGCGGGAATTGAACCTGACATGGAAAGAGGAGTTACCCCCGTTTAATACCTTGGTGGAAGGTCACTGGCCGCTAAAGAAGGACGAGGTTTCTATCGAGCAAGGGCTTGCTGAGCGTTTGGCAATCAAAATCGGCGATAAGCTGACATTCAGTGGTGACACGCAGCAATTCAGTGCCATCGTTAGCAGTATTCGACTGGTGGATTGGGAAAGTTTGCGGCCAAATTTTTTGTTTATTTTCCCGAAACAAGCATTAGAAAATCAGCAGCAAACTTGGTTGACCAGTTTCCATTATGAGGGAGAGGGTCGCCTTCTGACGGATCTTAATCGTCAGTTTCCGACGTTGAGCCTACTTGATACCGGCGTGATGATTAAGCAAATTCAGGGTATTTTGCAGCAGGTAAGTAAGGCATTGGAAGTCATGGTTGGATTGGTCATGGTTTGTGGCGCATTACTGCTATTGGCTCAGGTTCAGGTAGGGATGCATCAACGGCAACTTGAATTAGTGGTTTATCGCACTTTGGGAGCCAGTAAACAGTTACTGCGTCGTACGCTTTGGTATGAATTTGCTTTGCTTGGATTAATGGCGGGTTTTACTGCGGCATTAGGGGCTGAGGTTGCGCTCTGGTTATTACAGACCAAGGTATTTGATTTTCCGTGGCAACCAGAATGGCAGATGTGGCTGTTATTACCAATAATCAGCAGCTTGTTACTTTCATTGTGTGGGAGTGGGTTGGGGCTTCGGTTATTACGGGGTACGGGATTACACCGGCGAGTTCAGGGGTAAAAGGGCGATATTTGCAGACGTTTAGGGAATGGGTAATCGCTCGTCGAGATGTGGAGAATCCATTCCCTGGCTTATTGGCCTATTATCGTTGTTTATATCCGTCATCTTTCAAGTTGCCTCTTTGTTGGCTGCATGTTGGCTGCACTCTCTCACCCCGGTCACATCGTTATCTATGCTCCCGGGGATTCACTCCCTTGCCGTCGCGATGCATCTTGAAATCTATTGGGTATAGATAAATTCAGCTCTAAGTTGTGGCAAGATTTTCTCGCCGAAAGTGGTCAACCCCTGAACATAATCAGGGAAGATCAACATAACTCCGTCCAGTTCGCATTCACGCAGCAAATCTGATAATTGTTGGCGGCACGTTTCCGGGTTGCCGATAGCGGTGTGGGTCATAAAAGCGTTTTGGGATCTTTCAACCATCGCATTGCTTTTTTCGCCAACATCGACGCCAAAACTGTGCATCATGCTTTTAACTGCGTCTATATCCAAGCCATCACGATAGAACTCGGCCAGCGTTTTAGCTTCTTCATCTGTTTCAGCGCAAATAATCGTACACATACAAAAGGTTTTGGTGGTTGTGCCGTATTCGGCTGCAAGACGTTTAGCCATCAGACTAATTTGTCGCGTTTCTTCTTCATCTTTACCACCAATGAAACACACATCGGTGTTACGCACACTAAAACGTAGCCCACATTCTGATTGACCGGCACAGACCAAATAAGGGCGCGGAACGGAAACAGGTTTAGGTTCAGAAACACAATTCTTGAAATTAAAGTAATCTCCCTGATGATTAACCTGCTTCTCACTCCAAAGCCGTTTGATCAATTGGGTCCACTCTTCGGTCATTGCGTAACGTTGATCGTGATCTAAATTGTTATCCCATTCCCCCATCTGTTCAAATTCGTCTTTGAATGAGCCAGAGACAATATTCAGCCCGGCGCGCCCATGACTAATTTGATCCAATGTCGCAATCATTTTGGCTGTCACGGCAGGATTATGCAGCCCGGCGTGCATGGTTGCGATAAGCCGAGCATGATGAGTCACTTCGGCAATACCTGCCATCATCGTAAGGGATTCCAACGAACAGCCCCAATGTTCCGTTTCGCCACCAAAGCCACGCCATTTGCTCATTGACATGATGAAATCCAAACCAATTTGATCAGCCAGAATAGCTGCTTCACGGTTTTGCTGATAAGAAGCATCAAGTGGTGGTGTGTTTTTAGAAATAATCCATCCACCTTTAGCTATGGGTAGAAATACACCGAATTCTTTTTTTGCCATGATGAATTCCTTGTTTGTCTGTGGTAAGGAATATCTTATAGGTTCATTTTATTTCTAAATTCAGTTAAGTAATGTGCTGTTATCAGAACATTTCTTCACGATTTGTAACGGTGGTTGCATTATGAATGTGATAATCAGAATAGTTAGCACCGGTATGGCGATAATGAGAAATGCCGGTGTAAAACTACCTGAATAATCTTTAATTGCTCCCACCAGAAAAGGGGCGATACAGGCGGTAGTAGAGATCAGATTCATCACTGAGAACAGTTCCAGATAAGGCGTGCGCCCAAAATAATTGAACAGTAAAATACTGGATGCCAGAAAAGTCATGCCATAACCGATGCCAATACACAACGTGAACAGGATTAAAAATGTCCATGAAGTGGTGGCACTGAGTGCGATAAGGCCGCAGATAATTATCGACAGACTACCGATAAGCAATTTTTTGGGATCGAGCCATTCACCAACAGCGCCTCCTGCAAATCGTGAGAATGCATTGATAAAAGCCAAGATACTGAGCGAGGAGGCGGCAACAGACTCACTGAACCCGTTTTCAGTAATATGGGCGACAGCGAAGCTATTAACGGTTATCCCACACAGTAAAAAAGAGGTATAAGCGGCGGCAATGGCATAAAATTGCCAAGTGTGCAGCGCCTGCCGGACATTCCATATTTCCTTGGTGCGATAGATACTGGTGGGGAGCTGGTCTTGTTGATTTTTGCTAATTCTTTCAGCGTGGGCGTTTTCCTTTTTACCTTCGCGCATAAATAAAATGGTTAATAGACTAATCAGGGTGAGTGATATCCCGGAAATTGCCCAGTGCATACGCCAGTTTTCCCAAAATACGGTTGCCAGGAAATAGATCCACGGACCGACCACGCCTCCTAATCCCCCGATAGTGAAATAGATACCAAAAGCCAACGACTGCTTTTTAAAAAGTCGGCTAATGACATAAGTGCCGGGAACCGTTGCCATAAGACTAAAGCCGATCCCTAGTAGGGTGGTACCGGTAAAATAGGCCGCGATACTGTGGGTGTTATAGAGGATATAAAAACTGGTGATAAAGGTAAGCGTACCGATAATTAAGGTAGCGCGGACGCCGGTACGACGAATAAACATCGCTGGAAGGTAACTGGACAGCCCACATGACAAGCCCAGTAAAGTGAACCCCAAACCGGCATCCGTCCAACTCCAGTGTAATTCCTTGATCATGCTAGGTAATACAACACCTAGCGAAGTAAATGTGGTTGCGGTGACCAGAAAATAAACTAAACCCAAAAGTATCAGTAGGAGCCACTGATAAGTACGTCCGAACTGGTCATGTTGAGTGGGCATTTTGACTCCATCAGGATAAAGGCCATCAGAAAATTTCTGATATTTTATTCCGATATCAGAAAAAACTATATCGAATAAAGACCCCATAACTAAATTGATCCGTTCGATAATAAGGGGTATCTCTTATTTTGTATTTATTTTTTATTGGGTTCAGGACAATGCCAGTCCATAAATGACCGGGTTGATTGCCAAGGCGTTTTCCTAAATCATAGTGCAATTCTGGTTTGAAATCGATAGTTTCAGGTTGCCCATGCAAACCTAAGGTATAATCAAAAGTACCGACAACACGGAAATCACCTAAACGGTTATTGAAGGGAATTCCGTAGTCGATATGGATTCGCTGATCATTCCAGCTTCCTTTGGCATTATTCTCAAAATAAAAAATTGTACGTAACCAGCTAATCCAACTAGCTTGCCAGTCGATACTGATACCGGGGAAATAGTCGTAATCTATACCTTTAGTTTTGGCAACCCATTGAGCGAACAGAATATCTTTTACCGGCCCAAAAGAGATGTCATTCCCAGTGACTTTACTCAAGCTCACTCTAGGGACAAATTTATAATAGTAGGTGCTTTTGTCACCTTGGTAATCACTTTGCAGCGAATTTTGCCAAATACTATAGACATACATATCGCCGATACTGTAGTCGCCGAAAGCCTCTAAAATCGGTGAAATGGTTTTTCTGGGATCGACCCGATTTTCAAATTGCATATAAAGGCTGGTATCAATCGATTGAAAATTAACAAAATGACCGGCTTGAGCTTGATTGATTGCCGACAGCAATAATAGCATTGCAGGTAATCCGCTTTTCTTTAATCGGGTGCCGATCCAACGCCAAGTCATTGCCAGATAAGCGGTACAGGAAAATGGGAAAGAGGGCTTTAAGGTGAAAAAAAGCCGGGCGTAGTTTTTCGTATTATGGATTTTTGTGGCAAGTAACACGAAGGTTCCCTTTCTCATACGGTATCGGGCTGGTGGTTGCTAACATTGATCTAATAAGACGGTTTTGTCAAAGGGATATTTGATTTTATTGATGAAAGGTGGAGGGAGTAGAAAGATAAAATTATTTTAACCTTGGTGATTTTTCGGTGTTAGTAATATGTTGATTATTTAATTAACGATAGGTTGTTTATTCAACTTTGTTTTGGTTATTGGGAAAACATTGTTAATTAATGGTTTTATGAAAATATTTGTGTAATTATATTTTAGTTAACTTAAATATATAATTTATTTTTCTTAATTAATTCTGATTTTTAATGGGGAATAACCATGATAAATAACAATAATAAATGGGTGCCTGTTTTGGTATAATCAAAACCATTTTCGACTTTAAATAATTATTGCTTTGTTTTTAAAATATAGAGATAAAATATCTTTTTTAATATTTATCTTGAGTAATTATCTTTCATGGAATAAAAATATAATAAATGTTTAAAATGATAATTCGTTTGATTTATTTATAATAAAAAAGAGATTATGAATTAAATGTTGTAAATTATAATTTTTTGTCTGACAATTTTATTGTTATATTTTTTTAATTAAATAATAAATATTCAAAGTAAAGTGTTTCCATAAGTTAGAAAAATAATCTTTGACTCTATTTTTGTTCATGTTTGATAATTGTCAATTTAATAGTAAAAAATCATCCATTTCACAAAAAGCTTGATATAATTAAAAATTATAGGGTAAAGTAGTTTTTTGGCTTTATAAATGTGTTATTAAAATTTTGATTTAAATTAAGTATATATACCCAATGGATTTCAAGATGGATTGCGACGGCAAGGGAGCGAATCCTCGGGAGCATAGATAACGATGTGACCGGGGTGAGAGAGTGTAGCCAACAAAGAGGCAACTTGAAAGATAACGGGTATAAAAGATATTTTGTAAATATGGGGTAGGAAAATGTGGTTAATAGAGCTAATAAAACTTTATTAATGTAACAAGGGCATTTCTACTTAATATAAATAAAAGAGGGTGATTATGTATACTGGAATTGTGCAAGGAAAAGAAAAGGTATTATCTCTTGAGAAAAAAGAGGGATTTAGTACATTGACCGTCAGTAATAATAACCATTTTTTTGATGATGTTTCTGTGGGGGCTAGTGTTGCGATTAATGGTACGTGCTTGACTGTCACCCAATTTAAAAACGATATCGTCTGGTTTGATATATCAGATTTTACGGCTGATGTGACCACGTTAAAGTTTTTAAATGTGGGGGATGAAGTTAATATTGAAAGATCACATCAAATGAATAAAGAGAATGGTGGTCATAGTTTATATGGACATATTGAAGGCGCAGCAGAAGTTGTTGATTTTATTAAAACGGGTGAAACTTATCGATTAGTGATTAATATCCCTGGCGATAATATAAAATACTTTTTCCATAAAGGATTTATTGGGTTGCATGGCTGTAGTTTAACAATAAATGGTATAAATGAAGAAGAGAAAACCATAGAGTTGAATTTAATTCCAGAAACTTTAAGGGCGACTAATCTTGGTAATATTAAAGTTAATGATTTACTTAATTATGAAATAGATCAAACAACCAGAACGATTGTAGATACGATATCCAGATCGATGAATGCTATACCCTATGGATTTCAAGATGCATCGCGACGGCAAGGGAGTGAATCCCCGGGAGCATAGGTAACTATGTGACCGGGGTGAGTGAGCGCAGCCAACAAAGAGGCAATTTGAAAGATAACGGGTATAATAGATCAATATGATAATTGAAGTAATATAGATAAGTTAGGATAAGTTGAAATGTGAAGCGGTAAGTCACTTTACTTCCGCTTCTACAATTAATTCCAGGCAATTAAATAACAAACATTTGATTATTTTAATGTCCGTTTGTCATATATTCCATAATAAATAGTTAACTTGAGTTTTGCTTGAAATAGTGAATTAAAGTACCTTAGATACTATCTGAGTTTTTGATGATAACCAAAGTCGTAGAAATCCTCAGATTGATTGTAAGAAGTCTCGTACCATCTCAATAGCATTTAAAAATAATAGATTATCTGAAGGTAACTCAGTTAAATTTTTGCGATCTTAACATCCAAGATTAATGGAAATATAAGTAATCGATATTTTGATAAGATGGTTATTATTATGCGAATGCAAGTTAAAAACTGATTTAAATGAATAGCTTTCATAAAGTAATTGTTGTAAATATAATATTTTCTCGTTTTTCCTTTTCTGATATTTGATTCTTTAGGCTCTTCTATTAATGCATTCGGTAAAGATTTGCCTGAGGAAATCTGAGACAATGTTTTTTGTAACTTGGTAGAAATACTATAAATGGTAATGACTAACTAATAAGACAGAGAAACAGATTGTGGCAAAGAAAGAAAAACGGCCTCACCATGACGGATTATTCAAATATTTTTTAACGCAGCCTGAAACGGCCAGAGAGTTTCTATCCCTTTATCTGCCCGAAGAAATCCAGTCGTTGTGTGACTTAGCTACATTGAAACTGGAGCCCGGCAGTTTTGTGGATGAGCATTTACGTCAACTGCACAGTGATGTGTTGTACTCGGTCGAAACGGCCCGGGGACAGGGCTATATCTATTGCCTGATTGAACATCAGTCCACCCCTGACCCGTTAATGGCCTGGCGGCTGATGTATTATGCCATGTTAGCCATGGCGGCTCACCTGAAAAAAGGCCATACTGAACTCCCGTTGGTGGCACCTCTGCTGTTTTATCATGGTGAGATTCGGCCGTATCCTTACTCAAACCGGTGGCTGGATTGTTTCACGCTCCCCGAACAGGCGGCTCGCTTATACCGTCAGGCGTTTCCGTTGGTGGACGTCAGTGTGCTCAGCGATGAAGAGATCCTGACACATAAAGGGGTAGCCCTGATGGAACTGGTGCAAAAACATATTCGCTGCCGGGATATGCAGGAATGGCTCCTCCAATTGGTGGAACTCTTGAATGCAGGGTATAATACAACCGAGCAGCTCAATGTGGTGTTACGCTATATTTTACTGAATGGACATACGCTGGATCTCTTACAATTTGTCCATCAACTGATTGAACAATCTCCGGAGCATGAAACGATGCTGATGACTATTGCAGAACAGCTTGAACAAAAAGGGCTTGAGCGAGGTATCAAGCAAGGTAGAGAGGAAGGCCGAGAGGAAGGCCGAGAGGAAGGTCGAGAAGAAGGCCGAGAGGAAGGTAAACTGGAAACGGCTCGTGCCTTATTACGGCATGGCGTGAGTTTGGACATTATTGTCACCAGTACCGGACTGAGCCGGGATAAAATTGAAATGTTAAAGCATTAAATTAATCTTCTCTTTCACAGTAAAATGCCGATATTTAAGATCGGCATTTTTGTTCTTATTCAGGATGATGGCTATACAAGGGACTTTTACGTTTGCCCGGCGAAGCTGAAACCGGTCAGACTGAAGTAACAATCTCCGGAGCATGAAACGATGCTGATGACTATTGCAGAACAGCTTGAACAAAAAGGGCTTGAGCGAGGTATCAAGCAAGGTATTGAGCTAGGTCGAGAAGAAGGCCGAGAAGAAGGTAAACTGGAAACGGCTCGTGCCTTATTACGGCATGGCGTGAGTTTGGACATTATTGTCACCAGTACCGGACTGAGCCGGGATAAAATTGAAATGTTAAAGCATTAAATTCATCTTCTCTTTTACAACAAAATGCCGATATTCAAGATCGGCATTTTTGTTCTTATTTATAGGGAGCGAGTGCAGCCAACAAAGAGGCAACTTGAAAGATAACGGGTATAAATGGGTATCGTGTGGCAAAGGGCAGAGCTGACGGGTATTTAAAAGGGTAACAGAAACTATAGTGATACTAGGAAAAACTAAAAACATTATTTTCATGCTGAAACTCTCACATTGATTTTGGATAATTACTGTATCCATAAAAGCCGACAGGTCAGTGATTGGTTGGCCCGTCATCCTAAATTTAACCTATTGTTTTTACCTGTTTATTCTCCCCGGCTGAATAAAATTGAGCGTCTGTGGCAATCCTTGCATGAAACGGTGACACGAAATCATGGCTGTCAGTATATGTGGCAGTTGCTTGAGAAAGTGAAAACGTTTTTAAATTCATCCCCCTACATGAATAGCAGAGAATAAAAAGAGTGGGTGTCCATATAAGTTATTTATGATTGTTTTTTATCACCAAACCGAATTGGTTGTGTCAAAATAGAATTTAGTTTTTACATCAAAACTGTTAAATTCCAAACTTTCGGGATATAGTGGTTGTCGTAGTGTCAACTTTGACCATAACACCTTTATTGAGACAAAGTTCATTTTGATTTCCAATAAATCATAAGGCAACAACACGGTGAAAACAGGGCTAAAACAACGCTTTCATATGCTAATAGGATTAGCAGCAATACTGATCATAATCCAATTATTTGATACTTTAACCGGTGGCGCACTAAGTCATTTCGGCATCATTCCCCGATACGCTCAAGGGTTAATTGGTATTCCATTATCTCCATTCTTACATGGTAGCTGGGGGCATTTGTTCAGCAATCTCCCCGCATTATTAGTATTGAGTGCGTTATTGATGGCCCACTCCATTCGTTATTATGTGATAGCCAGCTTGTTTATTATCTTTGTGGGCGGAACATTAGTTTGGTTATTTGGACGTTCGGCTATTCATATTGGTGCCAGCGGATGGATTTTTGGTTTATGGGGATTGCTGCTGGCTAACGCTTTTTTCCTGAGAAGAGTAAAAGATTTCTTCTTTGCGATTCTCGTGTTTGTATATTATGGTGGGATTGTGTTTGGCTTGTTACCGTGGCAAACGAATATTTCAACGGAAGGCCATATTTTTGGCGCGATATCTGGGCTGGTTTTTTCTTGGTTATCGAAGAGATGGGTAATAACGAGCCATTAGTTTTATGGTATTGGGGATAAGTAGATTATCCCCATTTCAGATAATTATTAATTTCGGGCGATTATGTCCATTTCAACGCGGCATCATCTACAGGCTGTCCCAAAACTTGTTTATCTTTTTTGTAATCATGTGGAATCTGCCAATTTGGACTATATCCCTGACGAGGAAGCAAGTCCTGTGCACGTTTCACATAACCAGATCGCAAAGCGCCAAAAATATGTTCGTCCTCCTGCATCTCACCCGGCTGAGCATGTGGTGTTACAACGGTAGCATCGCGACGTTCCATTTCATTCAACAAACGGCAGATATAATCCGCAGATAGATCAACTTTCAACGTCCAGGCGTTATTGATATAACCAAATAGACAGGCAAAATTAGGGATATTCTGTATCAACGTTCCCTTATAAAGCATGCGATCATGACTTTGTTGCTTTTGTCCATCAATAGAGAGTTCAATTCCACCAATAAAATGTAATTTCAGCCCAGTGGCGGTAACAATAATATCTGCGGGTAATTCTTTGCCCGATTTTAATAAAATACTGTTTTCAGTTATACGTTCAATATGGTCAGTAACGATAGAGGCTTTACCTTTTTTTAGTACCTTGAATAGGTTATTGCTGGGAATAAGACAGAGCCGTTCATCCCACGGCATATATTTTGGCGTCAAGTGCTTCATGTCAAAATCTGGGCCGACACGCCTGCGAGCCAATGCCAGTAAAAACGATTTCAATAATGTAGGTAAATGTCGACTTATTTTATAAATTAAGCGAAACAGAAAAAGATTGCGCTTTCTGCTCAATGTGTAAATCCAGCGCTGTGGAATAATGCCTTTGCAAAACTCTGCTATCTTATCCCTTTCAGGCATTGAAAAGATATAACTGGGGGAGCGCTGTAACATCGTGATATGTTTAGTATCATTTGCCATTGCAGGCAATAAAGTCACTGCTGTTGCACCACTACCAATGACAACAACTTGCTTTCCTTTGTAATCCAACCCTTCAGGCCAGAGTTGAGGGTGAATTACCGGGCCTTTGAAATCTTCAATGCCGGGGAATTTAGGTAAATGAGGTTCATCATAGTTATAATAACCTGTTGCAGCGATGAGAAAACAACAAGTAAATTGCCGGGTTTCCCCACTTATTTCGTCAATCGCGGTAACGGTCCACTGGCGAGTCGCATTTGACCAGTCAGTATGAGTAATTTTTAGCCCAAACTCTATTTTCTTATCAATGTCATACTCTTTTGCCGTTGCATGGATATAACTTTGAATTGAAGGCCCATCTGCAAAAACACTGGTGTCTGTCCAGGGGCGGAATGTATAGCCATAGCTCATCATATCTGAATCTGAGCGAATGCCGGGATAGCGAAATAAATCCCAAGTACCACCTATCGTTTGGCGACGTTCTAAGATAATAAACTTCTTATCAGGACATTTCCTTGTTAAATGACATGCTGTACCAATGCCTGCAATACCCGCGCCAATAATCAAAACATCATAATGGTTATTCACTGTATCTCTCCTACAAGGTCATTTTTTGATGAGTTGAAACTCATCTAGCTAAAGCAATGTGATTCTTGTCGTCATTGACAGTAGCATATCAATATGAAATTGTTTTAGTCTTACGTTGCTCATTACAAACGTTTAACGTGTCAATATTCCCTACCACCACAATTAAATAATTAGTCTGAGAATATTTTCACCCTTTAATATGAATATTGGGCACCGTGTTTAAGTCGTTATAGACGAAACAAATACCACCAAAAGTTTGCTCAAGCATTTCTGCCTGCGCTCGCTCACCCCGGTCACATAGTTATCGATGCTCCCGGGGTGAATGAGTGCAGCCAACAAAGAGGCAACTTGAAAGATAACGGGTATATAATGTTTTTATGTAAAAAGCGGCATAATACCGCCTTAATTTAGTGTTCTATTTTTTTGTGATGAGATTACTCTGGTGTTTCTAACTCACACTAGCGGCCAATTCAATATCACAACGCAGTCATTGTAATTATTCTTGGTACCGTTTTCAGCACCGATAGTGGCTGTCCCGGGTTTTTCATCAAGGGTATTATAAGCATAACGGAGCTTGCAGGGTTTGCCATCTCCTTCAATCTCAATACAGATTTTGCCTGTACCGGATGTATAGGCTTTAGTCGCCATTAAATTATCTGTTCCTTTGCCGGTTAATGTATCTACCAGAAGATTGTCAATATAGACTTTTACCGTCTGCCGATGAATATCGGTATTAGAATAGGCTGTCAGGCCAAATCGAATACTTTGAGGTAATTGGAAACAGTGTTTACCCGTGTCATTAGTACCACATGTTCCGCTACAGCCTCCGTTATTTCCTCGGTCACTGCCTAATAAATCGGTATCAATCAATACTGCTGCTTGAGCTGTTTTGAAGGCTCCTGCGGTATAATGAGCAACAGGAACAATTTCATGTGCAAGAGTGTGTAATTGTGGATAAAATCCGATATGCTGATCCTCTTTGAGGAAATCAATAAAAGGATTATCTTGATGAATTTTTCTCCATGTAGCAGCATCCAGGTTTTTACTAAATGCTGGGTATTTCTTTGTTATTTCCCATCTGTCTAAGATAGATTTTCGCTTAATTGTGTGTGAGTTTACGGCATAATCAATGCAATCACTGCCTTTAAAGAAACAAACGCTACTTGTTGTTAATTCTATGGCCGCATCTATCCCATTTTCGAATTCGGTTCCTTTCAATCCGGGCCACCCATCTGCAATAAATTTTGGACCATCAGTTACTTTTGCTTTTGCTATGTTGAATTTAAGATATTGAGATCCTTTAAAAAAATATAAATAACCATTTAAATTAATCACATCGTCAATATGTTTGTGAAATTCGATAGGAAGATCGGGCCAATCATTACTGATAGGTTGATGGTAGTTTTTATCTGGTATATTTAATGTGTCATTAAATCTGGCGTTCTCTGCATTAAGGAATAAATAGACATATGGATTCATTAATATATATCCTTCAGGGTTTTTAGGTTTGTGATTGATTCTGCATATTTGTTAAACTTTCTGTTCATAGATAAAATATAGTAATAATAATATTAAGACTATTTGGAGAAACAGAAAAATTTACACTGTGAAAATTAATATAAAAGATGGGGCGTGGCAATATTATATATTAACAAATTATTTATTGATTTAATGATGTTGTTTTTCTGCAAAAATATAAATATATACTAAGAGATAAGGTTTATATTATGCAGTGAAGGTATAAAACACTGTTTTATATTTCTATTTAATTTGTTTTTGTGTTTTGACAATAACAGATTGAAAATATATTAGATTGATAATGCTTGCATATAAAAAGCGGCATAATACCGCTTTAATTTATTAATGATTTTTTGTGGTGAAATTAATAGGGTATTTTAAACTAATTCACCAGTGGCCAATTCAATACCACCACACTATCGTTGTAATTGCCCTCGGTACCACTTTCGGCACCAATAGTGACTGTTCCCGGTTTTCCGTCAAGAGTATTATAGGAGTAACGGAGTTTACAAGGTTTGCCATCCCCGATAATCTCAATACAGACTTTGCCTGTACCGGATGTATAAGCTTTAGTATCGATTCCTTTGCCAGTGAATGTATCTACCAGAAGATCATCAATATAGACTTTTACTGTTTGTTGATGGATAGCTGTATTAGTATAAGCTATCAGGCCAAATCGAATACTTTGAGGTAATTGGAAACAATATTTACCGCCATCACTAGTGCCGCATTCTCCAGCGCAATTGGAGGGTTTGGTAACCGGGAGGCAAGGATCTTTAACTTGTGCCATTTTCCACAGGCCGGTATAGGGTTTACGAAGGTTATTAGCAGCAGTGTATACATGGCATACTGTGTTAGGGACTCCAACCCAACCATTAGTATCAAGAAAGCCTCGGGTTCCCCATCGGTTATATAGCGTAATACTTTCATCTTCTTTGATTTTTCCATCAATCGATGGCATGTCAGAATAAATAATCCACTCTAATGTTTCTGGACGGATATTTTTATCTGATGTGTGTATCGGGTATATTTCGCCTTCTGGAACCTGTTGACTTGATAATGCATAATGTGCTAAATAGCCGCCATCACATTGATAAAGATTGTGGAGTAAAATAGTATCGTTGTTAATAACTTCACTGCCGATAGGCTTACCTGTTCCTGATTCAATTCGCCAGAATGTTCCTGCCTCAGTGGTGGTTATCACGGTATATTTTCCATCTGAAATACCGCTTTTTCCATATACACTAAGATACCCACCATCCCAGTTTCTGAAACTATTTAATATTTTTACGGTATCGCCATATTTAAGTATATTTGCCATAATTTCTCCAGAAAGTTTGTTATCTGTTTCTAATCGTTGATATGTCCCTTGTAACTGTTATGAACTCATCTATTACCGCTCAATAACCTTTTAAATTGAACCATTGTGATAAATAGGGGCTGCACTTTTGTGGTTCTTAATCGGGATAGCCGTCGCGATAAACGCCTGCTGATTGAGTATCAGCTCTAATGATTATTCGGTAAAGGTAGTGCCTTTGTTACTTACTTCTAACAATGAATGAGTCTGCTGAAATTGTTGTTGCTTGATTATTCTACTTTACCATCATCAGCTTCATCTCAAGCCTGATTACGTTGTTCATTTACTGGATAGTACACGGTGCTTTTTTTTGCTCGGCATGTGATGTAAATTGCTTATCACGTCGATGAAATTTAAGCCAACAGGAATTGAGATTTATAATGTCGAAGTTAATTGGAAATAATCAGGTAGTTGGAACTAATAATATAGTTGTTATTGCGATGGTTGTCGCATTAGTTCAATTTATTAATGCGTTAGAGTACATGATGGTAACTCCGCTTTTTGTTTATATGTCGAAAGATTTTCACATGCCGGTTACGATGGCGGGGGTTATTGCGGGTGCTTATGTTTTCTCCTCGGTATTTTCTGGCCTGACATCCTTTTTCTTTATTGATCGTTTTAATAAAAGAAAGGTTCTCATTTTAAACACCCTGTTTCTCGGCCTGATTACGTTCTTAACGATTTTCGCCTCAGAACCATACCAACTTATTCTGCTACGTATCATTGCCGGTCTGTTTGGTGGTGTGACGTTGGGGGTAGGTATTGGGATCTTACTGAATAACTCCCCGGAAAGTATGCGAGGAAGGGTATTGGGAATTGCGTTTTCATCTTTTTCATTTGTAAGTATTTTAGGTATACCGTTATGTTTATATTTGGCAGAGAGTTTTAACTGGCAAGTCTCTTTTCTATTTATCGTTATTTTATGCATAGTAAGTTTGCCTCTGATCCTCTTCTTTATCCCAGGAACAGAGAAAGTAAAAAATAGCCAGAAAAAAATTGTGCTAACCAAAAAAATAGCATTAGCTGGAATGGCAAGTGGCGTCAGTAACTTTAGCCCCTTCATGCTTATTCCGATACTTGCTCCGCTATTAATGAATGTATTTTATATCCCGGAAAATCAGGTTTCACTGGTATTCTTTTACGGTGGTATCGCGTCTTGGTTGGGAACTTATTTAACCGGGAAACTTTGCGATAGATACCCGCCTCAGAGAATTACCATCGCCGCGGCGACGTTATTTATTGTTAATATTTTTCTGGGATTAACGGGAAAAATAAATGGATACGTTTTCTTCTCACTTTTTATGTTCGCGACTTATGTACAGGTGATGGCGGCAAACGTGCTCGCTTCCTATGCCTCGACGCCTGAAAATCGGGCAGGTTTTGGTGCCCTCCAGATGGCATTTTCCAATTTGGGTGCTGGCGTGGTGTTCTTCTTCTCGTCCATTTTCTTAGACGGTAAGGAGATTATTGCTGAGAACGTGCGGCCTATTTTCATACTGACTATGGTTAGCGCCCTGATATTACCTATATATGTAATGAAATTAGCTCAGGTGATGAAAAGAGGGACGAAAAATTTAATGAGTAATGTTTAGCGTAATAATTAAGGGAAAATAAATGTAGATATGTGAGCTAGCCTTAATGATAAAATATAGATTTTGCGCTATATTTTAATTTAAGGCTAATCATTGATATAAGAAAATAGGCGTGATTAATAAGGATTGAATGTTATTTTAAGTGTAATGTCACAGGAGGAAATTAATGTTGCAAGGATAATTTAGGTCAATGCTGGATGGCAGTGTGCGAAAGGATGAAGTTATTATAAATCCTATCATAATTATTATTTGACTTACTAATTGATATAGGTGAATAAAATGGAAAGAAAATTAAGTAACACTCGGAATAAACCAGCTATTAATATTATCGCGGGAGTAACAAATATTAAATCTATTTATAATAAAGTGCCGTGTAAAGTTGTCGTTGAACATGGATATGTTGCCAGAAAAAGATTCTCTGTGGATAAAATGTCTGAATGGCATGGCGATTTATGGGCTCCCTGGATAGGTGATAAATATGAACCTAATAAAGCCATTCATATCTATACCGAAAGGGGATTTAAATCTGAATTTGAATTTAATATTTGGATATTTCAGGATTATTGGAATCCACCGAATGAAAATGCGGTTAAGTATTCTATAAATAGGGAATTCACTTACGATAATGCATTAGAGATCCCTGGTAATAATCGAGGTGGAGGAAATAAGATACTGACGTTGAATTTTAATGATAATAATATTGATCTGGAAATGATATAGCGTTATGAGATATTGAATATATCGGATAATGTGCTGTACCAATAGACATTCGTTGAAATGAAAGCATTTCTCCGCGTGTTGTTCAGTATTTTTGATTTCTTTGTGGATAGTTTATATGGTTGACTATTAGGCAAGTTTTTATTTGAGCTGATAATGAAATTATTGAAATGCTGATACGCGTAGAAATCGTTTATCTCTTTAATACCTATCTTATTAAACTATTTCGCTTACCGTTTATTGTTATAAAGAACAAATCCACTTAATGAAGTGAGTTGTACTGCGTATAGGTGAATACGCGGGTTGATGGAGATATAATTAATAATCAATATCATTTGAGCAAAGAAGATAAAATAAAGTCGTGAAATAATAATAACAATTATCCGATATTTATTGAATATTTTTACTGTTTATTACAGATTGTTACAATTTGTAACAAATTAAGAATTAAAAATGGCAATAATTATAATTAGTTACGAAATATCATTAAGAATTTCCTGAATTTTATTTATTTTTATTTAATTATGTCTTGTTTAACTTATGTTGAAGTTGTACCTCTTATTATCTATATAAGATTAATTTTTCTTTGTTGGATGTTTTCTACGGTAATTCTTTCGTTAGCGTGAGTATAGTTTGAGGCTATTTTTTTGCATCGGTTGTGTTATTAAGCCATTCGTCAATTGAGATGCCATTATTCATTCCCTCATATTTGCTGTTTGTCTAATTATCGGATTAATAACTATCTGGCTTTCGTCCTGACTTTCGTCAGGAACTGGAGCGTATTCTTCAGGATGAAATGTTGAGCGATGAACTGCGAGCTGAATTGGCAGCACTGACGCCGCAAGAAGGGTAATTGTCACATTATTTTCACGAGATTTAAGTAGTAAAGGTATTTGAATGACTATACAAGAGCAGGCTACATCTTCTGTGGCGACGGCTAACCATCATACCGGTGGGGTTTACTCGTCTTTGTTTGAGAAAATTAATTTACGTCCGGTAGAACGATTAAGTGATATTGCATGTTTTCATGACAGTGATGGATTGGCTGGGGTGACGGAAGATGAACGGGTGACCGCGGCGGTTAGCGTTCTTCTCGATCTGCTGAAAGCCTCCGCGCAAAAAGTGGAACAGTTGGATAAAGCATTGCTGGATTTTGAGATCGGCAAATTGGATCGCAAAATCGGCCGCCAACTGGATGTGGTGATACATCAGCCGGGATTTCAGCAAATAGAATCTGCCTGGCGAGGTTTAAAATTTTTGGTTGATCGGACAGATCTCGGTCAGAACGTCAAAATTGAAGTGTTGGATGTGGCCAAGGATGATTTGCGGCAAGATTTTGACGATGCACCGGAAATTGTTCAGAGCGGTTTCTATCGTCACGCTTACATTCAGGAATATGACACACCGGGTAGCGAACCGATTGGCGCAGTGATTGCCGACTATGAATTTAGTGCCGGATCGCAGGATATTGCCTTATTGCGCAACGTAGCCAAAGTTGCGGCAGCGGCGCACATGCCATTTATTACTGCTGTCGCTCCAACTTTTTTTGGCAAAAAGAGCATGGATGAAGTGGTGGTGATGAAAGATATGGGTCACTATTTTGAACGCGCCGAATACACCCAGTGGAGATCTTTCCGCGATAGTGAAGATGCCCGTTATATTGGCCTCACCTTGCCAAGAGTGTTGGGACGTCTGCCATATGGCCCGAAGAGTGTGCCGGTGCGAACGTTTAATTATGTCGAAGAAGCAAGAGGGCCGGATAGCAGTAAATATTTGTGGACCAATGCCGCTTTTGCTTTTGCCGCCAATATGGTCAGGAGTTTTGTCAAAAATGGCTGGTGTGTGCAGATCCGTGGTCCGCAAGCCGGTGGTGCTATCACTGATTTGCCGATCCACCTCTACGATCTGAGTACCGGTTATCGGGCTAAGATCCCATCAGAAGTGCTGATCCCGGAAACCCGTGAATTTGAATTTGCCAATTTGGGTTTTATTCCGCTCTCTTACTATAAAAATTGCGATTATGCCTGCTTCTTTTCGGCTCACTCCACGCAGAAGCCCGCAGTGTATGACACCGGTGAAGCCACGGCCAACAGTCGCATCAATGCGCGTCTGCCCTACATCTTCCTGTTATCGCGCATTGCTCATTACTTAAAGCTGATCCAGCGGGAGAACATTGGCACCACTAAAGATCGGCGTCTGCTTGAAATTGAACTGAATAACTGGCTCAACACACTGGTAACGGAGATGAATGATCCGACTGACGACATGCAGGCATCTCATCCGCTGCGTGAAGCATATGTGGTAGTTGAGGATATTGATGACAATCCGGGATTCTTCCGAATCAAACTGTATGCGGTGCCGCATTTTCAGGTGGAAGGGATTGACGTCAATTTATCTCTGGTTTCTCAGATGCCGAAAGCGAAATCGTAATTATTTATTGGGAGTTATGATGAAAATTCTACGTCCTCTCTGGATTGAAGACGCTTTTTTAGCCCCTCAACAATTTCAGCAACAAGCGCGTTGGGAAGCATTGACCAACAACTGTATTGCGCATCTGGGGCTGATTCATCCCTGGGGAGTGCTTGATATTCGGTTTGATCAGGAGGCACTGCGCTTAAACCGCCTGAAAGTTCAGCACCTCAAAGCCCGTTTACCGGATGGGACGCTGATTGATACTGATCATGCTGACAATCTGCCTGCGGTCTGCGATTTACAGCAGGTGGTGTCGGCGGATATGCGTGCTGTTGAGGTATTACTGGCGCTACCGCTGGAGCACGCCAATGGTGGCAATTGCCGTCAGAGTAGTGAAAGTGTGGGGTCGGGACAACCGCCGCTACGTTATCAGCAGGAATGGGTTGAAATTCAGGATAGATATGGCAATGGACGTGAATCCATTGCGGTTGAACGCCATGCCATTTCCCTACGCTTTCAGCATGATCAGAATGAGGCTTATCTGACATGTCCGTTGGCGCGTCTGGTGCGTGACGGACAAAGCGGTTGGATGCTGGATGACCGTTTTGTTCCGCCATTGCTCTCTTTTGCTGCCCATCCGCCACTGCTAGAGCAGCTTGATCTGTTGCTGACTCAGCTACGTGCTAAGCGTACCCGCCTGATGGGAATGCGCCGTGAAAGTCATCAACGCATGGCAGACTTTGCTGTTGCGGATGTATCGCTGTTCTGGTTGTTGAATGCGCTTAACAGTTATGAACCGGTGTTGAATAATTTTAACGCTGCCCCTGCACTGCACCCGGAAATTATCTACCGTGAACTGGTGAAGTTAGCGGGGGCGTTACTGACGTTCTCTCTGGAGAGCGATCTCGATGCGATCCCTGATTATCAACACGACCAGTTAAGTGACGTTTTCCCGCCACTGATCCGGCTTATTAGTACATTACTTGAGGCGAGTCTGCCATCAAGAGTCATTTCGATTGAACTGGAAGTGGTGCGTGAAAATCAGTGGAGAGCATCACTTCATGATAGACGATTGTGCGAAGAGGCCGATTTCTATCTCTCAGTGCGATCGTCGATGCCAGCGCACCTGCTACAAACCCAGTTTCCGCAACTGTGCAAAGTCGGGGCACCTGATGATGTTGAGCGGCTGATTAACTTGTCACTGAGCGGCATTCCTTTACATCCGCTTAGCCATGTACCGGCGGCGATCCCGTTGCGGTTGGAAAACCAATATTTTGCTTTTGATCTAAATAATCCAGTCGCTAAAGCCATGTTGGAGGCGGGAAGTTGCGCCTTCTATGTGCCCGGTACCTTGTCGGGCGTTCAGTTAGAACTGTTTGCGGTGTTACGTTCGTAAATAACCCGTGACTAAAGTCGCGGGTTTCCTTGAGGAGGATCTATGAACAAAGAGATTTCAATTGATGACCTGATGCTCGACATTGGGATGCTAGTGATTGCGCTAAAAAGCGGTGATAAATCGATGTACGGTGAGGCGTTATATCAAAAAGGGGTTGAATTGATAGATGCGGCACGGCAGCAATTAAGTGCAAGTGGTATCAGCGAAGAGAACATGGCTCACATCATCTATGCCTTGTGTGCATTGCTGGATGAAACCGTACTCAGACGCCCTGAGCGGGATCATGGCTATGAAACTTGGTCGAAAACGCCGTTGCAGACACGATTTTGCAATAGCAACCATGCAGGAGAACGGCTGTTTGAACGTATACGTCACGTGCTGGATCAACCACAACCCTCTCTGTTGGTATTAGCGGGTTTCCAGCGCGTATTGGCATTGGGCTTTCAGGGCGGTGATTTGGAAAAGATTTCTCAGGAACGCCAGTCATTACTGGATGTCCTGACTGATCGTGCCGGGGTGATGGCGGTGCAGCCCCATCAGATGATACGCGTCAATGCAGACCGTCATCAGGGCCAATATTGGCGTGCACGCTCTCCGTGGTTTTGGGGATGCTTGGCGGTAGCCGGAATAACTTTGGTGTGGTGCGGTCTGCGTCTCTACCTTCAGCAATATTTGTCTGTTAGGTAAGGCTAAGGAGGACACATTGAGTTGCGTATTAAAACGAGCGTTGTGGCTTTTAGCGGGTGTTCTGGCGGCGCTGTTGTGTCTGTTTTTCTTCCCGTTAGGGAATGTGTCAGTTGCATTGTGGTTGGCTGTGATCTCGATGGTAGCGGTGATGGCTTGGTGGTGGGTGAGACGTACCACACTTGAAATATCCCATCAGGCCAGTGTTTACCGTTTGCTGGCGGTATTGCCCGCTGCTTCGTGGCACCAGCCTGTGGTGCTAACTTGCGGAGATAGCGTGGCAACCCTGTTTGCGGGAGAACTTGTACGCTTCACGCCACAGGGCTGTTTTATCTGTGTGCCGAAACAAAGTGAGATGAGTACGCTGGTAGAAGCGATTATTGCCGCCAGACCTGATTGGTGTAGGCAGATCAGCGTGTTATTAACACTCTTTCCTGAACAGCAATGGGATCACGCGGTGATGGCGGCAAAGATCAGGGAATTTCGCTATCAGGTTGATCGTGTTGCTCAACTGACCGCTTGTCATACACCGGTATTGATCGCCAGCTATCTTGATGGCGATATCAGCCCGTGGTTCGAGCTACAGGCAGATAGCGCGACAATGACGGTATGGGGAGAAAAACACGCCGCTGTTGGGATGAATATCTGGTTGACCGAAGGAGATGCACAGCAACGCGTTACACGTTTACAACAAACAATTGTGGCGGCGGCATGGCAACGCTGGATGGTAGAAAACATCTTGAACGAATGCCGATCCCAGGAGCTGGTCAGTCGGCCTTGTTACCCGATAGCAATGGCGCTGACGTTTTTGCCACAAACGCCACAGGCAGACAGCTTATGGACGAAATGGCTGGTCGATCGTACCACTTTACCCCGCATTAGCCACAGCATTGCTGAGGCGGTGAACGTATCGCCATTTCCCGATGCCATGTTACGCCTGTTGCCACATCATGTTGGTCATACACCGCACCGACGAGCGGTCATCTGGGGCATCGGCCTACTGAGCGGATTTGCCTGTCTGGCGTTGGCCTCCTGTGCCTGGAACAACTTGCGTCTGTTCCGCCAGATACGCAGTGATTTACAGCATTATCAGGTCGTTGGCGTGAAAGATAGTGGTGCAAAAGTTCAGGCTTACCATCAACTTAAGCGTGATGCGACGTTGCTGGAAAAATATCAACGTGATGGCGAACCGGTGCGTTTAGGGTTAGGGCTCTATTTAGGTGATCGCCTTTATACGCCACTGATGACTGTGATCAACCATGCGGTGTTACCGGTATCTTCGCCTCCTGTACTGAAGAGTGGCAAGCCGTTGCCACAGACATTGAACCTGAGCAGCATGTCACTGTTTGACGTTGGACAGTCACGTCTTAAGCCAGAAGCAGCCAAAGTGTTGGTGAACGCATTGATCGAGATTAAAGCTAAACCGGAGTGGATGGTGGTGATAACGGGTCATACTGATTCAACCGGTGATGCCGTAAAAAACCGCGAGCTATCACTAGCGCGGGCAAAAGCAGTACGAGATTGGATATTACAAACTAGTGATGTATCGCCGACTTGCTTTGTCGTAAAAGGTGAAGGAGCAACGCAGCCGATTGCCACCAATACAACCGCAGTGGGGCGTGCTGTTAATCGTAGGGTTGAAATCAGTCTGATGCCGCCGAGCGTGATCGCCTGCCAACGACCAGAAAATCACTAGGGCTGATGAGGACGTCAACACCATGCACTCTGATGTTTGGCATGAGCGCAATCAGACCTAACACGCTAACAGACTGCCATACGCGGGTATGGCAACTCTTTTAAACAACTCTTTTAATTCAGCGGATGAAGTGTTGGTTAAACATAGAACTGGCTGGGAAAACCTCGCCAGACAGATAAATTTTTACCTGAGAATGGGGGCATTTGTTGAATGCCGCCTAACCTCTCAATGACAACTGGGACTTTAATATGGATACCGTATGTACCGCACTATTGTGCCGCTTAAATTCTTATTGCGCACGGGCATTGGAAGCTGCTGCTGCATTTTGCCAGACACGGGCACATGCTGAAATCACGGTGGAACACTGGTTGCTCAAGCTGCTTGAGGGTGGTGAAGGCGATATTACGGTGATTGCTCGACGTTATGCGTGGGATATGGATGCGTTATGGCGGTCGTTGCTGACTACAATTAACCGTTTACCACATAGCATCAGCCAACGCCCGCGGTTATCAAGCGATCTGTGTAGTTTGTTACAGGTTGCTTGGTGTATTGCTTCTCTGGAAGAGGGTAACGAATCTATTCGCTCGGTGCATCTTTTGCAGGTGTTGCGCGGCCAACCGGCTTGGTTGCGTATTCATCATAGCTGGCCGTTACTCAACTTGAGTGTGACGCAACTACAATGTTTGCGCCCGTTGCTGGATCAACAATCGGATGAGCGCCCGGAGATACAGATAGCGGCGTGTCTGACGGCGGATGGATCAATCGCTGAAATTGCGGGTAGCGACCCAGATAAATATGCGCTTAATCCCCAACCATTATCATCGGCTTTGCAGAACGTATTGGACAAATTCACGCTGGATATCACAGCCAGAGCCGCTGAGGGTGGCATTGATCCGGTATTTGGTCGTGACCGCGAAATCCGCCAGATGATCGACATCCTATCGCGTCGGCGTAAAAACAACCCAATTCTGGTGGGGGAACCGGGGGTAGGGAAAACCGCGCTGGTGGAAGGATTGGCACTGCGTATTGTTGAGGGCAATGTTCCTGACAGCCTAAAAACCGTCAGCGTGCGGATGCTGGATCTCGGCTTGTTGCAGGCAGGCGCGGGGGTAAAAGGCGAATTTGAGCAGCGATTGAAAAACGTCATTGAAGCGGTGCAACAGTCACCTGCCCCCATTCTGCTATTTATTGATGAAGCGCACACACTGATTGGCACCGGTAATCAGGCAGGGGGCGCTGATGCGGCTAACTTGCTAAAACCTGCGCTGGCACGGGGAGAATTACGCACGATTGCCGCTACTACTTGGTCGGAATACAAACAGTATTTTGAGCGGGATGCGGCACTGGAGCGACGCTTCCAGACGATCAAAGTCGATGAACCGGATGATGAGACAGCTTGCCTGATGCTGCGTGGATTGAAAGCGCGTTACGCCCGTTATCACGGTGTACATATTCAGGAAGATGCGGTGAAAGCCGCTGTCACTTTATCTCGTCGTTACCTGACTGGCCGACAGCTTCCAGATAAAGCGGTAGACCTGTTGGATACCGCCAGTGCGCGAGTCAGGATGAGCCTGGATACGGTACCGGAGGCGTTGACGCAACTCCAGTCCCAATTGACCGCACTTGAGATAGAGCAACAGGCGATACTGGAAGATATTGCACTGGGGCAATGCCATCACTCAGACCGTTTGACACAAATTGAAATGCAACGTCATGAACTGTATCGGCAACAACAACAGCGGGATAAACAGTATCAACAGGAAAAACAGCTCACGCAACAGTTGCTCGATGCCCGGCAGGATATCAGTCGGCAGGGTGATATAGCCCGGTTGCAACAGCAACTGGCGACACGACAGCAAGGGCAGCCGTTACTCTCGTCGGATGTTGATGTGCGTTCTGTAGCAACGGTGATTGCTGATTGGACCGGTATTCCACTGAGTAGCTTGTTGAAAGACGAACAGACCGGTTTGTTGCATTTAGAACAGCATTTAGGGGAACGGGTTGTTGGTCAGGAGGCGGCGCTACGGGAAATCGCCCAACGTTTACGTGCTGCTAAAACAGGATTGACGCCGGAACAGGGGCCATTGGGCGTATTCCTGTTGGTTGGGCCGAGTGGCGTAGGGAAAACCGAAACCGCGCTGGCATTGGCGGATAACCTGTTTGGTGGAGCGCGTTCGCTAATCACTATCAACCTATCGGAATATCAGGAACCGCATACGGTATCTCAGCTTAAAGGTTCACCGCCCGGTTATGTCGGATATGGTCAGGGGGGGATCTTAACGGAAGCGGTACGTAAACGCCCGTATAGTGTGGTGCTGTTGGATGAAGTGGAAAAAGCCCATCGTGACGTCATTAACCTGTTCTATCAAGTATTTGATCGCGGCTTTATGCGCGACGGCGAAGGGCGCGAGATCGATTTTCGTCATACCGTAATCTTAATGACCTCTAATCTGGGCAGTGATCAACTGATGGCGTTATTGGCACAACAACCTGATGCCCCGAACGCCGTATTGCATGAGCTGTTACATCCGATGCTTCGTGATCACTTCCAGCCAGCTCTGTTGGCTCGCTTTCAGACCGTGATTTACCGCCCGTTACAGGCTGGTGCACTCAGACGCATTGTTGAAATCAAACTGGAACAAGTGACTCGGCGTCTTCATAGCCATTATGGCCTGACTTGCACGGTGGAAAGCAGCCTGTGCGACATCTTAGTGAATGCTTGTCTGTTGCCGGACAGTGGAGCACGCAATATCGACAGCCTGCTTAACCAGCAAATTTTACCGGTGTTATCACAGGCACTGCTGGAACGTCTGGCCCATCACAATAAACCTGCTGGCGTGACGTTGGGCTTCGACGAAGAAGAGGGTATCACCCTTGCTTTTACCGATGCTGAACCGGTCGCTTCATTGGATAGCGAGGAAAACCCATGATGGATAGAAAAATGCTGCGAGCCCGTCAGCTTAAGGCGAGTCAAGCTGTGCTGCCGGGCCATGCCCGCTACCGGCTTGAAGTCCGGCGCTGCCATGCTGAACTGGACGTATTCAGCTTCACCGGCGAAGAGCGCCTGTGCGCCCCTTATTGCTATACCATTGATTTCACCAGCCCGACCCGGGATATCGACCCGGCGGTGATGTTGAACAAATCCGCCACATTTATCTTGCAGGCACCGGAAAACCCGGAGCAGGTGCGTAAAGTACACGGCGTCATCACCCGTTTTAACCGGCTTACCACCTCGGCGGATGAAACGCGCTATCAGGTCTGTCTGGAGCCCTATCTGGCGTTACTGCGCCACACCCGGCGCTGTGGGATTTACCAGCACCAGTCAGTGCCGGAGATTGTGGAAAAGATCCTGCGTGAACGACACGAATTTCGCGGGCAGGATTTTCTGTTCACGCTGGTGCGGGATTACCCGAAGCGGGAACTGGTGGTGCAGTGGCAGGAGAGCGATCTGGACTTTATCCAGCGCATTCTGGCGGCCGTGGGGATCTGGTATTGCTTCGAGATGGACAGTCGTCTGGGGATTGAAGTGGTGCGGTTCGGGGATAACCAGCGCAACTATCAGTACGACGTGCGTTTACCGTTACGTGACCCGGCGGGCATGAATCACAACGATCGTGATTCGGTGTGGGATTTGCACGTGGAACATCAGGTGGTGACGCAGGGTGTGAAGGTGCGGGACTACAACTACCGGGAAGCAGGCAATGACCTGCAATATCAGGTGGCACGAGATCGGGATAGCACCGTGGTCGGTGAAGTATACCGCTATGGTGATAACTTTCTTGAAAAGGGAGAACAGATCCAACCGGTACCGGAAACCGCAGGATTTTATGCCCGTTTACATCACGAGCGCAACCTGTACCAGCAGCACCGGATCAGCGGCAAAAGTTCCTCCCCGATGCTGGTCCCCGGCTTAGTGCTGGAGCTCGACGGAGAGCGACTGGCAGGGGTAGGAAAAGCGGGGGTGTTGATTGTCGCCATGCACAGCAGCGCCCGGCGTGACAGCAACTATCTGGTCAGTTTTAGCGGCGTTCCGTACAGCGAAGTGTTGAGTTACCGACCGGCGCTGCGGGAACGGCCGGTGATTGCCGGCACGGTTCCGGCGCGGGTGACCAGCAACTGGTCGAACGGCACCTACAGCCATATCGACACCACGGGTCGTTACCGCGTCAAATTTGATTTTGACCTGGATGAGTGGCCGTTGGGGGGAGAAAGCCTGTGGGTACGTTTAGCCCGCCCGTATGCCGGTAAAACTCACGGTTTTCACTGGCCGTTGATCCAGGGGACCGAAGTGGCGATCGCGTTTGAGCAGGGGGATCCGGATCGGCCCTACATCGCCCATGCGTTGCATGATTCCCGGCATGAAGATCATGTGACTCTCTACAACTACAAACGCAACGTGCTGCGCACACCGGCCAACAACAAACTGCGCATGGACGACGAGCGCGGCAAAGAGCACATCAAACTGAGCACCGAATATGGCGGGAAAAGCCAGCTTAATTTGGGCCATCTGGTGGATGGACAGCGGCCCCATCCCAATAAGCGCGGCGAAGGGTTTGAGTTACGCACCGACGACTGGGGGACGATCCGGGCCGGGAAAGGGCTGTTTATCAGCGCCGATCAGCAGATTAAAGCCTCGGGCCAGCAATTAGATATGGCGACGGTGATAGAGCAGTTAGAAACGGCTTTGTCTATCGCAAAATCATTATCACAGGCGGCAGAAATCGGCCAGGGTAAACCGGGGGATTGTGCAGCACAGACTAACCTTAACCAGACGCTGGAAGGGTTGAAAAAGCCGGGAATATTGATGCATGCGCCACAAGGGATAGGGATTGTCAGCCCTGAATCGGTCAGAGTGGCATCGGGTAACCGCAGTGTTGGCGTGATAGCGGGGAAAAATGTCGATATCAGCGCGTTGAAAGACATTACGGCTATTGGTGGTGAATCGGTGAATCTGTTTGCGCAAAAATCCGGCATGCAATTATTTGCTCATCAGGGAAAGCTGGCGATACAGGCACAGGATGATGAACTGTCAGCACTGGCTAAAAAGGATATTGATATCACCAGCATAGAGGGAAAAATCACCCTCAGCGCTGATCGGGAAATCTTGCTGTCTAGTGGCGGTGGTTATATTCGGATTAAAGACGGCAATATCGAATTAGGTTGCCCTGGCAACATCCTGTTGAAAGCGGCCAATATACAAAAAATGGGTGCTAAAAATATTCATACACCAGCGCCGGTGCTGCCACGGGGATACAGCGGTTTTTTTACTTTAAAGGATCAGGACAGCGGGGAAATTTTACCTCACAGACGTTACCGCATTACCACCGGAGATGGGCAAGTGTTTGAAGGGATGAGTGATGAAAACGGTAGAACCGTTGAAATTCATACCGCCACGCCGGACAAACTGAATATTGAACATTTTTAACTGACTGAGAGGAGAACCGTATGACTGTATCGACCGGAAAAACCGGGGTAAAACCGCAAAACACCGATGTGTATATCAAAGCGGAGCCAGCAATATATTTCCACCCTGACAGTGAAACCTTGATTTTTGTGGATAAAGAAGATGTCCACGCCTTGGTGGAGGAGCATAACTTTCTGAGTCACTGTGTGGAACAGCGCATTGAGGCGGAACGGCAGTTAGACGCGCTGACGGAGCAGTGTACTCAGCAGACAATGGCACCTGCTTACGGGCAAGAAGTGCAGCTAAAAGCGGCTTATGACGAATTGAATGGGGCTTGTGAACGGTTACGCAATCAGCTAAGTACCTTAAGTCCACCAGAAAATTTGCCTAAAACGACGTTATTGGATGAAAACGCCAAAAAAAGCGCGATTGGTATCACGGAACTGATAGCGATGGATAAAGGCTATCAGGGTTACAAATACACCTACGTTCGGTCGGACAAAATCAAAAGCCACTGGCGGCGCTATAAGCTGAATGATCAGGATAAGAAAAGCGGGGGCAAAAGCTTTTTACGGGAAGTGCCGTATACGGATAAACAGGGCAACAACCGTACCCGAATGGAGATAGATGGCAAGAAGCTGGAATCGCAAATTAAAAAACTCAAACCTTCATTAACGGTGCTGGATGTGAAGTTGATTGATGATCACAGTGGTGTTTGGGGGAAATGGGCGCAAGACCTGAATAACAGTCTGAAAACATCGCCGTATGAAGGGGAACATATTGCGTTTGATTCACAATCCCAACTGATGCGCTGGTCTTATGGTGCGGGAGCCAAAGCTGCATTGAACCCGCTGGAAATCAGTAAGAATGGATTGAAGGGGCTGTTGGACGGATCGGGGAAGATTAATTTTTATGCCAATTTTGCGTTGGCGGAGTCGCGAACCAGAGCGACGCTCCATCTGCCGGACAGGACCGGCGTGAAACTGTGCTATCCGCGTAAGGATGGCAGCGAAGGTGTGTTGGGAATATGGCGGTTTGACCTGACGTTGACACTATCGGGCAGCGTGGGAGCCAGTTTGGGGATTGAGGTAGGAGTAAACCTGAAAGGTAATGTGGCGAAAGGAGTACCGGTACCGATGGCGCTGGATGGTAATGGTGTGCCGGGTCGTCGCAAGGTGGATATCTCCAAGTTGCTGGAGGGATCGAATAACGGGGAGGAACTAGGCATGTTTGTCGGGGCAGAGTGCGGAGCCAATGTCAGTGGCGGCCTGATGTGGAAAAACCCGGAGAAGAATCCAATGGAATTTCGGCCGCTGGCGAAAGTCAGTGTTGGTGTTACGGGACAGGTTGGTGTGGGTTTCAGTGGCATTGTGTCGTTTAGTTATCGGGATGGGCGTATTCGCGTCGTTGCCAAAGGTGGCCTGTGTTGGGGGGCTGGCGCTAAAGGGGCGGTCAGTTTTGATATTGATGGCGAGGCGATATGGGAAGAGTTTATGCCGTGCCTGGCCTATATGTTGCGCAATATGGATTATGTGAAGATGTTGGAGTTGATGGCTGAGGAGCATTATTACGCGTTTTGTATGATGCCGTTGTTGAAGTTGGGAGAGTACACATTGGTTAAGAGTATGGATGAGCTAGTTTCTGTTCTGAACCAGTCTTGGAAGGATAAGGAAAAACGGGTGGCATTGATGGAGAAGATTAATGATAGTCAAGGTGATGTGCTGAAATACGCGCCACCGGAAACTCGCGGGGCAATGATTGCCGCGCTAATTGAAACTAATTTCTGGGATGAAGTAGCGAGTCCAGCCAGTAACCGTGAGTTAAAGGGTGAGTTCATGACGGTATTCAGTGCGCGTAAACGGGCAATACTGGCGGTACTGAAATGGGTGCAATCAAAACGCGACTACGAAAAGGTGATGAAGAATTTGCATAAGGTGCCGGGTGGAGGAGGAGAAGATCACGATGGAGGAATAAGTGACTGGAAGGCGGGAGAGGAGAAAGTGGTTGCCTTTTTAGGTCAAGGTGAAGCACCACGAGTCTATGGGAGTAGTGATAAGTTTGTTCCCTTTGCGGCTAAAGTCATTATTGAACCTAGTCATTATGCAAAAAATTTGAAAGATATTTATAACTGGTTGCCTGCTAGTGCTGAGGTGGCGAAAAGCTTAAATGAACCGCTGAAACCGGTAAATGCAGAGTTGTTTAAAAGTATTACACAGGTGGTTATTGAGCAGCACCGTTATGTGAGGATGTTTAAATGATGAAAAGAAAACATTGTTATCCCTTAGTGGCTGGTTTGGTATTACTAACATTGGCGGGTTGTAAAGATAAAAAGAAAGTTCAGGCAGAGCAGCAGGCTTTGGTAAAAGAAGCGCTGGCGGAAATGGTGCCGGTGAAAGGTGGCAGTTTTATGATGGGGGATTTTGGTCGCCGGGTAGCAGAACACTTGCCTTATAGTTTTGATATGGATAATAGGTTGGAACATAAGGTAACGCTGGACAGTTTTAGTATTTCGAAATATCGAGTGACTTGGGGGCAGTTTAACCGCTATCTAGCTATTTTGGGGTTGCCAAAAACGGCAACATACAATTATCTGAAAGGAGCAACAGACGTTGCGTATTTCGTTCAGAGTACTGGGGATAACTATCCGGCTTCGGTGGGTTGGCAGGAGGCTAAAGACTTTTGCCAATGGATAGGCAAAATGAGTAGTCAGAGCGTAGATTTACCGACAGAAGCGCAGTGGGAGTATGCGGCACGCAGTCGTGGTCAGTTATTTATTTTTGCCAATAATAACAACATATATGAAGTGGGGAAAAATTTTGCGGGTGATATCCGTCCGGTGGGTTCTTTTCCGCCTAATCCGTTGGGGTTGTATGACATGATGGGTAATAGAAGAGACTGGATTAATGATTGGTATGCCGCAGATTATTACCAGCATTCACCTGAACATAACCCACAAGGTCCTGAAAAGGGAGACAAAAAGGTATTAAGAGGATCTATCGGAAGTACCGATCAGGAAAACTTGGTGATTAATCGTTATAGCTATCGTCCTAGTGAAGAGATTTATCTACCGGGTTTTGGTTTTCGTTGTGTAGTTAACTACCCTGAAACCAAGAATCCAACTTTGGATTTAACAGATTCACATGACGGAGAAAAGCCGACAGTGAACCAGCTTAATAAACAGGGAGTAGCAAAATCATGAAAAGCATACTCTGTTATCCCTTAGTAGTTGGCTTGGCATTACTAACACTGTCGGGCTGTAAAGACAAAAAGAAAATTCAGGCAGAACAGCAGGCTTTGGTAAAAGAAGCATTAGCGCAAATGGTGCCGGTGGAAGGTGGCAGTTTTATGATGGGAGATTTTGGTCGCCGGGTAGCAGAACATTTGCCTTATAGTTTTGATATGGATAATAGGCTAGAACATAAGGTAACGCTGGATAGTTTTAGTATCTCGAAATATCGGGTGACTTGGGAGCAGTTTAACCGTTATAGGGCAATTCTGGGGCTGCCGAAGAATGATTTCTATCAACACTTTAAAAAGTTTGGGAAAGAGTATAAGTCTTATCAAGTTCTACTGGGAGAAAAGTATCCAGCTTCGGTGTACTGGCAAGAGGCTAAGGGTTTTTGCCAGTGGTTGGGAAAAATCAGTAGTAAGGATGTGGATTTACCAACAGAAGCGCAATGGGAATATGCGGCTCGTAGTCGCGGTCAGCTATTTATTTTTGCCAACAATAATAATGTGTATGAACTGCATAAAAATTTTACAGGGGATATGCGTCCTGTCGGCTCTTATCCGCCAAATCCGCTAGGATTGTACGATATGATGGGTAATGGACAGGATTGGGTGAATGATTGGTATGCCGCAGATTATTATCGGTACTCACCAGAATATAATCCACGAGGGCCTGAAAAGGGAAATGAAAAAGTATTAAGAGGATCTGTTGGTGATAGTGACCAGGATAATTTGGTTATTAGTCGTGACAAAGTAGATTTAAATTACTTTGAAAAACATAAGAGCTACCCACCGGGCTACGGTTTTCGTTGTGTAGTTAACTACCCTGAAACCAAGCATTCAACTTTAGATTTAAAAGATTCTGATAATAGAGAAAAGCCGGCAATGAGTCAGTCTGATAAACAGGGAGTAGCGAAATCATGAAAAGCATACTTTGTTATCCCTTAGTGGCTGGTTTGGTATTACTAACATTGGCGGGTTGTAAAGATAAAAAGAAAATTCAGACAGAGCAGCAGGCGTTGGTGAAAGAAGCATTGGCGGAAATGGTGCCGGTGAAAGGGGGCAGTTTTATGATGGGGGATTTTGGCATGCGCGACGGTGACAACCTGTTTTACAACTCAGATATAGATAATAAATATGAACATAAAGTAACACTGAACAGTTTTAGCATTGCTAAATACAAGGTGACTTGGGGGCAATTTAATCGCTACCGAGAGATTTTGGATCTGCCGAAAACGGCAACGTATAACAAACTGAGACAAAATAGGATTTCTCAGTATTTTGTCGAGAGTACAGGTGATAACTATCCGGCTTCAGTAGACTGGCAGGATGCTAAAGATTATTGCCAGTGGCTGGGCAAAGTAAGCGGTAAGAGGGGAGATTTGCCGACAGAGGCGCAATGGGAGTATGCGGCACGCAGTCGAGGTCAATTATTTATCTTTGCTAGCAGTGATAACTATTACGATGAAGAAAAGGGGTTCTCTTCAAGTAATAGCTCGGTGGGATCTTTTCCACCGAATCCTCTGGGGTTGTACGACATGATGGGTAATGGCATTGACTGGATCAATGATTGGTATGCCGAAGACTATTATCAGCGTTCACCAGAACATAACCCACAAGGGCCTGAGCATGGTGATAAAAAGGTTGTGAGAGGCTATGTAGGGCTAGGATTTGGGGGGGTACTGAATAGCACAACGGTGGCAAGAAATAGTGTGTCATTAAAAAAATATAAAGTTAATTCTCCAGGCTATGGTTTCCGTTGTGTAGTTAACTACCCTGAAACCAAGCATTCAACTTTAGATTTAAAAGATTCACATGACGGAGAAAAGCCGACAGTGAACCAGCTTAATAAACAGGGGGTAGCAAAATCATGAAAAGCAGACTCGGATCTGAACTGGATAATGACGAGTATTCAGAAAGCGATTATCAACATTCACCGGAGTACAACAATAGCAAGGGTAAAAGGGAATTGAAAAAAGATACACTTTATCTGTGAGTTAAAATTTTCTCTGTGTGATGAATTTTTTTTGAACTAAAAACACGATTTTGAATCTAACTAGTTTTCTATGGTTGTAAGGAGAAGCCAATAACTGAATAGAATGATCCTTGAAAAGGAGAAAAACAGTTAAATAAACAAAACAGTAACGTCGCTATATGAGGAAAGGATAATGATAACCATTATGAAATGGCGATGGGTTTTGCTTTCACGATTAAAGAGGAAAATAAGCAATAGTTAAATGAGTTGTAAAAAACTGTAAATAGGGTTCGGCCCTATATCTGATGGAATAAGAAGTTCGAATGTAAGATAACGTGGCGTTTCGCCCTAATGAAAAGGTATTAAAGAGATGAAAGCAAAAAATGTAACGATAAAAAAAGAGTGGAGTTTATCGGATAACGAAGCAACAACGGGGATGCCCTCTCTTTCCGTAAAACGCAGTTGGGTGATACGTAAATGGAAATGGATGATGGTCTGTTTTATGCCTTTTTTCATCGCGGGTATATTTACGATTGTCATGGGCGCAATGAAATCCTCAGAGCCCTATAAAAAAGCTTTATCGCTGGCACAATCTAATCCTGCGGTGAAAAGTATTTTAGGCCAACCCATTGAAGCAGGTTGGTTTGTTTCTGGCAGTGTTAGCGAGAGTGAAGCGGGATTTGAAATTCCTATAAAAGGAAATCGGTCTGGTGGTACTGTGTATGTTGATGCAGATAAACATGCAGGACATTGGCAATATAAAAATATTACTGTTCAACCTGATGCCGGGGGGCAATTTATCGATTTACTGGCGGGCGGTAACTCCATGAAATAAAGATTATTTTCTTTGTATCGCATTATTGAAATTCTCTTGAACCGGTTTAATTTAATTGGAAGTTAATGATAATCATTCTTAAAAGAGAAAATCGAGAAACATAGAGTCAATGATATTTTATTCTGAATTATAAAATATCGTTTTCGCTATGTCATTGTCAGGTTATTACAAATGTTTTCTATAAAGGTAAAAGTATGAGCTGGAACAAACCCGTAATTGCAATCCAGCAGGAACCTATCTCTCCTGTATTATGGCATTGGCTGGTTTCAGGCATGCTTATTATTTGCATCGGTATGACTTGCTATGTGTTATGGTCTGGATACATCAGGCTGCAACAGTGGTGGATAATTTTTGGTGCGGTGGGCCTAATATGGCTGGCTGCATTTGGACTGAGGTTATATCTCTTTGGTTATCGGCTGGAGATATATCGTTTTTGGCATCAAGAACGACAACATATTGATAGAGAGTGGCAAAATTGGGCCAGTAGACATATGTCTGTGTTACACAGTGATGTGTTTTTACCGGAGAAAATAACAGCCGGAACTATCGTGCGGGAAGAGCCGAAAATTGCTGTTCAATATGGTGAGAAAAAAGTAATAGACTATTTTCCATGGTCAGAGAATAAATGGCGTGATTCAGTGCAGATATTATTAAACAGTGTTGAAAAGGCGATCTCTGATATCCCGCCGGACAGACAAATCTGCGCAACGGTTATCACTCATGGTTCTGTGCAAGAATATGAGAAATTAAAAATGACATTGCAAGAAAAGTGGCAATCGATTTTTCCTTCACGTAAGCCATTGTCTCAATTAAATCTGGTACCTTATTTGTCAGCAATGCAGATTGAACATTGGTTAAAAGATCCTGCTAGTGAAGTGCAATTGTTAATATTGCTGCAAATTGAAAACACCGGGAAATTTTCAGAAGGCTTAGGGGTATTGCTTATGGCAACCGATGATTTGACACAAAAATTTGAATTGACTGAGAAAGCCAGAATATATCGACCGATGGAAATTGACGCTGAAAATTTTGAACAACAATTTAAAACCTTTATTAATACCCAATTATCTGCGAAAGAAGCCATAGGTATGTTAGGGGATAATAACGATATGTATTCCTACGCTTCGCAAATTATGCCAGTAATTCAAGAGCAGAATGCGGCATTAAAACTGGAACGGATTAAAGATATTGAAAAGTTTATTGGTCTGGCTGGTTCGGGGGCTTATTGGTTGGCAACCGGGTTGGCTATTGATTTATCTCAATACCATTCAGGGAATTATTTAGTTTTAGCGAAAAATGATCGTAACTGGACAGTAAATACAGTTCAGGCATTGGAGGAAGAATCAAAATGATCGGTAATAGGTGGACCAAAATCGGTAACGCACTGCTATTTATCGTCGTTGCTGCTATATCAGCATTTTGTATCTGGTTTTACGGTGAAAAAATCGGATTGGATGCAAATGATAAAAAAATATTTGCTTGGGGATTATCTGTATTGATCTTTAGTGTACTGCGCCTTTTCCCGGTAATCGTTGGGATCTATCGGCAGGAATACCTCAGAAGGGAAATTGAGCAACAAGGTATGCGTCCGGCCAGAGAAGAACGGTTAAAAATTTATACATCTGCGGATGAAAATAGGGAGATGATCAATTTTCACCTCAGTCGACGTTATGGTCGCTTTTGGCGTAACAAAGTACGTATCTTACTGGTGATGGGCGAAGATCAAGAAGTAGATCAGATAGCTCCTGGCCTTGTTCAGCAGAAATGGCAAGAAGGCGAGCACCACCTGTTGCTGTGGGGCGGCGGTTTGCAGGTACAGCCGGATAAAGCGCAGTTACAGTCGTTGCGCCAATTGCGTCGCCGTCGCCCGCTGGATGGCGTGGTGTGGGTGATGACCGAAGAGCAACTCGGCCAGCGAACGCAGATAGAGACCGCGTTGCGCATGCTGGAGAAACAGGGACAACAGCTTGGCTGGCAGGCCCCGGTGTATGTGTGGAATGTGCGTCACAGCAACTGGGACCAGCGCGACCGGCCAACCCAGACCGTGGGCTGTTTTCTGTCAGAAGAGTGTACGCCTGAGATATTGGCGCAGAGCCTGCACAGCCTGATACCCACGCTGGCGAACCGGGGTATGGAACAGGCGATAGCGGAAAACCGTCACGATTTTCTGTTGCGACTGGCGCAGTCTTTGCGGGATAAGGGGGTAACACGTCTGGTCGGGCAGTTGACGCCGTTGTTAGAGCGGCCGCCGATAAGGTTGTCGGGCGTGACGTTCAGTTTACCGCTGCCGGTGCCGTCAGGCATGGTGGAGCATGGCTGGCTGGTGGATGCCAGCTGGAATGGGGTGCTGGAACAGGTGCGTGATAGCCGGGGACAGGCGGTGGGTTTTCCGTGGGAGAAAAGTGCGCAGTGGGGCGTGATAGCGCTGGCAGCGTTGTGGGGAATTGGCAGTGTGACCTCGTTTGGGGTTAACCGGCATCAGATAGCGGTCAGTCGTGAACGCCTCAGCGCGGCCGGTGACCGTCAGGGAGATGTATCAGCCCGTTTGCTGAGTCAGCATGGGCTGCAACGGGAGATTGACCGGTTGCAGTCTCAGTCAGCGCGTGGCACGCCCTGGTACAGCCGTTTCGGGTTCAATCAGAATGAAGCCTTGTTGAAAGCGATGTGGCCGGTGTATCAGCGCAACAATGCCGAACTGATACGTGATGCCGCTGCCCGGTTGCTCCATCAGCGCCTGACCGAACTGGTGAACCTGCCGGCGGGCAGTGCACAGCGTCATCAGCGTATCACACCGGCGTATAACCAGTTGAAAGTGTATCTGATGATGGCGCGGCCGGAGAAAGCGGATGCGGCGGTGATGAGCCGGGTATTGATGGCGGACTGGCCGCACCGTGCCGGGGTGACGGACGGTCTGTGGCAAAACAGCGGCGAGGCATTACTGACTTTTTATGCTGAGAATTTACCGCGCCACCCGGAGTGGAAAATCAGTGTGGATAATGAACTGGTCAGTGAAGTGCGTCAGATATTGCTCAATCAGCTCGGGCAGCGTCATGGGGAAACGATGCTGTACCAGAAAATGCTGCAACAGGTGGCCCACAGTTACCGGGATTTAACTCTGGCGCAGATGACCGGGGCTACGGAGGCGAGTCGCTTGTTTAGCAGCCGTCAGGTAGTGCCGGGGATGTTTACCCGTCAGGCGTGGGAAGGTCAGGTGCAAAAAGCGATAGCGCAGGTGGTGGCGTCCCGACAGGAAGAAATTGACTGGGTACTGCGTGACGGTCGTCAGCCAATATCGAAGGCGGCTTCACCGGCGGAGCTGAAAGCCCGGCTGACAGCGCGTTATTTTACCGACTTTGCCGGGGCATGGCTGAACTTCCTTAATAGCCTGCGCTGGCATAAAACCCATAACCTGTCCGACACCATCGACCAGTTAACCCTGATGGCGGATGTGCGCCAGTCCCCGTTGATTGCCCTGATGGACACACTGACTTATCAGGGAGAAACCGGACAACCGGGCACGGCGTTGGCGGATTCGCTGGTGAAATCGGCACAAAACCTGTTCCAGAAAAATAAACCATCAGTGATTGACCCGACCCGCCTTCCACCGGGGCCACTGGATAACGCGTTTGGCCCGTTATTGGCGCTGATGGGCAAAAGCACAGAGGAAAACGGGCTGACGGCGGACCCGTCACTGAGTCTGCAAACCTTCCTGACGCGGGTGACACGGGTGCGTCTGGCACTGCAACAACTGGCGAATACCGATGACCCCCCGGCGGTGATGGAAGCTCTGGCACAGAGTGTGTTTCAGGGGAAAAGCGTGGAACTGACGGACACGCGGACCTATGGCAGCCTGATAGCGGCGAGTCTGGGAGCGGAATGGAACGGGTTTGGTCAGGCGGTGTTTGTGCAACCGTTAACCGAGGCGTGGCAGACGGTGTTACAGCCGGCGGCGGCCAGTCTGAATGCGCAATGGCAGTCGGCGGTAGTGGCGGACTGGCAGACCGATTTTGACGGCCGTTATCCATTCGTGGCGGCGCAAAATGAGGTCTCTTTGCCGATGCTGGGGCAGTTTATTCGGGCCGACAGCGGGCGGATAGAGCAGTTTCTGCACAATCAGTTAGGCGGCGTGCTGCATAAAGAGGGCAAGTATTGGGTGGTGGATAAGGTGAACAGTCAGGGACTGCATGTTAACCCGGCCTTTTTAACCGCGATAAATCAACTGAGTCAGGTCGCGGATGTGCTGTTTGCTAACGGCAGCGAGGGAATACGGTTTGAATTGCGGGCGAAACCGGTGGGTGATGTGGCGGAAACGGACCTGACGATAGATAGTCAGCAGTTGCGTTACTTTAACCAGATGGAGCGCTGGCAGCGTTTACGCTGGCCGGGGGACGGGGATAATCCCGGGGTGGTGCTGACCTGGACCGGGGTGAATAGCGGTGCGCGGCTGTATGGCGACTATCCGGGGGCGTGGGGATTCATTCGCTGGCTGGAGGCGGCACAAGTGCAGATGGTGGATGAAAGCCGTTACCGGCTGAAATTTACCACGCCGGAGGGGTTAGCGCTGACCTGGATATTACGGACCGAAGTCGGGAAAGGGCCGCTGGTATTATTGAAACTACGGGGATTTACCCTGCCGAAAACGATTTTTGAGGAGAATACGGGAAATAACCTTGTTGAATCGGGGATAAATAACAATGACGACGAAGAAGAATATCGCCAGAATAGGTAACTGAATTCTGCTATTCATTCATTTTTGATATTTTATAAATATATCATCATGATATTCCTATTTATCTGTAATGCTTTATTCTGAGGCAGGATAATAGCTGACCTGAATCAGGGTGAGGCTATTATCGATGAGATTATTTTAAATAATGCAATCTATTCTCATTCGCATAATATAACTGAGAATCATTCTTTTTTACGTGTCTGTAACGTATTGATGATAATGAATATTAATCATGGTGTGGATGGAATAATAATGCCTTGACGTATTTGTATATTGGATAACGTATTGAAAATAGAGTAAAAGTATATTTTATTGTTATGGTTTTGAGAAATGTAAATATCAGTATGATGAGTTGCTATCATATTATTTAAATCAATGCGATCTTTTTATATAAACAAATGATATTCTGTTTATGTTTGGTTTAAATATGATGAACTTTGCCGTTGACATTAAACATTTTGTGCTGTTTGACAAAAAAAGACTTGATTTTAATATGCACCCGCAGGGAGGATTGAATTATTCAGTAACCGTGTATGCAGTTAATGGATCGATTAATTCGAACACATGTGCCTGGCTATATGATTATTCTTCTCCCGGTTAACTGTTGAGTCAGGAAATACCGGCATCGATTGACTGTTCCCCGGATTTACCAGGGATGAAAACCGAGAATGTATTCGGTTGGGGTTTTAATCACGTCACCGATATTGGTGATATTACCCATTCAATAATAGAGGAGTCATGGGTATGGCAATCCCTGCGTATTTATGGTTGAAAGATGACGGCGGTGCCGACATTAAAGGTTCGGTGGATGTACACAACCGGGAAGGCAGTATTGAGGTGGTGGCGCTGGAACATGCGCTACATATCCCGACGGATAACAATACTGGCAAGCTGACCGGCACCCGTGTGCATGCGCCGCTGGTGTTTACTAAAGAGGTCGATGCGTCTAGCCCGTATCTGTATAAAGCGGTGACAACGGGTCAGACCCTGAAATCGGCGGAATTCAAATGGTACCAAATTGATGATGCTGGTCAGGAGAAGGTCTATTTCATCACTCATCTGAACAACGTGAAGGTGGTGAAAGTGGCACCGTTGATGCATGACATCAAAGATCCGACCAAAGAGAAGCACAACCATTTGGAACGTGTCGAACTTCGTTACGAAAAAATCACCTGGACGTACAAAGACGGCAACATCATTCACTCTGATGCGTGGAATGAGCGCAGTCAGGCGTAATGGGTTGACGGGCTGGCGGTTATACCAGCCACTTTGAATCTAACAGGCATCGGTATGATTGCGGTGCCTGTTTTCCCCCGGAAGGACAGGAGATTTTGTGATGAATCAATCATTATGTTGGACATGTGAATCCACCGGGCCGGCACTGTTGCCGGTGCGTTATACCGTGGTGCCTGATGATGTTTCGGAAACCTTACCTGCGTGGGCCGAAACGTCGGTGCCTTCTGCGCCGGGCTACCATTATGCGTTGCGTGCCTTACGGCAAGGGTTCTTGTATGTTTATTATACTAATGCTGGATTAGATGAACCGGAGAGTTGGGATGCCTGGAGCGTTAGCGAGGATGGGGCATTGTGGCAACAGTTTAGTGCGCCTTTTGGTGTCTCTCCTCAGAAAACCTCAGATTGTCGTGCGCCGACCCATTTGAGCGCCAATATGGAATTTATCGTACTCCAGGATATGGCCTTGTATACGGAAACTTGGCTGGCTTTCACACCCTCAGCGTGGAGCCAGGAGACCATCAAGTATTATCACAACAACCGCGCAGCGCGGGAAAAGCGGATGCAGTGCGTGAAACCGTGGCAGTGGCGCGGGGTGCCGGAAGGGGTCGGGATTGCTCAGGCGACGATAGAAAACCTGAATACCGTCATCGATTACGGTCTGGGTGACAATGATTCCGGCAAATATGTTCTGCCTTGCAACCGGAAAGTGTCGCGTATCAGTCGGACATTAGAAGAGGCACCCTACTACGAAGTTTATCACGGTGCGTTGAGACCGAAGAGCACCTTGTATCCGTGGAGTAGCAAGCGAGCGGGATGTGCGGACATTACGGTCAGGGCGATGCAAAAGCGGGGCTTGGCCGCAGATGGCACGCCGGTATCGCCGGTGTTAATCGCGTTGCATGATCCGATAGGGATAGCGCATGAATTAGCGGGCTGGAGTGATGATATTGCCGGGGTGCATAAAACCTTTTTGGATGAGTTGTCGATCGAATTTATGACCGACAGTTCATTGAATGGGGTGGAAAATCAGTTACGTCAAATGCACGCCACACATTTCAAAAAGCCGGATAAAAAAAAGGATGCCATTTTGGCGGCTTCTACGGGTTTGTCAATTCAGGAGTGGGAAAAACGCAGAGAGGATTCAATTCGTCACGCCATCGAATCGGATAAGAAAACCTTTGCCCACGATTGGAAAAAATATACCGCAGAGCTGAATCTGGCTAAGCGACAGGCATTTAACCAATGTTATGCCGATCTTTGCACCGACGTGGCGAAAGCGCTGGAACAACTGGCTCAGTTGAGGGTGAGTTGGCTGAAACAGAGTGGGTTTATCACCTGCTGTCAGGATTTTCATTCCACCCGGCTGGAGGACAACCTCAATTATCGTGAGGCGGTGGATTATGCCATCGCTTCGCTGAATGTGACCGAAACGGGCTGTGCATATTTAGATGCCTTAATTGACGAATATTCTGCGCTATCGCCGGGAAATATTGTCTGGCGCTCGTTATTGCTGAATAACCCGGAAGTGATGAAAGAGATGGACGGGTTTTTACAGAAGATGAAGCTGAATAAGGGGAATGAAAAACCAGCCGACATCTCAGTGTTTATGAAGACGGTAACGACACTGAGCGGAAAACTGGTTGAAGCCTACGATAAAGCGAATGAAGCACTGGAAAAGCCGCCAAAATCCGACAGTACCTTTGCCCGGGCGATGTTGCACAGTGACCGGCGGCTGGTCACGCTGGGTGACCGGTTCTTTAATTTTACCCGTTTAGGAAAAGTGCTGAATAGCACCAATGAAATGCTGAGTAAGGGGCTATTCTCGGTGATTTCAGGTGTGTCTTTTGATCAGGCGGTTGATTTATCGGTATCACAGCTTAAAGAGGGTAATGCATTTCGGCAACAGGTATTGGAGAGACTTAAGAGACCGGGAGCAGAGGCTCGTCTTGAAACGAGAAATAGTTATAACGATAGGTTTAAAGAATTTGCTCAAAGCGCCGAAGGAGAGCCGGTATTAAAAAAATCCCGGATTAAGTTATTAGTCTTATTTTTTAATGGGCTGGAGTATGCCAATCAGCGAAAAGAGAGTAAAGGGGATACCAAGAGCCACGCCCAGGTGACCGCCGCGTTTTTAAGTACACTGAGTACGGCAATGGAGATTGTGGAGCCGATGGTGAAGCACGGCATAAAAAATATGGCTGCTACCGACACCATTAAATTTATAGGGTCGAGTGCAGGCACGCTCGCTTCTGCATTAAATCTGGGGGTAGATATCAGTGATTTTGTATCTGAATGGCATGGCAGACGGCGTTGGCAGTATTTTGGATTAATCGTCTGCAAAATTGGGGCTGATGTTGGCGCAATGCTAAAAGCGTCCAGCGGGTTGTTAGAAGTATTGCTAGAGAGAAAACTGATAGAGAGGGGGGTTTTAGAAACTACATTAAAAATGTTGGGGTCTTTGGCTGCCGGCAGGGTTGTTGGTTTTCTGGCTAGCTGGCAAGTCATGCTTGGGATTCTTATTCTTGAGTGGCTGATTTCATTATATGTTGATAATGATTTACAAAAATGGTGCCGGAGTTGTGTTTTTGGGTTAGAGCCAGTGAAGGGCTTGGAAGCCACACAATGGATTTCCCCTGAATCACAGAAAGATAAGTTGTATGAAGAACAAAGTAAAAGTTTTGCTGATGTAATTAAGGATATCTCATGAATACTTGTCAGATGTTAAAAGGTGCTATTGACTTTGATGAAGTAAAAGATCAAAGAAAAGATATTGATATATTGGTAAAGGTTAAACGGGAAAGAATTCAGCGTCGTCCTGAGGATAGAGAGGAGGTAGAAAAAGCGATAGAGGAGCTTCAAGCCAAAATCCCAGAACTGGATGCAATATTAGCAAAAGAACCGCCATCGCCGGAATTGCCCCCGCGTAAACCATTAATCAAAGTGAGTGGTGTGTTGGAAGAGTGGGAAACACTCTGTGTCAAAGGCTATTTTTCTGATCGCGAATATGACCCGGAAGAATTTGCCCGCCGGGAGGAGAATAGGCAATTTGGTGCATTATTGCTGGCGATGTTGGGAAATAGTTCTCAGGCTGCGGTGAATTTGCGGACTGATGTGCGATTGAGTGAAATATGTCATTTTGTGCAGGGCAAAATCAATGGTATCCCTTTTCATGGTTGGATAGGGTTGACGACAGTCAAAGCAGGTGATTATGTTGAATTAGCGGTGACCGATCAGGGGGAATATTATGTCGTCTATGCATTAACAAACCCTGAACGCAGAACGATTTCTATCACGCCGTGTTGTAATAAAGGAACCCGGTCAAAAGCATGGGATGAAGTTTTTTATACTTTCTGCGTATTTTTTATGATCATAGCTATTTGTCTTGGCGCTATCTTTTTTTCAGGCGGGGGCAGTTTTTGGGATGGGCCAGATCTTTTAACCTTATGTATTATGTCTGTGGCAACCGTATTTTCTTTCTATGCATATTTTGTCAGCATCAAAAAACCGTGGCCGTCAGTTAAGCTGGCTCAGGATATTTTCTCAGTGCTGGATTTCCCTAATCCACAGGATGTTAGTCTTAGTAAATTAACGAAGAAAAGGATTAAGGAGATAAGGGCTAACCCATCGCCTGAAAACAGTGAAGAAGTATTACCGGATAAGCTTTGTATCCTGAGCCATTATTACTATTACTGATTCAAGTAATTAAAAATAGGAATCAACTGTATGAAGAACAACGTAACAGTTTTGCTAATGCAATTAAGGGCGGCATATGAGTACCTGTCGTTCTTTTAAAGAGGCTATTGATTTTGATGAAATCAAAAGGCAGAGGAGCAGCCTTGATACATGGATTGAGGTTAATCTTGACTGGATAATAAGCCACCCAGAAAGTAAAGAAGAGTCAGAAAAAGAGATTGAGAAAACAAAAGAAAAAATCCCCGAACTGGATGCCATATTAGCAAAAGAACCACCGCCGCCGGAATTACCGCCGGGTAAGCCATTAATCAAAGTGAGTGGCGTATTGGAAGAGTTCGAAACCCTGTGTGTGGTTGGTTATTTTACCGATCGTGAATATGATCCGGTTGCCTTTGCCCGTCAGGAGGAACGGGAGCTGTATGGCGGGCTATTAATGTCGTTGGCAGGAAATACTCCAGGATATAATTCGCAGACCAAGGTTCGAGAGAGTGATACCTGTGATTTTGTGCGGGGGAAAATTAATGGTATCCCATTCCACGGCTGGTTAGGGTTTACTGTAGCCAAAGCGGGTGATTATATTGAATTAGTGGTAATAGAGAAACAAGGGCACTATGTGGTTTATGCTATTGCTCATCCTGAATTAAGGGTGGTTTCTATGACGCCGCGTTGTAGACAGGGAATTCATTCAAATGCCAAATACCAGGCACGCGGTGCTTGGTATGTTTCTTTACTGTTATTTTTTATATTTATGATACCGAGTCTTTTTGATGAACAAAACGGAGAAGATATTCTTGGTTATATAAAATGTATCGCTTCATTCTGTGGTTTGATGGCAATTGTCCTTTCACCGTTAATCTATTTTTCCTGTATGAGAAACCCTAAACCAACATTCAGGCTGGCTGAGAAGATTTTCACGGTATTAGGTTTTTCTTATCCTACGGAAATTAACCTTTATCAATTTACGATGAAAAGGTTAAAGGAAATGAAGGCTAATTCTCCGGCAGGGAAATCTGGTAAAGAGAGTGAAAGAGTTTTACCGGATAAGAGCTGTTACTCCAGCTATTTCTACTATTACTGATTTAAGTAACAAAGCAGAAGAGGAAAATTAAAGAGAACGTGTATGGGAAGTTCTTAAGATTATCTATACTGAGTTATCGAGATATTAAGAGATTGCTTACCTTTGGAAAATTCAGTAACGAATTATCCAATGTAAAGTTTTATCTATTTTTATGCGATTGATATGTAATTTTGTGTAAATTAAGGTTTTTTTGTGAATAAGATCTATAAAATAGTTTGGATAGGTTTAGCTATTAATGTATTAACCTATTTCGTTTTTCTGGCTGCTATAAGAGTATTGGGTGTTGACTATTCTGATCTCTCTTATAGAGAGCAAACTCTTGTTGATAAATCATCAATGGTTAATGCTTTGATGCTAATTTTTATTTTGCTGGAGGTGGTTAATCTGTTTGTGATTCTCAAAGTGCCAAAGTATGCAAAAATTAGTTCGTTTATTGCATCTTGTCTCTTTCCATTTGGCGCGGTTTATTTTATTGGCTGTTTGTTGTTAATTCAAAGAGTTACACTATCGCCATTCTCTGAATATCAAGGTGATAATACTGTTCCCGATTCTGCTGTGTATTTTGTTCGGGACAGGTATTGGAAAAAGGCGTGTATTTTTAGTGGCATAACGCTGGTGATGTTAATTAATGGCGCGATTAGTATTTGTATGATGATGACCATCATGCATTACGTTTCATATCGGAAAACAGAAGGTCGTTATTTCTTTGCCGAGACAGAAGGAGGCTTTTTATTAACGCCAACCGCGTTGAGTAAAACTATTTTCTTGCCTTATTGCTGTATTAATAGGGTGGAGGAGCGCGAAAACAGTGTGCTGATTGCTATTAATTTAAATAAAAAAATCGACATTGTATTTTCAAAGAAATTTGTTGAAAGAGGCGATCTGATAAAAGTCATCAAGCGGCTTTCACAGGCCGCATTGGATAATCCGAACGATAATATTATCACGTTCTAAATGTGAAAAATTTATTCTTAATAATATATACCCTATGGATTTCAAGATGCATCGCGACGGCAAGGGAGAGAATCCCCGGGTGCATAGATAACTATGTGACCGGGGTGAACGAGCGCAGCCAACAAAGAGGCAATTTGAAAGATAACGGGTATAGGGATCATGATGTTTAACAGTGTTATTCGCTTGAGCAATCAGCTCAATAGCGATGGTGAAGCTATTTCTGTCTCTTTATTAATGAGCAGAATTCCAGTGGCTGACAGAGATATTCAGCGTCAAAGGAGAATATAAAGATGCTGCAACAGCTAATTGAGAGTTGTTTTGTTGAACGTGATGTCCTTGCGGAAGCACGGCAGAACGCGGCGCGGTGGGAAAACTGGTTGTTACCCATTAGTACCGATGCGCCTACAGGTAATGATCCGGTCTATGAAGACGATTTTCAGTGTATGCGGGAGGAGGTTAATAAAATCAGTGGCGTTGATACTTCCCTGATTTGTCAACTGGCGGAGAAGTTGTTAACCACCAAATGCAAAGATGTCCGCGTGGCGACCTACTATGTGTGGGCTCGTCTGCATTGTGAGGGGGAACGTGGTCTGGCAGAAGGGTTGGCGCTATTAGCCGGAATGGCGGATCGGTTTGGTGAAGCCCTGTTACCCAGTCGGGCTAGCAGCCGGAAAGCGGCGCTGGAGTGGCTGACAGGTGTAAAAATGCGGGACAGTTTATCACGCTATCCAGAGGTAAATCGGACCGATTTTGACCACATTCTGGCCGCGTTGGTGTTACTGGAACAGTCATTTTCCTCTTGGGATGAAGAATCTCGTCCAAGCTTGGTCGGGCTGGTAAGAACACTGGAGAACCGATTAGCTCAGTCCGGTGGCGTGAGTGCGGTAGTGCCACAAACTGCCGCTCCGGTACTGCCATCGGCGGGACAGAGCAAGGCATCAGCATCGGGTAAGTCACCGGTATGGCGTCAGGTGCAATCTGGGCGTGATCTGCTGGATCAGGCGCGTGAACTGGTGCGTTATCTGAGTGATCAACCTCAGGGCTGGCTCTCTTCTGCCCGGCTGATACGTAGTATCCGTTGGGATACCGTCCATCAGCTACCACCACAGGATGCTGATGAGCGTACCCGTCTGGTGCCTCCCCGCACTGAATCTCGCGCTCAGTTAAAGCGGCTCTACCGGCAACAGAACTGGCATGAGTTATTGGAACAGGCCGAGCGCATGTTTGCCGAAGGGGTGAATCATTTTTGGCTGGATTTGCAATGGTACCTCTGTCAGGCATTAAGCCGATTGGGCTGCCCTTACGAAGGTTGGGCGGACATCATGAAACACGATCTGAGAATACTGCTTGAGCGGCTGCCGGGGCTGGAGAGTATGGCCTATAACGATGGGACGCCCTTTGCTGATGAGGTGACAACCAGTTGGATAGCCCAACAGGTGCATGACAATCAGTCAGATTGGCAGTTTGAGCATTTGCCGGCGCAACCTCGACATGATGATGACGTTTTGGCGCTGGAAGCGGAGGCGCTGCAACTGGCGGACAGCGAAGGCATTGATGCGGCGTTGCGTTGGTTGGGGCAATTGCCCGGTATTAATGGAGCCCGTCACCGCTGGTTACAGCGCTTGCTGATGGCGCGGGTGGCTGAGCAATACGGCAAAAATGAAATGGCGTTGCATTTGTTGACTGAGCTTGATGCCGATGAGCAATTCAATCTTGGCGAATGGGAGCCGGAACTGATGTTTGAGGTGAAAGCATGTCTGCTTAAGTTACTGCGCATGAAAGCTCAACGCAGTGAACATGATAAGGCGAGGATGGCGCAACGGATGGAGACGCTGCTGGCTGGATTGGTGGCGATTGATCCGGTCAGAGCTTCGGTGCTTTGCGGTTAATTGACTCTGCTTAATCAGGTGGAGGCGCAACTGTATGCCTTCTCAACTTGTTTTATTTTAACCATTAAGAGTGATGCTATGGATGATTTAATTCTCCGCTATTACGAAGCGGAAATGCAATATCTGCGTGAAGCTGGCAAAGAGTTTGCGCAGGCGCACCCGGACCGGGCAGCTATGCTGAATCTGAGTGACGATCGGGATCTTGATCCTTATGTGGAGCGATTGCTTGAAGGCTTCGCTTTCCTGATAGGGCGGATGCGTCAGAAACTTGATGATGATTTGCCGGAACTGACGGAAGGGTTGGTGAGTTTGCTGTGGCCGCATTATCTACGCACTATTCCTTCACTCTCCATTGTTGAATTGGCACCTGATTATCAGACCTTGCCAAAAAGTGAAGTGATCGCCAAAGGGTTTGAAGTGATATCTCAGCCCGTAGGACCAAGCAAGACCCGCTGCTATTACCGGACTACCCGTGATATACAGATTACACCGCTGCATATCACCTCTGCGACGTTGCAAAATGAAGCCGACGGCCGTTCAGTGATCCGTTTGCGTTTTGACTGCGGTCAGTTGACCGAGTGGGATAAAGTGGATTTGGCACGTCTGCCTCTGTATCTCAAAGCGGGCCGTCCGGTGAGTGCTGCCTTACATCTGGCATTGACCCGACAGACTCAACAGATTTACGCGCGCTTATCCAGTCAGGAAGAGCGCTCTCGCCTTAAGAATGGCTGTTTTTCCCCGATGGGGTTCGACAATGATGATGTTCTGTGGCCGAAACAGGAGAGCGCGTTCAGTGGTTATCAGTTGTTACTGGAATATTTTACTTTCCGTGAAAAATTTATGTTTGTGGCGCTCAATGGCTTGGATTCGTTAGAGATTCCTACCGGTACGCCTTGGTTTGAGTTGGATATCGTACTCAGTGAATTGTGGCCCTATGAATTGAAGTTTTCAGCGGAAAATATCCGATTGCATTGCGTGCCGGTAATCAATTTATTCCGTGTTGAAGCTGATCCGATGCACATTTCGCGGCTGCAAAATGAGTATCTACTGCGCCCGATGCGCATTCAGGATGGTCATACCGAAATCTATTCGGTGGATGAAGTCTCCTCTTCCCGCCGAGGTGATGCTCAGCGTTTTGTACCGTTTAGCAGCTTTCGTCATCGGGGCGGCATCATGCGTAGTTCCGCACCGGAGCGTTATTTTCATACGCGCGTCTGTCGAGGTCCTTCTGGTTTGCACGATACCTGGCTGATCCTCGGTGGAGAATCGTTTGAAACTGACCCAGAGCTTGATGATGAAACCCTTTCACTGCGTATCACCGGAACCAACGGCCAGTTACCTCGTCAGGCATTACGTAATACCCAACTTGAACAGACACTACACTCCGCCGCGGGCACGCTGCGCGTAAGCAATCTCTGTTCGCCGACGTTGCCCTGTTATCCCCCAGCGAACGACCGTTTCCACTGGCGGATATTAAGCCATCTCGGTTCTAATTTTCTTAGCATGATGGATAACCCGGAGGTGCTGCGCGGCACGTTAGGGCTTTATAACTGGACAAATGATGAGATGAACTGCCGCTGTCTGGATGCCATTGTTGGGGTGAAACACGCTTTGATCGAACGTTTTGAAAAGGGCTTCCTACTCCGGGGCGTTGATATTGAGATTACGCTGAACAGCAATGGCTTTGCCGGCGAAGGCGATATTTTCCTGTTCGGTGAGCTGCTTAACCGCTTCTTCTCGCTGTATACCGATATTCATCTGTTTAACCAATTGACACTGATCCTTCAACCTTCTGGGAGATGTTTGCGATGGCAAGAAAATCACAATCAGCGTATTCCCGGTTAATGCAGCAACTGGCACCGAATATTTACGATTTTAACTTTTATCGCTTCTGTCAGTTGCTGGAGAGTATGCGGGATGGGTGCCCGCCGTTGGGCAGTACGATGTCGCCCGGTGATGATCCGATCCGTTTCCGGCCTGATCCCGGTATGGGCTTTCCTGCCGGTGAACTGAAAAATGTGGAGTGGGATGAGCAACAGCCTGAACAGCCACCGACAGTACGCACGACGTTTCTCGGCTTGTATGGTGTGGATTCACCGCTGCCGACGGCTTATCTGAATGATATCGTTCAACTGAGTGAAGGCTATGAAGGCGTAGCAGACTTTCTGGATATTTTTAACCATCGAATGATGACCCAGTATTACCGTATCTGGCGTAAATATTCCTATCCCGCGACTTATGAACCGAGTGGTCAAGATCAAACCTCGCAATGCCTGCTTGGGCTGATTGGTTTGGGGATCGCCGGCAGCCAGCAACATATTGCTACGCCGGCTTCTCGCTTTCTGGCGCTGCTCAGTATCATGCGGTTGCCAACCCGGATAGCCGAAGGGGTGATGGCGCTGGTTAAGCTATTGGCCCCTCTCACGCAAGTACAGGTGGTTCCCCATGATTGCAGACGAGTACGGTTGACCCAACCGGCTCGCTTAATTCGTCACCATCCGGTTCAGCTTTCTCAACGTCCAGTACTGGGCAAAGTCGGGACGGATGTTAACAGCCAAATGGTGCTGGATCTCTATACCGAAGATACCGATGAAGCTCAAGGGTGGTTACCACAGGGGGAACTGCATACCGACCTGTTGGTGTTGCTACGCGTTTATCTGGGTTGGCGTTGCAGCGTGCGATTACAGCTCACTTTACCCAAATGGGTATTGCCATCGGCGCAACTAGGGAAACAACGCGTTCGGTTAGGTCGAACAGGCATATTGGGATTGAAACCGGGCTCACAAACGGTTTCAGGCATGGTGAAAATTAATCTGGGGCACTATCAAGGGCTCTTACCGAGTTATCAATATAGGGAGGCCGAGAATGGCAGTTATCAATGTTAAATCCGTCATGATGGGCGGCATCGTTTGTCTGATGTTGCAGGGATTAGTCGGATGTGGTCTGACGCAGACCGTAACTGACGGCACGGTAGCCGTGACGCAATCCATTTTCCATAAACAGGTGAAAACGCTGCGTTTGGATTTCAGTGCACGCAGTGCGCTTAACACCACCGACGCGCAAACCCCGTTGAGCACGGTAGTACGTGTTTATCAGCTTAAAGACAATAAAGCATTTGAGCGTGCCAGTTATACGGACCTGTTGAAAGGTGATAGTGAAGCGCTGAAGGCGGATCGGCTGACACAGCGGGATATCAGAGTGGCACCGAAGGGGAGTGTGTCGCTGGATATGCCGATGGAGAAAGCGGCACGGTTTGTTGGGGTTGTGGGGCTGTTTCATACACCGGATGCTACCAATAATAGTTGGCGGTTAGTGATCCGACGTGATGAGTTGGATGCAGATAAACCGCGCACGATCGAGTTGGGTAGCGGCACACTGACACTGAATGCGGTGAAGGAGTGATCAATGAAACAGCTAAGACCTTCGCTTTACGAAATGTTGATGTTTAACTTTAACGGTGGGCTGGATCTCAATCAGATCGATGAACGAAATCAAGTGATTTTATCCGTGATGGATAATATGCAACGTATCCTGAGCAGTCGTGCGGGTTCGCTGGCTCATTTACCGGATTATGGTCTGCCCGATTTCAACGTCATTTTGCAAGGGCTGCCCGCGTCGTCACAGAGTCTGATTGCCACAATCGAACACACGTTGTTGACCTATGAACCGCGTTTGAAACGAGTCTATATCACGCTACTACCGCAAATTGAACCGGGGCATCTGCGGTATGACATTAACGCTGAGCTAAAAGACATAGGATTAGTGCGGTTTAGTACGGAATTTATCCCGGAAGGGAAGGTATTAATCCGCCATTTACGTCAACAAGGCCATATAGAGTAACCCTCTGTTTCATCAGGCTAACTCTGAAATAGCCTGATAAGGATAACTGTTATGACTACAATATCATCCGGTAACACGATACATACCGGGGATGATCCACGTGCACTGCCGGAATTCAGTGCACTGAAAGAAGAAATCGGTAAATTGAACCATCCGGCTCGACCTGATGTTAATTGGGCCAGAGTTGAACAACTTTGTCTGTCGTTGTTTCGATTAAATGGCGTAGAGCTACAAAGTGCCGCTTGGTACACGTTAGCCCGAGCTCAGCGCACCGGATTAGCCGGTATTGATGAAGGATTCGCATTGATTGATGGATTAGTGAGCCATCAATGGGCGCAGTTCTGGCCTCAGCCGACGCATGCACGGATTGAAATTTTCGCTTGGCTGGTTGCACGCTTACAGCAGGTATTGCGTACTTGCGTCTTCTCTTATATTGACTTGCCGCTCATTTACCGGGTGGAAAAGGTGCTTGAGCAACTGTGCGAGGTGCTTCAACGTCTGGAGCTGAAACATGTGAGTAAACTTGACAGCCTACGTGTACAGCTTCACAACAGCGCCCGGCGATTAGAGTGTCTGGAACAGGAAAAGGGCGCGGTACCGGTATCTCTCGCTTCGGCGCAGTCTGTTGGGGGCAATGCTATTTTGCTGCCTGAAGAACCCCCTCCGCCGCAACTGATCTATGTGGTGCAGGAGACAATCTCGTCGGTGCAACCGCAAGTCAAAGTTGCTCAGGTTTTGACGACTTCGCGCTGGAAAGTTTGGCGCGGTTTTGTGGCGGGGATTGTATTTTGTGCGTTGGTGGTGACAGGCGGTTGGCTGGTGGACAAGATGCGACAACCGTCTCCATTAGCTGAGGCTTTGTTGGCAACGACCTATCCATTACCGCAGACACTGCTTCCGGCTCAACTTGCCGAATTACACCAATCGGACAATGCGACGCTACTGAGCCAGTTACAGGATAAAACGTTGGATGCGAGTCGTGCGCAACTGACAAATTTAACCACTTTGCCAGCCTTTTGGCCTTTGAGTTATGGTTCTCAGTTATTACAACAGCTACGTACATTGTGGCCGGCCAGCCAAGCAGTACAGGATATGCAAAATCAATGGTTACACCAGCGTGAGGCGGCGGCACTGCCGATGCAGTCATTGGAAAATTACCATCTAGCTCAATTACGCCTGCAACATCTGACAGAACGACTTGATGCATTGGATGAAAAACGCGGTCGTTATCTCACCGGTTCTGAATTGAAGTCTATGGTGTTTGGCATTCGGCAGCCGTTGGCGAATACTCCGCCATTAGAGGAGTTGCTGCGTCAACTGGCGGAACAAAAAAAGAGCGGCACTGTATCGCTGGCATTACTGATGCAAATTAACACCCGTTTTAGTCAATTGCTGAATCGCTATTATTTGTTGCTGAAAGTAGGAGGGTAGTTTTGTGGAAAGTAAGAAATTAACAAAATCGGGTTAACATGCTGATCATGAAGGGGAGGGGATGTTTTATCTATTTTTATGGCTGTTAAAACAGTCAGTGCAGAGGACATGAGGTAAAATCAGATTTCGTTGTTGCTCAGTGGCGTATCATTTACACTGAACGAAATTCACTATCCAGATACGATAATGCTCCAACAACTCGACACCGCAGACCGTGTGCGCCGTAAGATTGCTCCCCGGATTACTAAGAAACGCAAGGCTGAGCTTGGTCAATTCATGACCCCTGCTAACGTAGCCCGTTTTATGACATCCCTTTTTCCACCTAGTACTCTGCGAACCTGCCGCCTGTTAGATGCGGGCGCAGGGGTGGGGACATTATCGTGTGCTTTCCTTGATCGATGGGTGACTGGCGGTTTTGATTTTGAGTCCGCAGAGGTGACGGCTTACGAGATTGATGGCAACTTGTGTGGCTATCTAGCACAGCACTTGGCGGGATACAGTTGTGTGACGCCGCGTATTATCGTGGGTGATTATATCGAACTGGCAACGACCGAAGGTCAACAGGAGCAAGGTTATACACATGCCATCCTCAATCCGCCTTACAAAAAGATTAACAGTAATTCAGCGCATCGACTGGCTTTGCGCCGTGTTGGTATCGAGACAGTAAACCTGTATTCGGCCTTTGTGGCGCTTGCTGTGTCTGAGACGGTGCAAGGTGGGCAGATCGTGGCGATCATCCCGCGCAGCTTCTGTAATGGACTCTATTACCGCCCGTTCCGTAATTTCATTTTAGAGCGTGCGGCTATCCGACATATGCACCTATTTGGATCGCGCAACAAGGCATTCAAAGATGATGAGGTTTTGCAAGAGAACATCATCATCCGGTTTGAGTGTGGTGGTCAGCTAGGGCCAGTGACGGTATCAACTTCGACTGATGACACTTTCACCGATCTTGTTACCCATGAGTATCCATTTGATCGGATTATATTCCCGGATGACCCCGGGCAATTTATCCATGTGCCTACGTCGCCGGAGAAAAGCATCCTTGAGCTATCTTCGGCGATCCGTTACACACTGGCTGACCTTGGTATCAAGGTATCTACTGGGCCTGTGGTTGATTTCCGTCTGAAAGCGCACCTGCACAGCATGCCGGGGCCGGGGACTGTGCCTTTACTCTACCCCGGCCATTTCAGTAGCAACGTTACTCGATGGCCCATCGAAGGTATGAAAAAGCCCAACGCTATTGAACACAACACTAATACTGAAAAATGGCTTTACCCAAGTGGTTTTTACTGTGTGGTACGGCGTTTTTCGTCCAAAGAGGAAAAGCGTCGAATCATGGCGAATGTGGTTGAACCGGATACATTTGGTGACGCGCCCGTACTGGGCTTCGAGAACCACTTAAACCTATTCCATGAGAACAAGCACGGTTTACCCGAACGATTGGCCCGTGGTTTGGCCGTGTTCTTGAACACGACGGCTGTTGATGAAAATTTTCGACGTTTCAACGGCCATACTCAGGTTAATGCAACTGACCTCAAGATGATGAAGTACCCGAGCCGCGACACTTTGATTGAACTTGGCGAGTGGGCCATTCAGCAAGGAGAACTTACGCAAACTATGATTGATGCCAAATTAGAGAGCTTAATCTAATGAACGACAAAAACGACTATATCGAAGCTGCGTGCCAGATCATCACTTCCTTGGGGCTGCTGCGGAAAACCCGCTTTTGGGCATCACACCCATCATGAACTGGGTGCGAGAGTTCTACAACAAAGAATATGCGCCGAATACCCGCGAGACATTTCGCCGTCAGACTATGCATCAGTTTTGTCATGCGAGTATTGCCCTTTACAATCCAGATAAACCTGACCGAGCGGTGAACAGCCCCAAGGCGGTTTACCAGATTGAACCCGCTACTTTAGCTTTGTTGCGAACTTTTGGTATGCCTGAGTGGTATGACAATCTAACAGCCTATTTGGCCGAGCGGGAAACGTTGAGCGCCCGTTATGCCAAAGAGCGTGAACATAATCGTATTCCTGTTGAGATCGCTCCGGGGAGCATAGCACGCTGATCCGGGCGATTATCGAGGATTTTGCCCCACGCTTTGCGCCGGGTAGTGTGTTGGTCTACGCTGGTGATACTGGCGACAAGTGGGGTTACTTCGACTCTGTACTGCTATCTGGGTTGGGTGTTGATGTAGATTCACACGGTAAGATGCCAGACGTGGTACTGCATTACACTGCAAAAAATTGGTTGTTGTTGGTTGAGTCTGTTACTAGTCATGGCCCAGTTGATGGCAAGCGGCACGCTGAACTCGCCGAATTATTTGCTGGATCGACAGCCGGTCTGGTCTACGTTACCGCTTTTCCTAACCGAAGTATTATGAGCCGCTACCTTGGCGAAATTGCATGGGAGAGTGAGGTGTGGGTTGCAGATGCGCCGTCCCATCTTATTCACTTTAACGGGGTGCGTTTCCTTGGCCCTTACGAATGAGTGTGCCGTGTTTGGATAGATATTGCGTTTATATCAAATTTGATATAGATTCTTGCTTATTCGGTTTTGGTACTGATTTTAAGGTAGAGATGATGGAATTCACAGTGACGAAAAACCCTTATGCTTCATCTAGCAATAATCCTAACGAAGCAAATGATAAACATATTCGCGCTCAATTAATGGTGATCATCCGCAAGATGATTCAGGAGCGCGGTTTAAGTCAGGTAAAAGCGGCGGAGCTTTTGGGAACCACTCAAGCAAGAATTAGCGAGGTCATGAATGGGAAGCTGGAAAACCACACGATTGATAAATTATTCAATATGCTGAATCGGCTCGGTTGGAATTTCGAATTTAATTATCACGAAGGTATGGTGACTGTCGTGGTAGATAAAATAATAAAAATCGCGTGAATATCATAAATATCCGCTAAGGTTTTTTATTAACAAGCGAATTATTTGTTATAAAATTAATATCTAAACTATTCTTATAAAGAATATTGAGAAATTATGATCTTTATATTTAATTCCTTTTAATAACGCTGTTGGAATATATTTCTTGGTTATATTTAATATAACCAAAAGTTATATTCTGTAGGGGAATCAGGCATACATTAAATTGTCACATAAGCCAGCCGGTGATTAATGTTGGTAGATCGCCGGTTTTAAACGGTCTGACCTACTGAAGGTAAGAGTACGTGTTTGGAATATGTCTCGTCATCACTCTATGCCAACAATAGGGTTAATTGGGCGTATCAGCCTGTTTAAGAAATAGGTAATAGAAGCTTTCAGGTTTTCCTATATTGTATTTTGTCTCATCTATCAATTGTTACTCCATGAAAAAATAACCCAATGCTTAATTCATAACGTATTGTTTTTTAGTATTTTTTAATGCAGGAATTATTGCTGACCCTTTATTTTATTTTCTGATTAGTCAGAAAGTATGAATTTGTATAGTGACATGATAAAGTGTTTTGGTATTATAAGTTATTGTAAATGTAACACCGATATATTATTGTTCTTTACGTGAAAAGGTTAATATTTTTCGTAAATGCTGACAAAAACTGTCACTAATTTATGAATAATGCTTGTTAGGGGTAATCGTGTTTTTCCGTGAATAGCAATAATATATACCCTATAGATTTCAAGATGTATCATGACGGCAAGGGAGTGAATCCCCGGTAGCATAGATAACGATGTGACCGGGGTGAGCGAGTGCAGCCAACAAAGAGGCAACTTGAAAGATGACGGGTATAAATAACGATAGGAATAGTTCAGATGAAATATGCCTTTATTACCGGCGCGACAGGAGATATTGGTTTCGCAATTACAGAAAGATTATCTGATGATGGCTTTGAACCAATATTATTATCGCGTACTCCTGAGCGTCTTGATAGCGCAATTGACAAGTTACGCAATAAATATGGTAGTCAATTTGCAAAGAAAATAGTTTGTGATGTTTCTAATCATGAAAATGTTAAAAAAGCGTTTGACCAACTAGAGCTTGAAGATAATAAGCTGGCGGTGCTTGTGAATTGCGCTGGCATTTCTGGTGGCGGTATTACTGCTGAAATAAGCCCACGAACTTGGCAAAATGTCATAAACGTTAATTTAAATGGCACTTATTTTGTTATACATGAAGTTTTGAAAAGAAAATTAATGTCATCTGGCGGCAGAATTATCAATATTGCCTCCACCGGCGGGAAACAAGGTGTTATTCATGGTACGCCTTATTCTGCTTCTAAGCATGGTGTTGTTGGCCTGACTAAATCCTTGGGGCTTGAATTAGCACGTAATGGTTCAGGTGTTACGGTTAACGCAGTTTGTCCAGGGTTTGTTGAGAGTGAGATGGCGGAGCGTGTCAGAGAACATTACGCCAAAATTTGGGGCACTGATATAGCAGAAGCGAAAAGAAGAGTAGAAGAGCGTGTTCCTATTGGAAGATATGTTGAACCTAATGAAGTGGCAGAAATGGTTGCTTATCTTGCATCTCCTCTTGCCGGGGCTGTAACCGCTCAAGCACTTAATGTGTGTGGTGGATTAGGTAATTACTAATCATGGACGATATTTCTTTATCATCTGATTTTTCTGATCTTTGGATTATAAAAATCGACGATATTGATTTATCTTCTATTGAACAGTTAATTCACCGGTCTGATATCGTTCGCCATAACCAAATTTGTTTAGCGGATAGAAGAAAAAAATTTATATTTAGACGAGCTGCGTTACGTTATGTTTTAAATCAATATTTATCTGATTATGAAATCATAACGAATGATAACGGTAAACCTTATATATCCACGGAGCAAGACTTCAAATATTATTTTTCTCTGAGTGCATCAGGAAACTATTGCGCCATCGGGTTTAGCTCAAGAGAAATAGGTGTTGATATTGAAGTCACTCCTTCTAAGATAAAATTTTCTGAAATTATTGAACGTTTTATTAAGGATAAGGAGTTGGAATATATAAAAGGTATAATGTTAAAACAACTATCAGGAGTGAGTCCCGGATTTAAAAACTATTATCACTTAATGTCATTATACTGTTGGGTTAGACTTGAAGCATATATTAAATTATTTGCTTCGACTTTACATGAGAAATTATTGGCTAATAACTCTGATTCTGTTAAAGATATGAAAGAATTAGAGGCGAGCACATTATTGATTCATCATCAGCAATTTGTTTGTGCATTATCTCAAAAGAAGGTAATTTCTACACCAAATATCAAGGAAATAAACTATTTCGAGATTATAAGGAACAAAGATGAGTAATATTATTGACTTAAGTGTTCCTATAGATTGTGATTTTTGGGAACCTGAGAAAGTAACTAGAGGAGTCGTTGATCATAAAGAGGGCGCTAATAAATTAGGTGAAAGTTATTTATATTTCCATACCCATTCATGGTGGAAAAGAGCCTTTGTAAAACTGTTTAAACGCAAAAAGTGGATCATTGATCACAATGATTTTCCTGATGGTATGGGATTATCACTGATGTATTATCGATTGACCACGCATACTGGAACGCATATTGATGCTCCCTATCACTATGGGTGGCATAAAGGGCAAGATCAGCCAGCAACAATTACTGATATTCCTTTGGATTGGTTTTATAGCCACGGTGTATTACTTGATTTTAGTCATGATAATCAATCAATTGATAAACAGGCGGTAGAAAACCAATTAAAGAAAATTAATTATAAAATAAAAGAAAATGATATTGTCCTGATCAATACTGGAGCGGATAAACTCCTGGGGGAAAAATCCTATTTTACTCACTATAAAGCGATTGAAAGCAGTGCTGTTCAATGGTTAGTAGAGCAAGGGGTAAAGATTATTGGGACAGATGCATTTAGCTTTGATCGGCCATTCATAGAGATGATTAACGATTATAAAAAAACGGGGAATAAAGATTGCTTATGGCCATCTCATTTTATCGGGCGGGATCACCCTTATTTACAGATAGAACGGCTTTGTAATTTAACCAGTATTCCTAAACCTTATGGATTTAAAGTGTGCTGTTTTCCAATAAAATTAGAGAAAGCAGATGCTTCATGGAGTCGAGTGGTCGCAATATTATAATAATATGTCATTATAGGGTCAGACGGGGAGAATATGAGCAGAAAAGAGATTTCATATACCCAATGGATTTCAAGATGGATCGCGACGGCAAGGGAGTGAATCCCCGGGAGCATAGATAACGATGTGACCGGGGTGAGCGAGTGTAGCCAACAAAGAGGCAACTTGAAGGATAACGGATATAAGCTAGAAAAAGATATATTATCTTTGCTATGTTGTTTGGCTATATTGTACTGTGAGTGAATATATCAGTTCTATAATAATAAATTTGTCATCTCCTTTCTGGATGATTTTTAAGAGTAAATTGAGTCATTAAGAAAACGCTTAGTTACTCTATCCATATGTAGATCGAAGGGAGTTAACTTAGTTTGGTTTAACCTGAAACATTCATATTATTCTTGCAGTTTAAATAGATGAAAAATCAGTGAAATAACCAAATGGATATTAAAGTGGAATTATGGCTTGGTGCTTATTTTCAAGAAATTTGGTTAGGAGATAAAAATCAAATATATATGACAAATATAATTTTATAGATAAAGTAGTTTAATATCACTACTTGCAGATAACGATTTTCTTAAATGAAAATGGGTAAGTTTTATATTAATAAAATTTGCCTGAGTAAATGTTTATTCTATTTCTATCGAGATAATTATTGTGATAATAAATAACAGAAATGAATCTCAACCACGTAGAGTTGTGGTGACAGGGCTAGGTGTTGTTGCACCGACAGGTGTTGGCGTTAATGAATTTTGGAACAATATTCATAACGGGAAATCGGGAGTGAGTAAATATGAGTGGGGAAGAGAAAGATTTGGCTTTAAAAGCGGAGCAATAGGACAAGTTTACGGTAGTGATGGCAATAACAAAGAGTTTGTTCTGAAAAGTGAGCGTAAATATCTCCAGTTTGCGCTAGATGCCGCTGAGATGGCGATGCAAGATGCAAATTTAAGACCCTCAGACATTGATGGTCGACGTTTTGGTGTTGCGATAGCGACAGCGATTGCCGATGCTGCGGGAATGGAAGAGTGTTTACTCAGAATCACCAAAGGGGGCAAAGAGAATATTCACCCTGATTTAATTAAATCAGAAGATTACGACAGCTTTGATTTCAGCTCTGCCGCAACCTCTGTTGCGAAAAAATATGGTGCATCTATGTCCGTCAGTAACATATCAACCGGATGTGCGGCAGGGCTTGATGCATTAGGCATTGCGATGGAGCATATCCGTTATGGCAGAGCGGATATTATGCTGGCTGGTGCAAGTGAAGCGCCACTTTGTCCACTCTCTATCGGCTCTTTTGAAGCTTTAGGGGCGCTATCATCAAGAGAGTTGGAAAATCAGCAAGCAGCAACTTGTCCTTTTTCCCTTGAGCGGGATGGATTTGTGATTGCAGAAGGGTGTGGAATATTAATTTTAGAGTCTTATGAACACGCTAAGCAGCGTGGAGCACATATCTATGCTGAATTAGCAGGGTACGCATCCGTCAATAATGCTTATCATATGACTGACTTGCCCGCGGATGGCATGGCAATGGCACGATGCATTGATATGGCATTGAAGGATGCCCAGATATCGCCATCAACGGTAAATTATATTAGTGCTCATGGCAGTTCTACAGCGCAAAATGATATTAACGAATCAAATGCGATTAAATTTGTTTTGGGTGAAAGTGCATTTGGTATTCCAATTAACTCATTAAAGTCAATGACAGGTCATGCTTTAGCCGCCGCTAATGCGATCGAGTCTGTAGCATTATGTCTTGAAATAGAAAAGCAGTATGTTCACCCAACAATTAATTATCAAACGCCGGATCCTGATTGCGATTTAGATTATATTCCTAATCAAGGTTGCTCATATCCAATTAAGACCGCGTTAAAATTATCAAGTGGTTTTTCTGGTATTCACAGTGTTATTGTTATGAGGGCAGTAGACAATGCGTAAAAGAGTTGTCGTTACCGGTGTTGGTGCAATACATCCTGATGGCAATGATGTCACTGCCATAAAATCAAAAGTCATTCAGAAGTTATTGGGACAAGAATCGAAAAACAATACCACCGCAAGTTCTATAATAAGGACATTGAGTGATTTCGATGGCGCGAAATATATCAATAACCGCTTAAGACGTAAAATTGATGAATTTTCGGTTTATGGTATCGTTGCCGTTGAAATGGCATTAAAAGCGAGTAGATTGGATGTCGATAAGCTTGATCCTAATCGCGTTGGCATATATGTCGGAAACTGTTTTGGTGGATGGCAACATATTGAGGATGAAGTTAAAGCGCTCCATATTGAAGGCATAAAGGGAATGGGGCCTTATGTTGCCACGGCATGGTTCCCTGCGGCACTTCAAGGGCAATTGTCACTGCTTTATGGTTTTAGTGCGCAATCTAAAACGTTTTCCACCTCCGATGTGGCAGGGATGCAAGCAATAGGCTATGCGGCGGAAGCAATTTCTAATGGTGTTGCGGAAGTGATGTTATGTGGTGCGTCAGAACATCTTTCCAGCCCATTAGTTAAAAATTTACTGGAGAAAACGTCAAGCCAGAAACACTCTGAGGTTTTTGGCGAAAAACAGCCAGGAGACTTTTCCGAAGGCGCGGCATTTCTGGTGCTGGAAGAGAGACAACATGCTTTAGAACGTGGTGCTTCGATATTGTGTGAATTAACCGGCTTTGTTGATTATTTTGCACCGGATAAAAATACTAGAAATAACACCTTAGAATATACCGCTGAACTGTTCAACCATAATGAAAATGCTGTATTTATTATGGATGGAATATATGATGATGAAAAAGAAATAACGAGTAAGGCTTTCTCAAATAAAGAGATAAAAACATCATTTATAAATCTGAGGCCCTATTTGGATAATCAATTTTCAGTCAGTGGCGTGATTGATTCAGTCCTGGCGTCATCATTCTTGTCAGAAAGTCATGGGGATGAGGAACAACAATCTAAAAAAATCAATGAGTTTTCAAATACTAACCAAATAATCATTCAGCGCTTTAGTAATCAAGGTCATGTGTGTGCGTTGAGTTTTTCAGCTATTTAATCTCTAAAATATGTAAGTACGCGAGGAAAAATATATGAATAATCATCCAGAAGTAAAAATAAAAACGATTTTGTCTCTTTTTCTTAACATTAATATTGATGATTTCAATATGGATGCAAACCTTGCTGATGCCTATGATATGGATTCTACGGAATTAGCTGACTTGGCAAAAGAGATTGAGAAAGAGTTCGGTATTTCCGTGACGAAAAGTCAATTCAGTCATTGGGAAACAGGAAGAGCAGTCCTTGATTTCGTCTCATCAAGTTTAAACGATAAAAATTAACTGCTAATTAAAGGGAAACAGAAATGAAACTAATCTCTATGTTGTTACATTCAGGGCGTGGTAACTTACATCATGATTGTATTATCACTAAGGATTATCACTATACAAGAAAAGAGGTAATATCTTCTGTTTCCCATTTAATTGATGATTTACTTAGTCGAGGTGTTCAAAAAGGTAGTAAAGTCATTGTCATATTTGAACATGATGAATTAGGTATTTTCTTTTTAGCTGCGGCTAGTGCTATGGGGTTGCATTTATTAATGCCCTATAATTTATCATCAGCGACAATCGATGAATGGATTAATTTTACCAATGAAGTGCAATACGATTTTGTGGTTTACCTTAAGAAAGATAAACATTTTGTTGGAAGATTAAAAGAAAACAACATTAATGTGATTGATATTTCAGATCATAAGATCCGGGTCAGTGATGATATCGCGGAAATCCCAATAATAACTTATTCTCCGCAATCTATTGCTAACTTTATTGTCCTGTTCACCAGTGGTAGTACAGGTAAACCGAAAGCCATTAGTATTTCAGAATCATTAGTTTGTCGACGAATTTATTCGGTGACAGAGAAATTAAAATTCACTCAAGATGCTAAAATATTTATGTCAGGTTTGTTGAATAATACAACGGGAGTGATTTTTTCTTTCGGTTCATTATTACATCAATCAACACTTTTTATACCGGAAGACAGAAATGTAGAGAGATGGCCTGATTATCTTTCTCGTAATAAAATCACTCATATTATGTTACGCCCAGAGTCGATGAAGTTATTCGTTAAATCAACCGCAGAACATAATATCGATCTCTCTGACTTACAAGTTGTTGCTTATGGTGCCGCAGCGATGCCGCCTAGCGTACTGGAGAAAGGGCGTCAATTAATTGGCTGTGAATGGATGCAGGGATATGGGTTAAGTGAAACTTATGGTCCTTTTTGTTGGGTAGATGAGCAAGATCATCGTGATAAAAGATATCTCAATTCAATTTATTGTGTTGGCAAAATTGATAATACATTGGCGGTAGCGGTTAAACCTATTATAGGCTCATCTGATAATATTGGAGAAATTATAATAAGGGGTGAAAGTATTATGGAAGGATATTATGATGTCCTTTCTGGAGAAATAACACCTCCTGATGAGTGGTTTGCCACTGGTGATCTCGGTTATATAGATGAAGAGGGTTATTTAGTCTTAAAAGGACGTAAGCAAAATACTTTTATGAGTGCTAACGGACATAGAATTTATCCTGAAGAAGTTGAATCTATTTTATCCCGAATACCCAATGTGAATGTGGCTACGGTTGTTGGTTTTTCTTTCCATGAAAATGGTGTTGCTATTGATCAACCGGTTGCCTGCATGAGTGGCGAGATATCGAAGAAATCATTACCTGAAATTGAAGATATTATTTCATCATTTTTAAGTCGTAAACTCAGTAGAGAAAAATGGCCGGATTGGTTCTATGTTACTGATGAATACTTTCCAAAAAGCCATAATGATAAGATATTGAAAGCAGAGTTAATTAAGTCAATCGATCCTAAAAAACTATTTACATTGAGGAATCAATAATGAATTATGTAGAATCACATTCAATTATTTGTAATGCTCAGATAGAAGATGTATATGAAATTATTATTAATTCTGATAAATGGCCAGGAATGTTTGAACCTTGCCAGGAAGTAAAAACTCTCTTTAGGGATAAAGAAGGTGAAAAAATAGAAATTAAAGCCTTAATTAACGGTATATTAATGCAGTGGGAATCAAATCGTAAATTTTATCCAGAAACATTCAGTATAAAATCAAAACTGAATCCCCCAATGACATTAGTTAAAGAAATGGAAACGTCATGGCGCGTAATTAAAATCAATTCTCAGCAATGTGTACTGTTGTTGGAGCATTTATATGATCTTGAGTCTGAAGTAGCCGGGTTAATTGATGGTGTTGAAACAATAGAGCAGGCGCACCAATTTATTAGTAAAGCTATTGATACCAATTCAGTTAAAGAGCTCAATAATATAAAAAATATCGTCGAATCAACGGAGGGATCGGAAAAAGTATTAACAGGAACGATTACTCATTCAGTCGTATGTGAGGCGCCGGCACAGCAGGTTTATACTTTAGTTAAAGATGTCTCTTGTTGGACAGATATTTTTTCATTCTGTGATGGTGCAGAAGTTTTAAAGAGATCAGGTAATGAAGAATTAGTTGAAATCAAAGCAAAACAAAATAATAAAGCAGTAAGTTGGCAAACACAGCGATATTATTTTGATACTATTTACCGGGTTGATTATGTTATGCCTACACCGATGCCATTATTAAAAACAATGAATGGCAGATGGCAAATTATTCCTATTAATGATCAACGCTGTATTCTAACGGTACAAAGGAACTGGGGTTTATTAGAAGATGTCAGTGGTATCGTTGATGGTATTGATAATCATGACCAGGCTAATTCCTTTATTATCTCATTTATCAATGATAATACTCGAATGGAGATGGATAGTATAAAGAGCCAGGTAGAAAGTCATAAAAAATCAAATTTATTAACTTTCTCAGCGGGATATTATATTCCTCATCAGGTTGATGATGTTTATAAGATCTTTTTAAATATCGATGACTGGAGCAAGATATTACCGCATTGTGATTCAGTAAAAGTCATTTATAATGATGATAAACATCAAGAATTTAATATGGAAGTATCAACACCAAATGGAAATGAGACTTTCCGTAGTATACGATTCTGTGATGTGGATAATTTATTGATTGAATATTTTCAACCAGAGCCGCCTTTAGTATTAAAGTCTCATAGTGGTTCATGGCAGATATTGAGTAAAGGGAGTGGTTCGTACATTGTTTCTAGCCATGATGTTGAGTTAAATCATGAATTATGTGCAGTTAAATTTGGTACGGAAGATAAAGAAAAACAACGAGAGATAGTAAAAAATGCTATTTCAGAAAATAGTAAGAAAATGGTTTTTGCTTGCAAAGAGTGGTTAGACACTCGTATTTAGTAACTTAAAGGAAAATAAGATGAATAATAAAAATAAACCCAATAGAATTTCGCCAGAACTTCTTGCTACTTGTGGTTATTTTATGCCAAGAATATTCTTCTTAAATTCTCAATATGCTCCCCAAGTTCATTGGGGAGATGTTGTTGCGGCATTGAGTCATTTTCCGGCGGGAAACTTAGACTTATCCTCTGAAGAGTTTTGGTATGAATGGATGATTAATTGGTCAAAAGTGGGTGATAGCTATATTAATATCGCTAACTCGGCTAAGAGTGAAGTTAGTCATGTTCGTGCTTTGAGGAGTGCCGCTGCCTGTTATCATTGGGCAGAATTTATGTATTTTAGTGATAGGAGTAGAAAGATACAGCTCAGAGAGTATATTCGTTCATGTTTTTTATCTAGTATAAAATATAGTGATTTGCTGGTTGACCACCAATATATTGTCGTCGATAAATTTCATATGCCGTTCTTCCTTATATTCCCTAAAGGGTATAAAGAAGAAGAGAATCATCCTTTGCCTTGTGTTATTTTATCCAATGGATTGGATTCAATGACTGAAATTGAAATATTATCTTTGGCCGAGTTTTTCTTAGGGAAAAATATGGCGGTAGCTATATTTGATGGACCAGGGCAGGGAATAAATCTTGGGAAATCACCAATAGCTATTGATATGGAATTATATGTTAGCTCTATAGTTAAATTATTAGAAGATGATGCCCGAATTAATAGTAATCTTCTTTGTTTCTTAGGAATTAGTTTTGGTGGTTATTTTGCTCTACGCGTTGCGCAAAGAATTGGCGATAAATTTTGTTGTATCGTCAATTTATCCGGTGGGCCTGAAATAGCAGAGTTTGATAAGTTGCCAAGAAGGCTTAAAGAAGATTTCCAGTTTGCATTTATGCAAGATAATAGTCATATGCAGTCTATTTTTGACGAAATTAAATTGGACATCTCTTTACCTTGTAAAACTAAGGTTTTTACTGTTCATGGTGAATTAGATGATATATTTCAGATCGATAAAGTGAAAAAATTAGATCAACTATGGGGTGATAATCACCAGTTATTATGTTATGAATCAGAGGCTCATGTTTGCTTAAATAAAATAAACGAATATATGATACAAGTTTCAGATTGGGTTAGTGAACAATTTTGGCTAAATGGCTATAAAAAAGGTTAATTGATTTTATACCCAATGGATTTCAATATACATCGCGATGGTAAGGGAGCGAATCCCCGGGAGCATAGCAAACTATGTGACCGGGGTGAGAGAGTGCAGCCAACAAAGAGGCAACTTGAATGATAACGGGTATAGATCATAAAGTTATTAACCAATTGAGATATTGTTATTCGATATTAAAAATAAATTAAAGATAAGCTAAGGATTATTCATCTTGTCTAAAGAAATTTATTTTTTCAACAGAAGTTAAGGTTAAACCTATTTGGGTATGCCTTTTAGTTCCACTGCTATTTTACATTAGTAATAAAATCAAAACATCTTCCCAGGCATTACGAAGCGATATGTCAGAATAATAAAGCCATAATTTTTCTGCTGAGGTATTAACTGGCAGTATGAAAATTGACTTTAATATTTGTGTTTTCTTATATCATTAATACATAGTAAATTTACTTATGATAAGTTATCTTGTTGAGTGTAAGTTTTATTTTTTGTATTAATTAGCAGTATATTAAAATTTTAAATATTTGCGCTATGTTTGATGTTCGATATTTACTTTAACCTTGTTTCGGCGTAATGCATTGAACATTTACTCTTGACAGAGTTTGGTAATTATGTAAGACGGCAATAGCATTTTCGTCAATCCTGACAATTGAGGTCTATATTAAGTATAGGATTTCGAGTTGATGGTTTTATAGAGAAATCTCGATATTGTTCCATAATAGATAATTAAGAATAGATAGTTATACCCTATGGATTTCAAGATGGATTGCGACGGCAAGGGAGCGAATCCCCGGGAGCATAGATAACGATGTGAGCGGGGTGAGTGAGTGCAGCCAACAAAGAGGCAACTTGAAAGATGACGGGTATATATACCCTATGGATTTCAAGATGCATCGCGGCGGCAAGGGAGCGAATCCCCGGGAGCATAGAGAACTATGTGACCGGGGTGAGAGAGTGCAGCCAACAAAGAGGCAACTTGAAAGATGACGGATATATTGGGTAACTAGCTAGTAACGCAATATTATTTATTCAGTAAAACCTTATCCTATTTAATTTTTATTAAAATGAGGAGTTCGGAAATGTCAAGAACCGAAAGACTTATCGTATTATTGCAATACTTGAGACAGAGAAGGTACCCTGTCAGTGGTAAATTACTCGCTAGTGATTTAAATGTAAGCTTGCGCACACTTTATCGAGATATTGCTTTACTAAACAGTCAGGGGGCAAATATAGAGGGTGAGCCAGGTTTGGGCTATATATTACGGCCGGGCTTCATGTTACCTCCTTTAATGTTTACGATGGATGAAATTGATGCCTTAGTTTTGGGCAATAAATGGGTTATTGAACAAAATGATGTTGTTTTGGCTAAATCTGCTCATAGCTTTATATCTAAGATTGCCGCAGTGTTGCCTGAAGAACAGCGTGATCAGCTATATTATTCGCCAATGTTTGTAAAAACAGAAGGTTACAGCAAAGTTACAAATAATAACTTAATGTTATCTGATATCAGAAGGGCGATATACCATAAATCAAAAATAGTGATAACTTTTATTGATTTAAATAATACACATATTGTGAAGACGACCTGCCCACTGTCGATCTTTTTCAATAATGAATTCTTTTTAGTTTCTTGGTGTGAATTCAGTCATAATTTTCTTAAGTTACAAGTAGGGAAAATAGAGAAACTGGAAGTATTGTCTGAAAAATATATCCAAGATAGAATATTATTACTAAAAAAATGGAGTGAGAAAGAGGGATTGTCTGATAATAATTTATCCTAAATAAATGATTACGGATGAGTAATTTATGTGAGTATTTATCCTATTCATGTTTAATTGTTCTTTCTATTAAGTATAGAGTTGCAAATATAGAGTAAATTCTGATGGTTATCTGAACTTTCTACTTTTATTTATACTGAGGGTTCGAAAAGTTTAGTGATTTTATTAGGTTTGCTAAGATTCGGTTTTATTTGCTAAAAATTAGGGACGAGATCCCTTAAAGGATCGAGTGGACAAGAATAATTATTAGGAAAAAGCCCTAGAGTACCGATTGTGAATGGTAGTATATACCCTATGGATTTCAAGATGGATTGCGACGGCAAGGGAGCGAATCCCCGGGCGCATAGATAACTATGTGACCGGGGTGAGTGAGTGCAGCCAACAAAGAGGCAATTTGAAAGATAACGGGTATAAATCACTTAATTTGGTAATCTGGGGTAATGAACAACATAGGGTGGGTTTGAGATTGTGGATAATAAAGTTCAAGAATTTTTTCAGGGTAAGATTTTAATTCGATTAAACAAAGATCGTGATGCCATCACGATCTTTGTTTTGTCGACTTGCGAGCTTGTCTTTATGTAAGAGTGCTATTAATATTTTCTACATGATGCATGTTTCTTACATAAATAATGAAGTGGAAGAAAAGCTACCATTTCCATGCATCCGGGCTGGTGCCAGTGGGTAATACACTAATGCCAAAATCGCTAATTACAACAGCGACATAGATATCATTGTCATAACAATTTAATTGATATCTCCTCCCTTTTGCCGTCCATTGCCAATAATCATTTTTCCAACTTTCTGGATAGAATTCTTGGATAAGTGAAGCGGTTGCTGGATTTAATCCATCAACATTGAGAGTGCTCGTATTTCCAGAGCTGCTCCAAATCACATCACCGATTAAGTTTTCATTGGTAAGATTAATGACGAAAAAATAATGATTATTAATTTCAAGCATTTCCCCTTTTTCTTTTTCCTCAGATTCTCTCATCTTTAACTCCTGGTTAATGGGTAAAATGGGTGATTTTTATTGATCTATTAGTCACAGTATTTTATTACTATTCTGGATGGTTTGTTGTCTATGGGTTAATTTCATTTATGATGAGTAATAGTCAGAAATTATATATAATATGTTTTTATATTAGTGTAAAAATACAGAATATAAAGTATATCATCATGAATGTTTTACATGAATATTAAATGAAGGTTAATTGTGAATCGGAAAATGGTTTGAATAGCTATTTTATTGGGTTGGTATCTCAGGCAGGAAAAATAGGCCATTATGAGATGAATTTTTATAATATGTTGATTTTAATGATTTAATTAATTTTTCGTCTTTAGGGGGAGGAAAAATTTTGTGATATTTATCACGATTTATGTTAAAAAACGCGCACAAGTAACCATATTGAACTAAAAATAAAAAGCAATGTGATAATTTTGTATGGTGATTATTTTGAGTTGTTAAACGTAATGGAAATACAAATAGAGGGCATGTGGCAGAGTTATTTGAGAGGTTATGTTTTTAATTATGTGGCCTGAATATAGGTTAGAACGGTTTTATTTTTTATACCCGTTATCTTTCAAGTTGCTTCTTTGTTGGCTGCACTCACTCATCCCGGTCACATCGTTATCTATGCTCCCGGGGATTCGCTCCCTTGCCGTCGCGATGCATCTCGAAATCCATAGGGTATATATAAGAATAAGAGGTGAGTTTATATCAGTGTGAGGTCAGCCATTAATGGTAAAAAAGGTCTCTTGATTATAAATGGATTAACAGACTAAAAATAATAGCCGGTGAAATATCTTATGGTTTTTATACCCGTCATCTTTCAAGTTGCCTCTTGGTTGGCTGCACTCACTCACCCCGGTCACCTCGTTATCTATGCTCCCGGGGATTCGCGCCCTTGCCGTCGCGATGCATCTTGAAATCCATAGGGTATAGATGGCAATAAATATATTTATTGTCAAATAGCGTGAGAATTTATAACTCAAAGAGATGAAATTTACATAGGCGCATCTGTGATGAATGTTTTAATAAATGAATATAAGAAGAAAATGGATAGTGTAAGATTAGGTGATCCTGAGAGAAAGGGTTTTTTTTACGATGCAAAGCAAGCAATATGGCATTGCTATTCATATGATATTTGCTCTTATTTTCTGAACTCGGATTATGTGACTAAAAAGAAGTTGAGCATTCCGCTGGAAATATTTTCTGCGTCAGATCAGAGTAGAGTTGCCAGATTCATTCTTTATCTTAATAATTCTCTCATTTTTAATGATGATAAATATAATACTGATGCAGTAAGTTTTATACGTGGAAAATTTAATGAGATGAATTTTGAAGTCATCGCTAATGATCTTTTATCTCCTTTAAAACAGTGTGATTTTTTGACTGCAAAACATCTAAGGGGAGTGAATAACTTATTGGCTGCTTCTTTAGTGGGGTTGAAAGCTTCGGCGTTTTTTTCTGCTCATGCCCTGAATGTCGGTATGTTCTTTGATGGTAGCATGAGTGGGAGAGCGCATTGTGTATCGATTGCGGAATCTTTTATTGCTATATATCAGCAAGTTTTACGGCAAATAACCATCAACGGTGGGGCAGAGGATGTGATCCATATTGAAAAATTTGTGGCTGATCTATCGGTAACATTTATTGCCGCTCATGAAACGACGATGCAATTGATCATTGCCACATTTCTTTATATTAAAAGCCATGCAATCACGGTGACGGAAAATAATATTAAAAGTATTGTTACTGAAACCTATCGTATATCTAGCCCAGTTCTTGCGGTAGATAGAGTATTTAAAGAGAGATTGATATATAAAAATAGCTGTTTCAATAAGGGCGATCGAGTCCTGTTTTATACCGGATTAGCCAATTTTGATGCCACGGTTTTTGACCATCCTTACCAATTTCAGCTTGATCGTGAAGGCAGCCCACTTTCATTTGGTGTAGGCGTGAAAAAGTGTGTTGGTATGAATATCGCCATACATTTTACCTGCCAGTTGATAACCAAAATACTCTCTTGTTATCAACTTGATGATGTTGAAATTCATGAAGTCACTGTTGGCTCGTTAGCCATCGGTTGTTCAAAGTTTACATTGAAAATATCGAAGAAATAAAAGATTTTATAGAAAATAAGAATTTCACCTCTTTTTTCTTTCTCACTATTTTTCACTTAGTTTTCAGTCAGCTATTCCCAAGAAGTGGCAGAATTTTATATCTGGGTTTGAATTGGAGCATTGATGTTGGTTTATTCTACTTATTACTTTACAGTGTTGTCGTCTCAGGACGGCAACACTGTGTTATATCCGTTATCTATGCTCCCGGGGATTCGCTCCCTTACCGTCGCGCTCCATCTTGAAATCCATAGGGTATATGTTTAATATCCTTTCCCTGGATAAAGTTATTACGCTACAGAGTGTCTACGTGTCATTCTTCTGTAATTTTCTACTTTTCCTGTCATGACATTTTCTATACCGGACAATATTCCAGAACAATTATGACAAGCAGGGAAGTCTTGATTTGTTGCACCAACGAGTCGTTGTGTGAATATGTAGGTCTGACTCAAATGACTTGATAGATTTCCTCCATTTTTAGAAAATTCAGTGACCATATAATTTAAGGCTTGTACTTCAGCATGCAGGCCAGCAATACCTGCCATTTTAGGTAAAATGTTTTTGTTTTCCTTAATATGTGCTTTGATCCTCTGTTCAATCAGTGGGTGTAATGCAGTGCCTGATTCTTGATACGCTTTTTGTATACCCGCGATAAATTCTTTTTCATTAGCAACACGATAGCTGCCAAGATCCATATTTGGCCTCCAACGTTTGGATGTTTGAAGTTTATCGGGGTGGTACTGTTCGAAACCGGGTTTCGCTTTTTCGCTGATGAGTTGCACTCCAGGGAAGGTGTTTTTTGCACCTAAGCTACCACTCAGATTTAAAAATTTATCTTTATAGGTAGTATCATGCATAATACCTGCATGGGCAGCATATCCTTTTAGTTTTGCGTTTGTGAACGTCATTTCTTGGGATGTTTTTATTCTCTGTTTTTGTTTCTGTTTTACTTCCTTTGGTGTTTTCGCATCTTGCTCTTGTTGTTTCATTCCCTCTATTTTTTGCTCATTTCTTTCTGTTTCTTTTAATATTTCACCGGTGCTTTTAGTAAAATATTTGTATCTCTGCTCAACTCTTGGATTTTGTTTATACAAAAGTGGCGAAATGTCAGGTTTGTTTTGCGCAATGGCTAGATCAAGCCAGTCTAAACTTGAGAGCCCCATATTATCCGCAAGCGTAACTGGGTTATTCATCACCATACAATAGAGATTTAATCCATCAATAGTACCGGCCGGGTCCGCACTTAGCCATCTTCCCACCCACGGCTGATAATACCGATAGCCGTAATAATACAGTCCGGTGGCATCCCGCTCTTTACCAGAATACCGGATCGTTTTGTAACTGGCTTCTATCTGGTTTCTTGCGGCCCAGATCGCCGTACCGCCAAATGGATAGTACTCTTCTTGACTGATAATTTGCCCATCACTATCTAGCTCAAGCTGGCTGGAGCCAATGAGATTGTCATAACTGTAACGTACCTGATTATTGTTGATGTTTTCCGGTTTGCCGCTTTCCCAATGTAGAACTCGCACTTGCGCACGACCCGCTTCACCCACTGTAATAATCTGCAACTCTTCCTTCGTGATATCACCGTTTTGTGTTGTACGTAGTTCTAATCCTGACAGGTAAACGACTCGTCGTTGCTGGAGGATATTCTGCATTTGCTGTTTACTGACTTTTAACAGCCGCATTCCGTCGTTGCCATAGCGATACCACTCTATGTCGCTGTCACGGTCAGTGAGGTTATCCCGTTTTACCGGTGTCATCTGTTGTAGTTCACCTCGTGCATTCCAGTTTAGGTTTTGTCCCGGTAGTAATGTCTCCTGATGACCACCTGCCTGAAACAATGCATCCACTTTGGTCGGGTCAGTGGTCAAGGTACTCAGTACCGCGCGGTTGCTGCGGTTCGAGACGGTTATGTCTGTGGTGTAGTTGTTTTGGCTCGCGGGTGAGCTATGCCGGATTTGGGTCAGGTTGCCACCACGGTCATAGGAATAAGTGCGGGTGTAATTGGTATAAGTGTTGTTATCGGAAGGGAGTGCTGTAGAGGGGAGATTCTGATTCTGCTGGCCGATATTCGCCATTTCGCGCCCTGTTGCGCTTATAAGCTGATACAGGGAATCGTAGGTATAGATATTCTCTGGCACCATTTTCTGATTGCGCCAGAAGCGGGTCGTTTCTGCATCGTTACGGAGACTGATTATGTTGCCAACCGGATCATATTCATAACGTAAGTCTTGTAAAGCCTTGCTATCGGTTGAACGACGGGTTGTAATGCCAATCAGTCGCTGGGTTTCCGGCTCGTAACTATATTCGGTGATGATACCGTTACCGTGCTCTTCGCGTAGTTTTTGTCCTGTGGCTGAATAGGTTAGGGATTTAATGATAATCTGCTCTTTTTGGCCTTTTACTGTTAGCCAACTCCCTTTTAACTGACCGGCTACATCATAAGCCAGACGCTGGATATTTCCTTTGGCATCGGTTTGCGTCAACATAGCTCCGGTGGCATCCGTTTTGTTTTCGGTGGTGTATACATCGTTACTTAATTTCTTATCCCAGATCTTTTTATCATCGCCGAACCAATCCGCTTCTTGGCCATCAACCAGTAGCTGACGGGATTGTGATAAAGCCGCTCCGGTTAGGGAAAGGCGATTCAGTTGGGTCGCTCCTGCTGTATCGTAGTGATGTGCACACTGACCAGCAAGATTTTGCTCTTTTTCTGCCGGCGTGTTTCCAGCCCAGATGAGACGTTCGGTGATATGGGATGCCCTTTCGCCAGGCTCTTGTTCGGTTACGGATAGCAGACGACCGGGCAGAGAATTATCTTCATATTGCCGGGTCTGCTTGACACCCGTTGCCGTTACAGTCAGGACCAGACGGTTTTCAATATCATGAAGAGTGACAGTATTACCCGCATCGGCACTCTCTGTACGTAGGACGCTGCCCGTTAAATCATACTGCCAGAGAAAATTGGGTTTTACCGAGCTATCTTTCTGCCAGGCGTCATACAGGCGTGGGTCAATACTTTGGTGCAGGTGTCCGAGAACATCATACTGATGACGGGTGATACGGATATCACTATTTTTTTCTGCGGTAGCTCGGTGATAATGGATTTCACGGACATCCAGCCCACGGTTATCGTGAACAGTGATAGTGGGAGTGTGTTGGTAAATTTTGGGGTCAAAGTTGTTCATAATTTCCCTCTTTGTGGTGTTAACTCATTGTGGTGTTAAATAATTTTTTATCTGCACAGCAGCGAATGAATGTTAAGTTCCATTTCTCCATATAATGAGGATAACCTTTCTATTGAGATACTAGCGGTATGCAAGATTTCAGGGGATAAGCAGGAATATACCCGTTATCCTTCAAGTTGCCTCTTTGTTGGCTGCACTCGCTCACCCCGGTCACATAGTTATCTATGCTCCCGGGGATTCACTCCCTTGCCGTCGCGATGCATCTTGAAATCCATAGGGTATAATCTCATTCAGAAGTATGCTGCTCAACGGCGCTGCTGTAACCGAGCAACAGTAGCAAGTATAGGTAGACGTACACAAGTATCGTAGAAAACAGCGTTGGGATTTTTTGCTATCGCTTATGGCTGTTTTTTCTGTTAATAGGTGAATTTAACAAAATGAAAAGCAATTTATCTTTATTTAACATTTAGTTGTGTGTTGGGAATATTAACTAGAAATATAGTTATCTGTTGTAAATATGAGTTATTTTATTGGCTAAATAATTTTTGATATTCGTCCATATTCGAAACTCGGATGAGTTTGTCTGGCAGATATTTTAATCAGTATCACTGATTTAAACCTTTGCTTGGAATATACCCGTTATCTTTCAAGTTGCTTCTTTGTTGGCTGCACTCATTCATTCCGGTCACATTGTTATCTATGCTCCCGGGGATTCGCTCCCTTGCCCTCGCGATCCATCTTGAAATCCATAGGGTATAAATAATGTGATTATTTCATCGGGTTAATATTGAAATACATTATGAGTCAGATATTAGTTAATTTTATTTTGTTATCTTGACAAAATAAATAATATTTTATTGTAATTATTGGTTAAATTGTAAAGCAATGCATGGATATCGGCAATTATAAATATAAATGTTATATTTATAGTGTTATAAATGGAGGTTGCGGCTAAAATTAAGTGTTATATTTTGTGTATTTTAGATATTTGCAAAATAAAAACTTTTGGTTTTTTATTGAAATATCATTATATATAATATTGCTTATTGGCAATTCTTATTTTGGTTGTTATTGAAATATTTTATTCTTTCCGGGAGTTATAATGGTTGATAAAGAAATATTAACATGAATGATTAGTAAGATAGGTAAATTAATTATATAAAAGCAAATTTCTATCATAGGTATAGAAATGTGTTTTTTATTTTTAACTTTTTGATGGTTTTACTTCAAGTTTAGAGACTTTACCTGTTGGGAAATTGACGAGAATAAAGAAATAACGTTGTTGATTATTATACTAAATATTAATTTCGTAAATATCATGGAGATCTCAGCATCCTATTTGTTTTTCAAATGTTAAATATTGACTATAAATTCATATTTGATGAGTGATTATAGACTTTTTTCACCTGTTATTTACGCATAAATAATGATGTCCAAATTCGTTGATAAGGTTATTAAATATAAAATTTTTTATTACATTAGTGTTTATTAATTCATAATTGTTATGTTTTTATTATTTTTCTTACAAGGAATTAACAAATTTAAATGTTAGTTTTACCAGAACGGTGACCTGTTTTTATTTGGTTAAGGCGTTGTATTCAACATGTCATTATTTTTTCTTCGGCGGAATTGATTTGCCGGAGGTTGAAATAACGTACCTATTATTTTAAGGGAGTAAATGCCCTTTTTTCTTTAATTTCTGGAGACGACTTTTGACCTCTCTTGCTTATGTTGACGCCCTTTGCGCGCTTGATCATCCTTATCGGGTCGATAGCGTTTGCGACCAATTATTTGATGCTGCCATGCGTGAGTTGACGCTGTACCACTGTGAAAATACTCCCGGTTATTCTCAGTGGTTGAAGGCTAACGGTCTGGAAGTGGAAAGACTGGAGAAACTGGACGATTGGTCGCGTTTGCCGCCTATTTTCGCTAATTATTTCAAACGCCAGTTGTTGCTCAGTACCACGGGTAGGAATGCATTGGAACTGACCTCTTCTGGGACAACCGGCCAAAAGAGCCGTATGCGTTACGATGCACGTAGTATGCGTGCAGCTCAAAATATGGTTGAACGGATTTTCGAGTATTACGGTTGGAATACGCCGCAGCAGCCTTGTAATTACTTGCTGCTAAGCTATGAGCCTGCCGGTATGGTGACGTTGGGAACCGCGTATACCGATCAATATCTGTGCAAATATGCACCGGTAAACCAAGCCTGTTATGCACTGCGTCACAATGGAAAAAGCAATGAGTTTGATCCTTTTGGTGTGATCCGATCCTTACAAGAATTTGCTGCACAAGGGCTGCCGGTGCGGATCTTGGGCTTTCCTGCATTTTTGTGGTTCACGCTGGAACGGATGCAGGACATGGGGTTGCCGCCGGTGCAGTTGCATCCTGAATCACTGGTCTTTTTAGGTGGCGGTTGGAAAACGCACGCGGATAAAGCTATTCCAAAATCCTTACTGTATCAGCGTTTAGGGGAACAACTGGGTATTCCTGACGAGCGGTGCCGGGATGGTTACGGTTCGGTGGAGCATCCGGTGCCTTATGTTGAATGCCGAAATCACCATTTTCATGTGCCGGTCTATGCCCGAACCTATGTTCGCGATACCGCTAACATGGCGGTTCAACCCTATGGTAAGCCAGGTTTTCTGCATCTGGTATCACCTTATATCACTTCCAGCCCGGCACACAGTATTGTGGTGAGCGATTTGGCGGTGCTGCATCCCGCTGCTGAATGTGGTTGTGAGTTAGCTACCGATTGGTTTGAGTTACTGGGTCGTGCCGGTACCAGTAAAAGCCGCAGTTGTGCGATTGCCGCTTCTGAGTTGATAAAGGAGTCCTGAAATGTATTTAGTGAATGGTAAGGTTATCTCTGACTTGGAGCCCGCTAGCGTATTGGCGGAACTGAAAGGTAATTTGGCTGAGACGCTGGCTTGTCCCCCAAGTGTACAACAGGTATTGGCGTGTGCTGAGCGCTTCGTTGATGATCTCGATAATGTTGCTGTTAAGCTTGCGCTGGATACCGCCGCCCTCACTGCGTTACGTCACTTCTGCCATCGCGATTCTTTAGAAGCAAAATTGCGGCACGAATTGGGAGAACAGCCCTTTTCTCTGCGTCGCTTTGACTATACACAGCCCCGTTTTGAAACTTGGCAACCATTGGGATTGGTGGTGCATATTACGCCGGCCAACGCGCCTTTACTGCCATTTATGGCCGTGTTAGAGAGCTTGCTAGTGGGTAATGTCAACTGGTTACGTCCTAGTAGCAGCGACCACGGCCTTAATGCGCAGATACTGGCTGAATTCCTACGTCATGACCTGAGCGGCACGTTGGCACCTTATATCTCTGTGTTGCCTTTGCCGTCTGATCAATTATCAGAATTACTGGCGTGTGCTGATGCCGTATCCGCCTGGGGCAGTAATAGCGCCCTGACCGCTATCCGTAGCCAATTGCGGCCCGGTTGCCGTTGGATAGATTGGGGACATCGTATCAGTTTTGCTTATTTTGACCCGATGGCTGCCAGTGATGCTGATTACGATGCATTGGCTGATGATGTTTGCCGTTTTGACCAACAAGCGTGTTCCAGTCCACAGTGTTTGTTGGTCGATAGCGCTGACGAGAACGTTTTACGGGAAGTCGTTAGTGCTGTGGCCGCCGCATTGGCACGACGCGCGACAATATGGCCTGCCTTACAGACAGACATACAGGAAGCGGCGGAAATCAGCAGTCAGATGGCATTTTTGAAGTTGGATCACACTTTTGCTGAACTCTGCGGTTCGGTAGAAGAGGGCAATGGCTGGCGAGTAGCCTGGATACAGCGTCAAGAGCTTGCTCCATCACCGTTGTACCGTACTTTGCAAGTCCGTCCGGCACCGCGTGCACAATTGGTTGAGATTTTGTTGCCGTGGCGCCCCTATTTGCAAAGCTGCGCTCTGATAGCGAAAGAAAAAGAGCTGCCGATGTTGAGTCGTCAGTTGTTGGCCGCCGGTGTTAGCCGGATATGTCAGGCCGGAGTTATGCATGATGGCTATGAGGGTGAGCCACATGATGGTGTTTACGCATTGACTCGGCTGGCGCGACGTGTCTCCGTCAGCTTAAAACCTGATCAACTGCCGGGACATGTCGCATTAGATAAAGGGTCGGCCAATCCGCCGGAACTGGCAGGGATTCCAGTGATGGATAAAGCAAAGTTTCAGAACGGCGGCGTGACGGCAAAAGCACAGGTGTTTTTCCGCAGCGGTGGTAGTAGCGGTGAGCCAAAGCTGGCGGGTTTCAGCCATCGAGATTATCACAGTCAAATGCAGGCCGCGGCAGATGGTTTGTTCGCTGCTGGTCTGGAGCCATCCCAAGACCGGGTAATGAATTTGTTTTATGGCAGTAACTTGTATGGCGGTTTGATGAGTTTCTTCACTGTGCTGGATAAATTATCCGTGCCGCATTACCCGATGGGCGGCCCGATAGACGATGATTTTAGCCAAATCAGGCACTTTATTGTCACTCAGGGAATCAATACGCTGGCAGGAATGTCAAGCACTATCCACCGATTGTTTGAATGTGAAGAGGCTGCGTTGCGCGCCTATGGTGGGATACGCAAAATTTTTACTGGCGGTGAGCATATTGGTGAAGAGCGGTGTCGGTTTCTGTCCAGTTTTGGTGTACAGATAATTCGCTCGGCGATTTACGGTTCCGTGGATGCCGGTCCGTTAGGTCATGCTTGTGCTTGTTGCCAAGAAGGGGAGTTCCATCTGTTATCTGATATTCAATGGCTGGAAATCTTGGCTCTTGATAGTGATCAGCCTGTTCCGACAGGGGAAAGCGGTCGACTGGTGTTTACCCCTCTGGCGCGGGAAGGGCAGGTGGTCCAGCGTTATGATATAGGCGACTTAGGTTATTGGCTGCCAGATCTCTGCGACTGCGGGTTACCAACGCCGCGGTTTAAACTGGGAGGCCGTCATGGGGTGTTGACGCGGGTAGGTTCTATTTTTCTGAACCCAACCGAATTATCCGCCGGGTTGCCGTTTCCGGTGCAGTGGTTGGTAGGGAACAACTCCAGTGGTTGTGATTATATCCATATATTAGCCGACGGGGATGCTGAGCAGGTACGTATGCATCTGTTGCAACATAGGATGCTGAACCAGGTTGTCAGTGGTGGATTGCTTCAATTGGAAGTTATCCCGACACCTGTTGGACAGTTCCATCGTCACCCGCAAAGTGGCAAAACGCCGCTGGTGCTGGATAGCCGATTCTGAGACCAATAATACTACTTTTTGGGTAAATCATGACACTATCATTACACGATCTGGTTGAATACGCCCGCAATCATGCACCTTTTTTTAAGGATCTTTATCGTGATCTGCCTCGATCCGGTTGGGCGCTAACTGATCTACCATTGATCAATCCTGATGACTATTGGCAGCAATCGCAATCGCTGGAAAACTGGCCGGTATTAACCGGCCCGGTTAACGGTGGTCATGTTTTTAAAACCGGTGGCTCTACCAGTGATGGTCGATTGTCGGTATTCAGTTGTAGCGAATGGCGTGCTTTCGTGCGCGCATTTGGTCAAGGGCTTGCACAGCAATTACAGCCTGGTGATCGCGTTGCTAATCTGTTTGTGGCTGGTGATTTGTATACCAGTTTATTGTTTATTCACGGTGCGTTGTCCTATTCACCAGTGCCGGTAGTGGAGTATCCGTTTACCTGGTCAGTTGATGATCGGGCACTGGCCGATGCGATTGTCAGCTTGAGGATTAATGTTTTGGCCGGCGTGACGGCGCAGCTATTACGTTTTGCCAGTACCTTGCAGCAGTGCGGCCAGTCTATTCCCGGCATTGATCGTCTGTTGTACGGCGGTGAAAGCCTGTTTCCAGAGCAATTGACACTCTTGAGTCAGGTATTTCCTAATGCGCGTATTGGTTCAGTTGGTTGTGCCAGCGTTGATGCGGGCCTCATTGGGGCGGCGTCTCCCGATTGCTGTTACGGCGAACATCGGGTTTTTGATACGGATACCATTGTTGAAATTATTGACGAATCCAATGGTCAGCCGATTACGGTGCCCGGCCAAAATGGCCTGTTGGTTGTGACCAATCTGCAGCGACGCTTGATGCCAGTTATCCGCTATCCTACCGGTGACATGGCCTGTTGGTGTGAAGAGTCAGGGCAGCCGAGTCGCAAATTCGCTTTGCAGGGGCGAGCGGGCAGCGCTCACCGAGTGCGAGTTTTCTCGCTGTCCATTTTTCCTGACCATATTGCGCGTTTACTGCAACAGCAAGAGGGCATACTGGCTTGGCAGTTATTGCTGAGCCGTCAGGGTGGCATGGATAAGATAGAACTCTTGTTAGCGGGCGATTCATCACTGGCGTCATCGACAACATCAGTGCATCAGACATTGTTGGCGGCACAACCCGCGATGGCAAAGTTATGTGATCAGGGATTTTTGCATGTGGAAGTCACTTACTGCGCTTTGGAAAATATGGTCACTCATCCACGCTCCGGTAAATTAATGCGGGTGGTTGATCATCGTGGTTATGGTGCTGAAGAGAAGGCAGCATGAGCATGAATCTAGGAATACCATTAGTTCGATTATTCCGGGAAGAGGATTCTACCGGTATTAGTGCGTTATTTCGGGTTGTTTACGGCGAAGATTATGTCTACCCGGAAGTCTATTTACCTACCATGCTTGGCCGTTATAACGCGGCAAAACAGTGGTATTCCGCTGTTGCGGTACAGGATGGACACGTGTTGGGGCATGCCGCACTGTGGCGGGATGAACACTGCTCATTAAGCGCTGAACTGGCGTTGATCGCAGTACATCCACAGGCACGTGGGCAGGGTATTGCTACCGCGCTTGGACGATACTTGTGTGATCAGGCTAAGAAAATGGGGTTAAGTATCCTCACAATTAAGCAAGTGTCGTCGCATAACCATAGTCAGCGTCTGGCCCAAAATCTGGGGTTTCACACCACGGGATTGCTGCCGGACTATGTAACATCACCGTTTGATCAGGCACGCCCGGAAAGCATAGTACTGGGTTGTTTACCTTTACAAAGCTGGCCGTTTCCAGAGGTACATTGGCCTTCCGGTTGGCAACTGTGGTTGACATCGGTGACTCAAGTGTTTGGTCAAGAGCCTCTGCAACCGGAGGAGTTGGTTGATGCAGATATCCGTATAACCAATCATGGACGTCGGTTGGAAGTGTGGATAGAAAAGCAGACAACCGAGCGGGTAAAAGAGGTGGCAGAGTTACCGGCACACAAACTGATATATGTGAGACTGCCGGTAGGGGAAGGGACGCTTCAGGCAATGGAAATTTTGCAGCAGGCGGGATTTGCCTGTACAGGGTTTGTGCCCGGTCATCATCACCATTGGGAAGCTTTACTGGTTCGAGGACATAGTAGGAAAGAGTTGACCTTAGATTGTCAGTTTGCTCGTCGTTTGCACCAACAAAGCATGTTTGCTTGTGCAGGCGCATAGCCCACCTGCGATTATCAGAGGTAATCTGGTAAAGCCCATCAAAGCTTGAATAGTTTTGCAGATTTTTGACAAAGTGTTGGTCTTTTGGTCAGCACTTTGGACGGATAGCGGTTAACCGTCTGACCATAATTTGAAAAAATCTGCGGTGTACTTCTGCCAATTCGTCACTGCTGCTTGAATTCTCACTTTTGATAATTAATTGTAATAAAAGTGTTGTAAAATATGATGAATTACAAGCATCAATCGACATTATTTCTCTAACTTTCAGAATATTCCTATATATTTTTAAGTGAAATTCATTGCACTATTGAACATTTATTAATCCATAAATGGCAAAAGCATGATGATGATTTCAGTTAGATTCACTCTTCATGTTGTAACTCATTGGAGAAGTGAATAAATGGCAATAGGGTATTTCCTGCTCGTTGGTGATAAAACAACCTGTGGTGGTCAGATTATTACCGGTGACCACACCATGACATTTAATGGGCGAGCAACCGCTCGTGAAGGGGATAAGGTTACCTGTGGCAAACATCCCGGTACTTACGTGATTGTTGGTGGTGTATCCGATGTGTTTGACATGGGGCGCAAGTTGGCTGGCACGTTGGATAGTGTCAGTACTTGTCCCTGTCGGGCTCGGTTTATCAATTCGGAGATGGACAGTTATGAGAAGCAAGATAAGACTGCTGACCGGGTTGCCGCTCCCACGAATATGGCGCAACAGCATTTCTCTTCTCCGGTAAAGGATGTGGGAAGCCCGCCTGCAACGCAGGTACCTCCGCCGCCGATACCGGTGTTTACGAAGTCCTGCCAGCGGGGTAAAGGGTGTACTGACGCTGGAACTGAGCCTGAATCGGCAAATAACTTTGGCAGAATGGTGGTATATCAGGTGCCGTCATCTCCTGCGCCAGCCACGGCGCAAAAGCCTGAACCACCCCCGCAGGACAAGAAACACCCGCCGGAACCGGGTAAGCCGCGGGATAAAAAATTACCGTGGTATAAGCGGTGGTTTCGTAGTGGAAAAGATAATGCCGAAGCGGCGGCTACCGCTGTGGCCGCTACTACCCGCAGCGCGGTAGCGGAAGGGGAAACGCTGGTGATGCGTTACATTGGTGGCGGTGCTATCAGTGCTGGACGTTGGCTGGCGGCACCGAATCCGGTAACGGTTGGGTTGATGGGGCTGTTTTATTCACCGTCGTTGAATCAGGGGGAAGAGGATTACTTAGATCCGTATCGCCTGAGACAGATAGCGGAACAGTATGGAAAAGCACCAACTCGTGTACGTTTTCGCTGGATCAGAGATGAAAAAAGCGGCAGGATGACGGTTCAGGGATATCACGTCAGCCCGGAAAGCGGCTTGGATAAAGTGCCGGTTCGCATGATGACGCTCAATCGGACCACCGGTAATTACGAGTTCTGGGAACCGGGAGAAACCCGGCCGACGATTTTATGGACGCCGAATGAACAGGAATTCAAGGCTCCAGCCCATACCGGGAATGAAGAACAGCCGTTTATTCCGTCGCAAATAACCGTGTTGCCGATCCCGGATAAAGTGGGCAGCGATATTGAATCGTTGCCGATGCCGGAAGAGAAGGATTTCCGCGATTATATTCTGGTATTCCCCATTCCGAATATGCCGCCGGTGTATGTGTATCTGAGTAAACCGCCGGTGAAATTGTTTGAAGTGGATTTGTACAGAAACTTTGCTGGGCGACCGAGGAATGGAACACATGCGGATCATATGCCTTCGGCTGCTGCGGTTAAGGCTTATTTTAGGCGGCTATATTCATTATTCGATGAAGGTGAATTCAAGGAATTATCTGATGATGTAGCTTCTATCATTATACCCGCAGAGGTACATCAGAAGCTAAGTGCTACCTATGGAGGGAGAAATACTCCTACTCAGATAGAGCAGGATTCGAAGGATTTACGGTCAGCGCTTGATCGGGATTTTAATACGATAAAACCAGCATTGAAGGAATATGGTGCAACAGAAGCACAACTTGAAGATGCCAGAACTAAGATGCATAAACTGAACCAAGAACGGGGGTTATACAAATAATGACAATCAATGTTGAAGCGTTAATAAATAGCCTAGGAAAATCTTATCAGGAAATTTTTGATGAAGGATTAATCCCTTATAAAACCAAGCCAACAGGTTCTTCTGGTGACGAGGTGATATGCTTGGATATGGTAAAAGAAGGGGTGTTTCTAGCTTTTTATCGGGAGGGAAAGCGTTTAAAAGAGATTACGTTGACTTTGCTTGATGAAAAGAAACCTCTATATCAGTTTCCTAATGAGCTTCCCTCTCCTTTGGTGCCTCTGATGTCTCGACAGTGGGTCCATGAACAGTTTGGTGAACCTAAGAAATCACAGCAACCCCAAATGGTTATGAAACGTCAGTTTGGATGGAAAGAGTTATACACATTGCTTGATTTCCACATTCCTACAGGTATGAAGATTTCTTATGACATGATGGAACGAGTAAAATCGGTAACGTTTTTACTTACCTCAGAAGTACGTTGGTAATCAACAATAGATGGGAGGTTATTTTTAAAAGCCAATTCATTTGCGGGTAGTTTGAAAAATAGAGTCGTAGGTGAATTGGCTAAATCAAGAGCGGAGGTGATATAAATAATGACTATCAACGTTGAAGCCCTAATTAATAGCTTGGGGAAAACCTATCAGGAAATTTTTGATGAAGGATTAATCCCTTATAAAACCAAGCCAACAGGATATCCAGGAGATCCAGATATTACTCTGAATATGGCTAAAGAGGGTATGCATTTAGCTTTTAAAAGAAATGGTAAGATTTTATTTGCTGTAGAGCTTTTTCTGCTTGATCAGAAGAAACCTTTATACCAATTCCCTAATGAATTACCTTCGCCCTTGAAGCCTTTAATGACTAGGGTATGGGTTCATGAGCAGTTTGGTAAGCCAGAAAAGGCCCTTCCGCCGAGAAAATTTCTCAAGAAAGATGTTGGTTGGACGGAACTGTATACGCTACTGGATTTTCGGATACCAACCAGTATGCAGGTTGATTACAATCTGTTGGAACAAGTGGAGTCAATTGCGTTCTTATCCATATCAGAAGTTCGTTGGTAATCAACAATAGATGGGCGGTTATTTTTAAAAACTAATTCATTTGTGAATGGTTTGAAAAGTCAAATCTCCAATGAATTAGCTGAATCAAGAATAGAGGTGATATAAATAATGGCTATCAACGTTGAAGCCCTAATTAATAGCTTGGGGAAAGCTTATCAGGAAATTTTTGATGAGGGATTAATTCCCGATAAAACGAAACCAAAAGGTTTTCCTGGTGATGAAGTGATATGTTTGGATATGGTAAGGGAAGGGGTTTTTTTGTCTTTTTATAGGAAAGATAAAAAATTAAAGGAGATTACATTAACTTTAGTTAATGATAAACCTGCTTATTTATTCCCTAGTGAATTGCCATCACCATTAAACCCTAAAATGTCACGTAAATGGATTCATGAACAGTTTGGTGAGCCTGAGAAATTTCACCCTCCCGAGATGGTAATGAGGCACCAGTTTGGTTGGACAGAATTATATACATTACTTGATTTTCGTATTCCCACAAGTATGCAGATTTCCTATGATATCACTGAACAGGTTGAATCTTTGACGTTCTTACCCACATCAGAAGTGCGTTGGTAATCAATATATATGATAGGTTCTTTTTAAAAGCCAATTCATTTGCGAACAGTTTGGAAAGTTAAATCTCAGATGAATTGGCTAAATCAAGAGTAGAGGTGATATAAATAATGGCTATCAACGTTGAAGCCCTAATTAATAGTTTAGGAAAGTCTTATCAGGAAATTTTTGATGAAGGGCTAATTCCTTATAAAACCAAGCCATCTGGTTATCCCGGAGACTCTGATATATCTCTTGATATGGCTAAAGAAGGGACTTTCTTATCATTTGATCGAGAAACTAAGACATTCATAGAGATGACTTTAACTTTACTTATACCTGAGCGTCCCAGTTTTGTTTTTCCGAACAACATGCCATATCCCTTAATTAAGGAAATGAACCGCCAATGGGTAGATAAGAATTTAGGTAAACCAATTAAATCAGCACCTCCATTTGAAGCATTGACATATAAATTTGGTTGGATATATCTTTATTACTATCAGGGTAAGTCGGAAATTAGTATGCAAGTATCGCACGATGTTCTAGATCGAGTCAGTCGAGTTACATTTCTACCTACAAGTGAAGTGCGTTGATAGTTAGCAGAAAGGGAAGGTTCTTTTGAGAGCTAATTCATTAATCAACAGCTTGAAAAGTTAAATCTCAGATGAGTTGGTTTAACCAAGAATAGAGGTCATGTAAATAATGATAGATGTTATTGAAATTATTAATAGTTTGGGGAAGACCGCAGATATGTTAGTTGAAAATAAACTTATTCCAGCGGGAAAGTTTGAGTTTACTTTCGAAGGCTCTTCCAGATTTAGTGTTGAACCAGAGGCGGGTCTTACTTTAGTTTTCGATGCTATATCAAAAGTGTTGATTTCTGTTCAATTCACATTAATCAACACTGTTGATGATACTGGTACATATAGTGGTGATATGCCTGCTCCATTCCTTCACCAAATGGATAAGGTTACAGTCAGAGCATTTATGGGAGAACCCGATTCCAGTAGTGGACCGGAGAGAATTCCGGTAATTGGCTTAATAGGCGGATTTGATGCCTATACTCGTAAACTAAATGATCAGTACCCAAATACAGAAATTCGCTTCCTTTATCAAACTGATCTTCGTGTGGATGCACTGTTATTTGAACAGTCGGTAAATAATGATTGATGTTCTTGCAATCATAAATAGTTTAGGACAGACAACCGATATGTTGGTTGAAAAACAATTTATCCCAGATAATAGATCATGAGTATGAATAATGAAAGTCAACGTAGATGCACTAATAAACAGTCTAGGAAAGTCTTATCAGGAAATTTTTGATGAAGAGTTAATCCCTTATAGAAGCAAACCAAATGGTCCTCCGGGGGTACTTAATATTGGTATTGATATGGTGAAAGAGGGGATTTTTTTATCGTTTGAACGGAGTAGTAAAATATTAAACGAAATTACTTTAAGGCTGCTTCGAGACGATAAAGTCTCTTTTGTATTCCCAAATGAATTGCCATCACCATTGAAGCATTCTATGGATAGGGAGTGGATTAAAGAAAACTTAGGTAGTCCGATTAAATCAATACCGCCAAGGCAAATTTTGAAAAGGCAGTTTGGTTGGAAAGATTTATATCGTTTTACAGACGAGATCAGTATGCAGATTTCTTATGATTTACGTGAACAGGTTAGCTCAGTGACTTTCTTGCCCACATCAGAAGTTCGTTGGTAATCAATATGTAGATGAGAGGCTCTTTCTTAAAGCCAATTCATTTGCGGGTAGTGTGAAAAATAAAGTCGTAGGTGAATTGGCTAAATCAAGAACAGAGGTGATATAAATAATGAATATCAACGTTAAAGCCCTAATTAATAGTTTGGGAAAAAACTATCAGGAAATTTTTAATAAAGGGTTGAACCCTTATAAAATTAAACTAAGTGGTTTTTCGGGTGATGAGGTTATTTGCTTGGAAATGGTAAAAGAGGGGGGGCTGGCGTTTTATCGTGAGGGGATGAATTTAAAATAAATTACATTAACCCCTTGGATTCACATAATAAATGCAACTTTTCAAATGGAAGAATTAATTGCATTTAATCGAAAATCATTAACCATTAATAGCGAATTGAAAAGAAATCCGCGCGTAAAATAATACTATCCGAACAGATAGGTATTAAATCGCTTTCTCGCCGGTTATTTTACGAAGAAAACGATAAAAATAACCCAATAAAAGCAGGAATAAAACGGTTAATCTGGTAGGATTTAAGCCCTGGAAAAAAGGGGGATGATTATCGGAAAAAACAGAAGTTGCCAATCCCGGAAAAAGTGGGTAGCGATATTGCATCGTTGCCGATGCCGAAAGAAAAGGATTTCCGCGATTATATTTTGATCTTCCCGATTCTGAATATGCCACCGGTGTATGTGTATTTGAGCACCTTGTATAAATATTCTTTCCCGCTTTCTACTTTCAGCACATAGTAGCTAACAAATATTTATTCTTGTTTAATGGGTATTTTGTTCCACGGTACAGCATATTAAAGAAATAACATTCTTACTAGAATTAGAGTCTCAGACTTGGCTATTCAGGTGTAAAATATATTTTTGACTAATTCATTTTTAATTTTTCTTTCGGTAGGCTATATTGCTTAAAAAATAATGGATATATACCCGTTATCCTTCAAGTTGCCTCTTTGTTGTCTGCACTCTCACCCCGGTCACATCGTTATCTATGCTCCCGGGGATTCGCTCCCTTGCCGCCGCGATGCATCTTGAAATCCATAGGGTATATGTCAGTAATCTTTTTCATATTGATGTGAAATACTGTTTTTACGGAATTGTCACTATCATTCACCAATATTCCGGCACACTGGTATTACCTTATTCAAGACGTGATATTACGATCTGTTATTGTTTGTTAGGTTAATCATAAACATCAGTAAATATTTATTTTATAAATTTATATAAAGGTAAAGTTATTTTATTGTTTGTATTTTATTTTTTAATGTAAGCAAGTTTTGTGATTTATTATATTTTTCATCACACATCATCATTGTGTGTAGCGTCTTTGGAAGGTCAGACGACCTGATGTTCTAAATGCACGTGTTTAATTTTATATCTTTTTTACACATAACGATGGTGGTTGTTTTTTGCACGAAAAAACCTGTTTCTCATGATAAACCTCAATTCAGGAGTCCGTATGAATCAACTCGTTAGTCCCCTGATTTCCCGCACCGAAGAGATTTACAACCTGCCCGGTAAATTGACTGACCTTGGTTATGCCTCAGTGTTTGATGTGGTACGTATGCCGCGTGAGCGCTTTATTCGTGAGCATCGTGCTGATCTTGGGCGCAGTGCTGAAAAAATGTATGACCTGGCGGTGGGCTATGCTCATCAGGTGTTACACCATTTTCGCCGTAATTCTCTTAGTGAAGCGGTTCAGTTTAGCTTAAGAAGTCCATTCTCTGTGTCAGGTCCCGATTACGCCAATCAGTTTCTTGATGCAAACACTGGCTGGAAAGATAAAGCACCTAGTGGGTCACCAGAAGCGAATGATGCTCCGGTAGCTTATCTGACTCATATTTATCAATTGGCCCTTGATCAGGAAAAGAGTGGTGCTAGTGCCATTATGAATACGCTGGTGGAGCGCCGACCCGATATCGGGGCTTTGTTGATTAATGATAAAGCGATCAATGAGGTGATACCGCAATTACAATTGGTCAATGAAATTCTGTCCAAAGCCATTCAGAAGAAACTGAGTTTGACTGATTTGGAAGCGGTAAACGCCAAACTCTCCACCACCCGTTACCCGAATAATTTGCCATATCATTATGGTCACCAGCAGATTCAGACGGCTCAGTCGGTATTAGGTACCACGTTACAAGATATCACTTTGCCACAGACGTTGGATCTGCCGCAAAACTTCTGGGCAACAGCAAAAGGAAAACTGAGTGATGCGACTGCCGGTGCTTTGACTCGCCTGCAAATCATGGCGAGTCAGCTTTCGCCAGAGCAGCAGAAAATCATGGTGGAAACCGTCGGTCAGGATTTCTATCAGCTAAATTATGGTGACAGTTTGCTGACGGCGAACAGTTTCAGCGACATGACCGTACTGACTGATAGAACAAGTTTGACTGTACCTCAGGTAGAGCTGATGTTGTGTTCAACGGTTGGCGGTTCTACGGTGGTTAAGTCTGATAATGTCAGTTCTGGTGACACGACAGCGACGCCATTTGCTTACGGCGCTCGCTTTATTCATGCCGGTAAGCCGGAGGCGATTACCCTGAGTCGCAGTGGCGCGGAGGCGCATTTTGCTCTGACGGTTAACAATCTGACTGATGACAAGTTGGACCGCATTAACCGCATCGTGCGCCTGCAAAAATGGCTGAATCTGCCCTATGAGGATATTGACCTGCTGGTGACTTCTGCTATGGATGCGGAAGCAGGAAATACTGCGCTGTTGATGAATGATAATACGTTACGTATGTTGGGGGTGTTCAAACATTATCAGGCGAAGTACGGTGTTAGCGCCAAACAATTTGCTGGCTGGCTGCGCGTGGTGACTCCGTTTGCCATTACACCGGCAACGCCGTTTTTAGACCAAGTGTTTAACTCCGTCGGCACTTTTGATACACCGTTTGTGATAGATAATCAGGATTTTGTCTATACATTAACCACCGGGGGAGATGGGGCGCGTGTTAAGCATATCAGCACGGCACTGGGCCTTAATCATCGTCAGTTCCTGTTATTGGCGGATAATATTGCCCGTCAACAGGGAAATGTCACACAAAGTACACTTAACTGTAATCTGTTTGTGGTGTCAGCTTTCTACCGTCTGGCTAATCTGGCGCGCGCATTAGGGATGAACCCAGAGTCTTTCTGTGCCTTGGCTGATCGATTAGATGCAGGTACAGGCATCGTCTGGCAGCAATTGGCAGGAAAGCCCATCATCACTGCACCGAAAAAAGATTCTCCGCTAGCGGCGGATATTCTCAGCCTGTTACAGGTACTAAGTGCACTGGCGCAGTGGGGACAGCAACATGATTTGCCATTTAGCACTCAACAATTGCTATTGTCAGATGAGAGTTCATTGGTGCCGCTTGAAGCGGGTAGTTATGGCACGATTTCTGATCCAGGTCAGATGGAACGTGTCTCCATTGGCTGGAAAGATCTGGCCTATGACGCTAAATCCGGTGAGTTGTTTCTGACGCAGCAGATAGTATTTCGCGGAGGGAGTAAAAATAGTGGGATTTCAGAGTTCCATTATCCTCTGCCATCAGGCTTAAGCTTAAATGGTAAAATGAGTTGGACGGGGGACGCACCAAAGGATGTTACGCTCAATAATAATTATGGTATCTCTTCGGATACTCCTTTCACTTGGTCGGGTTGGCTATATCTCGGCACGGTTAACACCTACATTCTGAATATTCCGCTTAAAGGGATTTTTAAAGATCTATCGGTGCTGAATACTTTGATCTCAGAAGTCAGAATTCATCCTTATGATCATAATACGATCCTGACTTTTTCCCAAGGTGCCATCCTGGTTAATAACTCTGTCTCTATCGCTCAAGGCACTGACGATCAATTGAATTTTATCCGTCAGGTGTGGCAGAACCTGGGCAGTACATTGGTGGATGCAACATTGTTATCCCGTAGTGGTGCGCCATTAATTGATACCAGCGGTCACGCTATTGACTGGTTTTCTCTGTTCTCGGCAGGTAATAGCCCGCTTATCGATAAGGTTGGTCTGGTGACCGATGCCGACATAGAAAGTGTTATCGCAACGGTGGTTAATACACAAAGCTTGTCTGATGCAGATAAAAAACTGGCAATCACTACTCTGACGAATACGCTGAATCAAGCGCAGCAAACTCAGCAAGGTGTGGCCGTCAGTCTGTTGGCGCAAACTCTGAACGTGATTCAATCATTGCCCGCATTGCTGCTGCGTTGGAGTGGAAAAACTGTTTATCAGTGGCTAAGTGCGACTTGGGCATTGAAGGAGACCGTTAAGACCGCCGCCGATATTCCCGCTGACTATCTGCGGCAATTACGTGAAGTGGTACGCCGCTCCTTGTTAACCCAACAATTCACGTTGAGTCCAGCGATGGTGCAAACCTTGCTGGGCTATCCTTTCTGGTTTGGCGCTTCCGTAGAAACAGTGACCGATATCAATTTGTGGATGCTCTATACCTTAAGCCGTTACAGCGATCTACTGCTCCAGGTGGGTAAAGCTGGTGGTACCGAAGATAATGTACTGGCCTACCTGTGCGCGGCTAATGCTGCGACGCCGTTGAGTCAATCTGATGCTGCACAAACGTTAGCAACTCTGTTGGGTTGGGAGGCTAATGAGTTGCAAGCCGCTTGGTCAGTATTAGGTGGAATTGCTAAAACCACTCCGCAACTGGATACGCTTCTGCGTTTGCAACAGGCGCAGAACCAGACGGGTCTTGGCGTTACACAGCAACAGCAAGGCTATCTCCTGAGTCGTGGCAGTGATTATACTCTTTGGCAAAGCACCGGTCAGGCGCTGGTGGCTGGCGTATCCCATGTCAAGGGTAGTCACTGAGCATGGCAGAAGCTTACTACCTGAGTGGGTTTGATTTTTCCGTATGGCCCAATGAGGCTATTTCTAAACCGCCATTTAAGTAAGGCAGATAATTATGTTATCGACAATGGAAAAACAACTGAATGAATCCCAGCGTGATGCGTTGGTGACTGGCTATATGAATTTTGTGGCGCCGACGCTAAAAGGCGTCAACAAACAACCAGTGACGGTGGAAGACTTGTACGAATACTTGCTGATTGACCCGGAAGTGGCTGATGAGGTTGAGACCAGCCGAGTAGCTCAAGCGATTGCCAGCATACAGCAATATATGACCCGTCTGGTTAACGGCTCTGAACCGGGCCGTCAAGCGATGGAACCCTCTACCGCTAACGAATGGCGTGACAATGATAGCCAATATGCTATTTGGGCTGCGGGGGCTGAGGTTGGGAATTACGCTGAAAACTATATTTCTCCCATCACCCGGCAGGGAAAAAGCCATTATTTCTCGGAGCTGGAGACGACTTTAAACCAGAACCGACTCGATCCAGACCGGGTTCAGGATGCTGTTTTGGCTTACCTCAATGAGTTTGAGGCAGTGAGTAATCTGTATGTGCTCAGTGGTTATATTAATCAGGATGAATTTGCCAAAGCCATCTATTACTTTATTGGTCGTACTACTACTGAACCGTATCGGTACTACTGGCGTCAGATGGATTTGAGTAAAAACCGTCAGTATCCGGCAGGGAAGCCGGTAACACCGAATTGCTGGAATGATTGGCAGGAAATCACCTTGCCGTTGGCCGGTGATACGGTGTTGGAGCACACGGTTCGCCCGGTGTTTTATAACAACCGGTTGTATGTGGCTTGGGTTGAACGTGACCCAGCGGTGCAAAAGGGGGATGACGGTAAAGATATCGGTAAGACCCATGCCTACAGCATAAAGTTTGGTTATAAACGCTATGATGATACTTGGACAGCGCCGAATACTACCACGCTGATGACGCGACAAAAAAAAGATAAAGATGGTGATCAGGATATATCACGCAGTAGTTTGTTGATTGATGAAAATGACATTGCACTACGAGATGTGAATTTGCTGGCTACCACTGATTTTAGTATTGACCCGACGGAAGAAACGGACAGTAACCCGTATGGCCGTTTGATGTTGGGAGTGTTTGTACGCAATTTTACGGGAAACCCATATCAGAATCGCCCTACTGTGTATGGCTACTTGTATTGTGATTCAGCCTTTAATCGCCATATTCTCAAGCCGTTAAGTAAGAACTTTTTGTTCAGTACTTATCGTGATGAAACAAATGATCAGAACTGTTTGCAATTTGCGGTATACGATAAAAAGTATGTGATTACTAAGGTTGTTCCGGGCAAGTTAGAAGATCCTGAAACGACCAATTGGGTAGGTAAAATTGATGACTTAAAACAGGATACTACCGGCGCTTATGTATATATTGATCAAGATGGCCTGACTCTCCATATCCAAACCACAACCAATGGGGATTTTATTAACCGCCATACGTTTGGGAGTGCTGACAGAGAAAACGATTCTAAATCTGGTTATGGTTTTTCTTGGTCAGGGGATGAAGGTTTTTATCTGGATTACCATGATGGCAATTATTACACCTTTCATAATGCAATAATCACCTATTATCCTGCTGGATATGGTGGTGGATCTGTTCCTAATGGAACGTGGGCGTTAGAGCAAAGGGTTAATGAAGGATGGGATATTGCCCCTCTGCTTGATACTCTCCATACTGTTACTGTGAAGGGCAGTTATATCGCTTGGGAAGGGGAGACACCTACCGGTTATAATCTGTATATTCCAGACGGTACCGTGTTGCTAGATTGGTTTGATAAAATAAATTTTGCTATTGGTCTTAATAAGCTTGAGGCTGTATTTACGTCTCCAGATTGGCCAACACTAACCACTATCAAAAATTTCAGTAAAATTGCCGATAACCGCAAATTCTATCAGGAAATCAATGCTGAGACGGCGGATGGACGCAACTTGTTTAAACGTTACAGTGATCAAACTTTCAGACTTACCAACGGTGCAACTTATTCTACAACTTATACCTTGTCTGAAGCGGATTTCTCCACTGATCCAAATAAAAACTACCTACAGGTTTGTTTGAATGTCGTGTGGTATCATTATGACCGCCCATCAGGGAGAAAAGGGGCTTATTCCTGGGTTAGTAAGTGGTTCAATGTCTATGTCGCGTTGCAGGATAGTAAAGCTCCGGATGCCATTCCTCGATTGATTTCCCGTTACGATAGCAAGCGTGGTCTGGTGCAATATTTAGACTTCTGGACCTCATCATTCCCTGCGAAAACTCGTCTTAACACCACCTTTGTGCGTACTTTGATTGAGAAGGCTAATCTGGGATTGGATAGTTTGCTGGATTACACCTTGCAGGCAGATCCTTCTCTGGAGGCTGATCTGGTCACTGATGGCAAAAGTGAGCCAATGGACTTTAATGGCTCAAATGGTCTCTATTTCTGGGAGTTATTCTTTCACCTGCCGTTTCTGGTTGCTACACGATTTGCCAACGAACAGCAGTTTTCGCCGGCACAAAAGAGTTTGCATTACATCTTTGATCCGGCGATGAAAAACAAGCCGCACAATGCCCCGGCTTACTGGAATGTACGTCCGTTGGTTGAGGGACACAGCGATCTATCACGTCATTTAGGCGATCCTATCGATCCGGATACTCAAGCTTATGCCGACCCGGTGATATACCAGAAAGCGGTGTTTATCGCTTATGTTAGTAATCTGATTGCTCAGGGAGATATGTGGTATCGCCAGTTGACTCGTGATGGTTTGACTCAGGCCCGTGTCTATTACAATCTGGCCGCTGAATTGCTAGGGCCTCGTCCGGATGTATCGCTGAGTAGCACTTGGACGCCGCAAACCTTAGATACTTTGGCAGCCGGGCAAAAAACGGTTTTACGTGATTTTGAGCACCAGTTGGCTAATAGTGATACCGCTTTACCTGCATTGCCGGGCCGCAATGTCAGCTACTTGAAACTGGCAGATAATGGCTACTTTAACGAACCGCTCAATGTTCTGATGTTGTCCCACTGGGATACGTTGGATGCACGGTTATACAACCTGCGTCATAACCTGACCGTTGATGGCAAGCCGCTTTCTCTGCCGTTGTATGCTGCGCCGGCTGATCCGGTAGCATTGTTGGCTCAGCGCGCTCAGTCCGGCACGTTGACGAATGGCGTCAGTGGTGCCATGTTGACGGTGCCGCCATACCGTTTCAGCGCTATGTTGCCGCGAGCTTACAGTGCCGTGGGTACGCTGACCAGTTTTGGTCAGAACCTGCTTAGCTTGTTGGAACGTAGTGAACGGGCCGGTCAAGAAGAGTTGGCGCAACAGCAACTGTTGGATATGTCCAGCTATGCTATTACGTTGCAGCAGCAGACGCTGGATGGATTGGCGGCGGATCGTCTGGCGCTGTTGGCTAGTCAGGCGACGGCGCAACAGCGTCATGACCATTATTACACGCTGTATCAAAATAACATCTCCAGTGCGGAACAACTGGTGATGGACACCCAAACGTCAGCACAATCCCTGATATCTTCCTCCACCGGTGTACAGACTGCCAGTGGCGCACTGAAAGTGATCCCGAATATCTTTGGTTTGGCTGATGGTGGCTCACGCTATGAAGGGGTAACGGAAGCGATTGCCATTGGGTTAATGGCTGCCGGACAAGCCACCAGCGTGGTGGCTGAGCGTTTGGCAACCACGGAGAACTACCGCCGCCGCCGTGAAGAGTGGCAAATCCAATACCAACAGGCACAGTCTGAGGTCGACGCATTACAGAAACAGTTGGATGCGCTGGCGGTGCGCGAAAAAGCGGCTCAGACTTCCCTGCAACAGGCGAAGGCACAGCAGGTGCAAATTCGAACCATGCTGACTTACCTAACGACTCGTTTCACCCAAGCGACTTTATATCAGTGGCTGAGCGGTCAATTATCCGCGTTGTACTATCAAGCGTACGACGCTGTGGTCTCTCTGTGTTTGTCCGCCCAAGCTTGCTGGCAGTATGAATTGGGTGATTACGCCACCACGTTTATTCAGACCGGTACTTGGAATGACCATTACCGTGGTTTGCAAGTGGGAGAAACTCTGCAACTCAATTTGCACCAAATGGAAGCGGCATATTTAGTTCGTCATGAGCGCCGTCTTAATGTGATCCGTACTGTGTCGCTCAAAAGCCTATTGGGTGATGATGGCTTTGGTAAGTTAAAAACTGAGGGCAAAGTTGACTTTCCATTAAGCGAAAAGCTGTTTGACAACGACTATCCGGGGCACTATTTGCGCCAGATTAAAACCGTGTCAGTGACACTGCCGACGTTGATCGGGCCGTATCAAAACGTGAAGGCAACGCTGACCCAGACCAGCAGTAGTACGCTGCTCACAGCAGATATCAATGGTGTTAAACGTCTCAATGATCCGACAGGTAAAGAGGGGGATGCGACGCATATTGTCACCAATCTGCGGGCCAGCCAGCAGGTGGCGCTCTCTTCTGGCATTAATGATGCCGGTAGCTTTGAGCTGCGTTTGGAAGATGAGCGCTATCTATCGTTTGAGGGCACGGGTGCGGTTTCCAAATGGACGCTTACCTTCCCGCGTTCGGTGGATGAACATATTGATGGCAACACATTGAAGGCGGATGAGATGCAGGCCGCACTGTTGGCGAATATGGATGATGTACTGGTGCAGGTACATTATACCGCCTGCGACGGCGGTGCCAGCTTCGCAAACCAAGTCAAGAAAACACTGTTTTAAATTAACGTTTAACTAAGACTTCCCACTCTGGTCGCCAGAGTGGGAAAGGGTCTGTCATACCTAAAATCAATCTTGCGATCTTTCTCCATTTCATTGGAAGGGAAGCTGTAAAACAAAATAGAAGGAATATGATATGAGTACGTCTGATACTGCTCTTTATACTCAAACCCCAACAGTCAGCGTGTTAGATAATCGCGGCCTGTCCATTCGTGATATCGGTTTTCACCGTGTTGTGATCGGGGGGGAAACTGACACCCGTGTCACCCGTCACCAGTATGATGCCCGTGGACACCTGAACCACAGTATTGACCCACGCTTGTATGATGCAAAGCAGGCTGATAACTCAGTAAAACCTAATTTTGTCTGGCAGTATGATCTGGCCGGTCATGCCTTGCGGACAGAGAGTGTCGATGCTGGTCGTACTGTTGCATTAAATGATATTGAAGGTCGTCCGGTAATGACGATGAATGCGCCAGGTGTTCGTCAGACTCGTCGCTATGAAGGTAATACCTTGCCCGGTCGTTTGTTATCTGTGAGTGAACAAGTTTTTGATCAGGAAACTTCTCAAGTGACAGAGCGCTTTATCTGGGCGGAGAACACCACCGCAGAGAAAGAATATAACCTCTCTGGTCTGTGTATACGCCACTACGACACGGCGGGCGTTACCCGGTTGATGAGTCAGTCACTGGCGGGTGCTATTTTATCCCAATCTCACCAATGGCTGGCAGAAGGGCAGGAGGCTAGCTGGAGCGGTGACGACGAAACTGTCTGGCAGCGGATGCTGGCAAGTGAGGTCTATACAACACAAAGTACAACCAATGCCATCGGGGCTTTACTGACCCAAACCGATGCGAAAGGCAATATTCAGCGTCTGGCTTATGACATTGCCGGTCAGTTAAAAGGGAGTTGGTTGACGGTGAAAGGCCAGCGTGAACAGGTGATTGTTAAGTCTCTGAGCTGGTCAGCCGCAGGTCATAAGCTGCGTGAAGAGCATGGTAACGGCGTGATTACCGAGTACAGTTATGAACCGGAAACTCAACGTTTGATGGGTATCACTACCCGGCGAGCCGAAGAGAGTCAATCAGGAGCGAGAGTATTACAGGATCTCCGCTATGAGTATGATCCGGTGGGGAATGTCATCAGTATCCATAATGATGCCGAAGCCACCCGCTTTTGGCGTAATCAGAAAGTGGAGCCTGAGAACCGCTATGTTTATGATTCGCTGTATCAGCTTATGAGTGCGACAGGGCGTGAAATGGCTAATATCGGCCAGCAAAGCAACCAACTTCCCTCACCTGCTATGCCTGTTCCTGCCGACAACAGCACCTATACCAATTACCAGCGTACTTATAGTTATGACCGTGGCGGTAATTTGGTTCAAATCCGACACAGTTCACCCGCGACTCAAAATAGTTACACCACGGAGATGACCGTTTCAAGCCGCAGTAACCGGACGGTATTGAGTACATTAACGACAGATCCAACCCAAGTGGATGGGCTATTTGATGCCGGCGGTCATCAGAAGACGTTAATACCGGGGCAGAATCTGGATTGGAATATGCGGGGTGAATTGCAGCGAGTAACACCGGTGAGCCGCGAAAATAGCAGTGACAGTGAATGGTATCGTTATAGCAGTGATGGCGTGCGGCTGCTAAAAGTGAGTGAACAGCAGACGGGCAACAGTACTCAAGTACAACGGGTGACTTATCTGCCGGGATTAGAGCTGCGCATAACTGGAGTGGCAGATAAAACAACTCAAAATTTGCAGGTGATTACGGTAGGTGAGGCGGGGCGCGCACAGGTAAGGGTATTGCACTGGGAAAGTGGTAAGCCGACAGATATCGACAACAATCAGGTGCGCTACAGTTACGATAATCTGCTCGGCTCCAGCCAGATTGAATTGGATAGCGAAGGGCAGATTCTTAGTCAGGAAGAGTATTATCCGTATGGCGGCACCGCGGTATGGGCAGCGAAAAATCAGACAGAAGCCAGCTACAAATTTATTCGTTACTCCGGTAAAGAGCGGGATGCCACCGGATTGTATTATTACGGCTACCGTTATTATCAGCCTTGGGTGGGCCGCTGGTTGAGTGCTGATCCGGCGGGAACCGTGGATGGGTTGAATGTGTACCGGATGGTGAGGAATAACCCCATCACATTGACTGACCATGACGGATTAGCGCCGTCTCCGAACAGAAATCGGAATACATTTTGGTTTGCTTCATTTTTGTTTCGTAAACCTGATGAGGGAATGTCTGCGTCAATGAGACGGGGACAAAAAATTGGCAGAGCCATTGCCGGCGGGCTTGCGATTGGCGGTCTTGCGGCTGCCATTGCTGGTACGGCTGGCGCGGCTCTCCCTGTCATTCTGGGGGTTGCGGCCGTAGGTGCAGGGATTGGTGCGTTGATGGGGTATAACGTCGGTAGCTTGCTGGAAAAAGGTGGGGCATTACTCGCTCGACTCGTACAGGGGAAATCGACGTTAGTACAGTCAGCGGCGGGCGCTGCTGCTGGGGCGAGTTCAGCCGCGGCTTATGGTGCGCGAGCACAAGGTGTAGGTGTTGCATCAGCCGCCGGTGCGGTAACGGGCGCGGTGGGATCATGGATAAATAATGCTGACCGGGGGATTGGTGGCGCTATTGGGGCCGGGAGTGCGGTAGGCACCATTGATACCATGTTGGGGACTTCCTCCACCCTTACACATGAAGTAGCCGCCGCCGCGGGGGGAGCGGCTGGTGGGATGATCACCGGTACACAGGGGAGTACCAGAGCCGGGATTCATGCCGGTATTGGCACCTATTATGGCTCCTGGATTGGTTTTGGTTTAGATGTCGCCAGTAACCCTGCCGGACATTTAGCGAATTACGCGGTGGGTTATGCCGCGGGTTTGGGGGCGGAAATGGCGATCAACAGAGTAATAGGTGGCGGATTCTTGGGGAGGTTATTAGGCCGGGCTGTCAGCCCATATGCCGCCGGTTTAGCCAGACAATTAGTGCATTTCAGTATAGCCAGACCTGTCTTTGAGCCGATATTTAGTGTTCTCGGCGGGCTTGCCGGTGGCATTGGAACTGGTCTGCACAGAGTGATGGGAAGAGACAGTTGGGTTTCCAGAGGGCTAAGTGCTGCTGGTAGTGGTATAGATCATCTTGCTGGCATGATTGGTAATCAGATCAGAGGCAGGGTTCTGACCACAACCGGGATCGCCAATGCGATAGATTATGGAACCAGTGCGATAGGTGCCGCACGACGGGTTATCTCTTTGTAGTCAACATTGTCGGAAATCTCCGTCCAATATTGGGCGGAGATTTCGAGGCGGGATGCGGCTGCTTTAATATCAAAAACAATTTAATTTTTTAGTGCGCTCATAATACTCATGGCTTGCTCTTTATCTTTTACCCCCATTCTGAATGAAGGATTTAAAGAAGTTTGAATAGTCGCTGTGACAAGATGAGTACCTTTAAATGATATTGTCATTTGGGTGCCGATGTTTTTATTGATTAAAGCATCAAAGTGAGCAAAGCATTGTTTATCGTTTTTTATCGCTATTTCTATCTGGTCATTCCCCCCTTCGTCTGGCCCTAAATAATCGATTTTATCGGTACAAGCGTGAGTTAAGATAAAATTGCCGCCGGATGAAAATGCAAATTTCAATCCCTCTTCTGCTTGTGTTTGTCTGTTTGGGTTATTTTTACCGGAGCACCCGGTTATTACGGAGAGAAGTAACATAATAACAAACAAATTTTTCATGATTCTAACCCTGTTATATTGAATAATCACCTTCAATATAATCTATACCCGTCATCTTTCAAGTTGCCTCTTTGTTGGCTGCTCTCGCTCACCCCGGTCACATAGTTACCTATGCTCCCGGGGATTCACTCCCTTGCCGCCGCGATGTATCTTGAAATCCATAGGGTATATACCCGTAGTCATTGAAGATGCTTGATTTTATCCGAAATGGAGATCATTCAAGTTGCCTCTTTGTTGGCTGCACTCACTCACCCCGGTCACATAGTTATCTATGCTCCCGGGGATTCGTTCCCTTGCCGTCGCGATGCATCTTGAAATCTATAGGGTATATGCGCTGGTTTTATTGACATATTTTTATTTACTATAATCCAAAACTCGCTTAGGAGTAATTATTACAATAATACCGATAATAATGTGAATTAAATAATTTAAGTTTTTCTTCTACGTTAATGAAGGAAATTCGCTGAAATCTGTTCATTAGATGAGTTTGACAAAAATATCGTTGTTGAATAACTCCTGCCTGGTTAGGGAGCGTTACGTATTCGGTACAATTAAGGTTACCTAATTAGCTTACAACGCGGGTTTATGCAGGTATTTTTCGCTAATGTTTAATATTTACAGGCAGGTTAGAAAGTAGAATTTGTTTTAAACACATCGTAGACGCTATATGATAATTCCTTATTTTCCACGCAATTAATTTTATCGATTCAGCTAACAGGGTTATGTTATGAGTACTAAAGTTACACCTATCCCATCATTTGGTCGTGATATGGCTATCAACGAGTCAACTGTTCTGATTGATCAGGAGCACATCAACACGCTAATAGAAAAGATCGATATTTCGCAACCTGCGGCGGTGATCGGCTATGGTGCTCAGCCTATGGGAGGGATTGCCCGTTTTGCTGATACGTTATTGGAGAATGTAAAAACCAAAGAAGCTGATGAGGTAGGCCAAAAACTCTCGGATTTGGTCATGTTTATTCGTGAGCATGATGCGCTGTCCCCAGAAGAGAAAAGTAGTCGCTTTCTGAGAAAATTACCGTTGATCGGCGGGATTTTTAAGAAAGTTGAACGCACTATGATTGATCAAAAGACGCTAACACAACAGGTCGATACCATTGCCACTCATTTGGATAGTGCAATGCTTAATTTGCTGCGTGATACCACGGTGTTAGATCAACTCTACGATCGCAATCTAGGTTTTTATAAAGAAATATCGCTCTATGTTGAAGCGGGCAAACAGAAGTTGCGGCAGATTAAAACGGTGGAGTTGCCCTCATTGCAGAGAAAGGCTGAGACGTCTCAAGATATGATGGATGCGCAGAGTGTTAAAGATCTGCTGGAGAATATTAATCGTTTTGAACGCCGTCTTCACGATCTGGAACTGTCAAAGACCATTGCTATACAGACTGCCCCACAGATCCGGATTGTACAAAATAATAACCAGCAACTGGCGGAAAAGATCCAAAGTAGCATCCTTTCTACATTACCAATCTGGAAAAGTCAGATGGTACTCAATCTGTCACTGAAAGCTCAGAGTCGAGCGGCTAAATTGCAAAAAGAGGTGGCCGATACGACCAACGAATTATTACGCAAAAATGCTGAAATCCTGCAACAGAGCAGCATTGCAACGGCTACTGAAGTGGAACGCTCTATCGTTGACATTGAAACCTTGCGCGATGTGCAGAGCCGTTTAGTCAATACGATTGAGGATACAATGCGCATTGCGTCAGAAGCGCGCATTAAGCGGACTGAAATTGAGAAAGAGCTCTCCTCAATGGAAGGTAATTTACGTCAGCGTTTAACTGCGGCGGCTAATGCACAATATTAGCGACCTTATCAGGTGCTTTCCTGACAGTAATGGATAATAGTAAGAGGAGTAAAATACCCTATGCCTACACCTCAATCATCGTCTGACCGTGATGCGGCACAACAGCAGGAACAGGGAGTAATATCTCTGTTCGGTAGCATCAAGCGGTCTCTATCACGTGTACTGTTTCATATCAAAATCTTTGTCCTCGCTTTTATACTGGCTTGTGTTGTTCTGTATACTCCTTGGTCTTTTTTGGTCTTGCCTGCGGGTGATGGTCATATTTCCAGCATAGTGGTGTTATCAGTCTATATTGGATTATTGGCTCTCTATCCGTCACGTCCACATAGGCCCGCGACTTTGGCCGGTTGGTTGGTGGTGGTGTTGAGCCCGCTGGCGGGGCTGTGGGCTGCCGCACTATTGTTTGGCGGGCTGGCGGCTTTGCTCATCACGATTATCAGACAACGTAAACTAGAGGTAAGCAGGTTCCCATTATTACTGATGACAGCGAGTACTATTGTCGCGTTGTTTAGAATTGATGCCCATGCGATTCCTGTTTGGTTTGGTGTCGTATTTTTTGTCGTTGTGCTGGTAACGGTGTTGATTGAGCTTTGGAATAATTTTCGACGGCAGAAAGCGCTGCAACAGCAACAACAGCTTGTTGCTCGTCAACAGGCAGAGGAGCAGCGTCGGCAAGATGAGACACAGGCAGAGTTTGCTGAATACTATGAACAATTGGCTCAGATCAAACGTTATAAGTCTGGTATGGCGTATGAGATGCAGGAATTGGTTAACCTGATTGAGGAGAAAACGCAGGCGATCATTGACTGTATGCAGGCTGATGCCAGGGATGTCACTCCCGGTAAGTTATTTCTCAACCGTTATTTGCCAATGATTGTCAAAGCATTGGAGCGTTGTGTTTCGTTAGAGGAGCAAAGTGCTGATAGCGCCCAATTCGAAGAGGTGAAATCCCTGACTTATCAAGGGATAAAGGAAATGAGCGTAGTATTTAGCGAAATGCACCAGCGTCTGTTAGATAACGATATTGACGATCTATTGGTAGATCTAAAAGTAATGAATCAGTTGGTCCGTTCCCAAGGGTTTGCTGCTAAGTATGATCAAAAAGGCTGAAAAAATTTATGGGAATTATTGCATGAGCTTGTAAATATCTGAATTCTTGATAAAAAAATTGAATTAAGCGCCTGTTCCAAGATCAGAACTTTCGACCAAGAAAAAAAGATCTAAATAAGGAACAGGCATGGACAAATTAGTTGTATTAGTCGAATTTTTCTTTGATATCGACGATTTTTCTCGTGTTTTCATTCCACAATGGTTCTCTGTTTCTTCCCCTAATTTTACTCTTGGGTACCAGCGCCCAAATTGTGTTTCTAGCTCACCGTTTAATATGGCTGTTCGCGTTGCAATAAATAATGAACACCATATTGACTCCATTGCATTTGTTGCTTTTTATCCATTCGTTTAGTAATGAATTAATTGATTTTATTTATATATAATCTAACTCAAAATGGGTATTATCACTATGTCAGCCGTTGATAATGCTTGATGTTTACAATGTGTCAGGAAAAAAGAGATTGAAACACAGGGATGTTTATATAAATTATTTTTATTAATTCCACCTCAGCAACAAGCCAACAATTAAGGAGGCGCTCTCAAGATATAACCCATGCTTAACATACCGTTTGCCTTAATAGATCATTACATTGGAGCCAAATATGAATAATGAAACTTATGTGGCAATTAACGAATCTCTGTTTGAACTATCTGAACACGGATTAACAGATGCTGAACGAGGGCAGGCCCTGGCAGAGTTAGATTCGTATGTAAAGAAAACGCGAGAAAAATTTCTTGGCTATCAAGCCAACCAAGAACTCCACTATTCATCGGAATTTAGCAAGTACTTAGATGTTCAGTTAAATAATGTTGGCGACCCGTTTATGGCGGGCAATTTCAGACTTAACTCAAAGTTTGTTGAGCGTGCCGTACTGGATTATTTTGCTAAACTTTGGAACGCTCCTGGCAGAGATAGCACCACTCCGGGCGAGGCATACTGGGGCTATGTGTTGTCAATGGGAAGCACTGAGGGGAATTTATATGCACTGCGCAATGCGCGTGATTATCTAGCTGCAAAAGTTCTCTGGGTTGATTCGAATGCGAACAGCTCCCTTGAACAAGGGGAGTTCGTAGGTGGTAACGAGAACTCGCTTACACCCGTACTTTTTTATTCCGAAGATACACATTACTCAATTGATAAAGCAAAAGATATTTTGGCGCTCTCCACTTTCTCCAAACTAGGGGAGTCTCTTTATCCAGGGCAATGTCCCATCAAGACGAGTGATGGAAAATGGCCGACAAAGGTTCCGTCCCTCCCAACGGGATCTGTTGATATAGCTAAGCTTAGTGTATTGGTGGATTTTTTTGCATCACGTGGTTTCCCTATAGTGGTAAACTTCAACTATGGAACCTCTTTTAAAGGTGCGCTTGATGATGTAAGTGGCGCGATTGATCTGCTACTACCGATACTTGAGCGGCACGGCCTCAAAGAGCGGACTCTTGAAATTACCTTGGAAAATGGCAAAGTTATTAAAAGCCTTCGGAATGGCTATTGGTTCCACATTGACGGTGCTTTGGGGGCTGCGTATGGTCCGTTTTTAGAGAAAGCGAGAGAGCAGGGAATAGATATTGGTGAGGGACATCTTCCTTCATTTGATTTCAGAAACCCAGTTCATTCTATCGTGACCAGCGGACACAAGGAAATGGGTGCTCCGTGGCCTACCGGCATTTATTTAACAAAACAAAAATATCTCCTGAATTTCCTAACTGTAGATTATATAGGCGCTCAGGATTCCACATTAGCGGGCTCGCGAAATGGTTTTTCGGCCTTGATTCTTTGGCACTACCTGACTAAATACTCCCATAAAGACCAGATTGAAAAAATCGTACATCAACTCCAGATGAGTGAGAGCGCTTATCAGAAACTACAGGCATTGAATGCGGAACTTGGTCGTGATCTTTACGTCCATCGCTCGCCACTCTCTCTCAGTATCCTGTTCCTTTGTCCTAACAACGACATTGTTGAAGAGTTCTCTCTCTCTACTGAGACAAAAAATGGGATTGAGTATGCACATCTTTTCGTTATGGAACATGTGACGGATGAGATGCTTAACTTGCTCATAGATGCATTACGCCAGCCGGGTGCCTTTGACAGAACAGGAGCTCTAAATAATCTGTCGCAACTGGTCAACCCGGGAACTGGATTCCGATAACTTTATACGGGGTTCAAACCTAATTAATTCACTCCAAATAGTGAATTACCAGAAGGAAACTCAGTCCGAATTGTGCAACAAAATTTTACCAATCGGACTGAGTTTTTATTAGTGGTGCAGAGCACTACAAGGGCTTCTCCGCTGACACAAGTTCTACATCATCGGTGTTTTCCAAAATGCTTCGCTGCTTGGCAGGTGCAAGTGAGAAGGTGAAGGACTGAGGTACTACAACCGGTCATCTTAGGGGTTGAAGTCCAACGGAACGAATGTGGCGATTTTTTCGCTGCACTGTTTCATACTCTTCAATTGTGTGATTGTGATATCAGACATTTGTTACATTCTCAGATGAACTGCTCTGCCAATAAGAGTACCGCGATGATAATCATCACAGCGCCGGATACCCGGCTGACAATGTGCGCGGCCTGTGCGCGGGTTTTTAGGATTGCTCGGGAACCGTATCCGACTATCAGATAAATTACGCCACAACTTAAAATGTGAAGCAGACCCAGTGCCATAATTTGTACCGGGATCGGCCAGGCGGCTGTTGGATTGGTGAACTGCGGCAACAGTGCCAGAAATAGCAGGAAGACTTTTGGGTTCAGGCTACTGACCCAGAGTCCCTTTATCGCCCATTGGGACCTGGAACCTACCTCCCGCTCATTGCTTGCTGTAGGTACGGAAGGATGACGGATCATGTTGATGCCAAGCCACAGCAGGTAACCCGCTCCGGCTACTGTTAACACTGTCAGAGCTATTGGCGTACCAGCAACAATCGCTCCTACACCAGCTGCCACAACAATTGTCGCAATGAGGTGCCCGCACAGTAATCCCGTGACCGCGGGAAGTACTGCGCGACCGTGCATACCCGCAGAGATGGTGTAAGCCCAATCTGCACCTGGAGTGATGATAAACAGAACGGATACAATCCAGAATGCAGCAAACAGACTTAACTCCATAGTTTTACCCCCCAATCAGATTGCAGGGTTACAGCTTCTCTAGTCACAAATTTTAGCGTCTTCCAGTCTGAAAGATTCCTGCAACATGAGGATATACACATATTTTTTCCACCTTATTATTCTCACTACCGGATTACCATTTTGATGAAAAATATAAGTACATCCGGGCTGTTTACGTCAGTGGAAAGAATATCCTTCTATCGTTAAAATGTGTTTCCAACTTTGATTGTTTTGATGCAGATAAAAGAGAGATCCTTCCAAATGGATAAGATTGATCGCAAGATTCTTGCTGAGCTACAGGCGGACGGTCGTCTTTCCGTGACCGACCTTGCTGAACGGGTAGGTCTCAGCCTTTCACCATGTCATCGCCGGGTACGATCACTGGAACAAGCGGGGATTATCAGAGGCTATCGTGCCCATCTTGATCCCAGCAGCCTTGGTTTTAACTTTTCCGCGATTGTGTTCGTAACCTTGCGTGAAGGGGACAGGTTGGCAATCAGGTCATTTGAAGACGCCGTTACGGAAATACCGCAGATTATCTTGGCGCAAAGGCTTTTCGGTGATCCTGACTATCTCATGCACGTCGTTACGCATGATCTGCCAGCTTTTCAGAAGCTCTATGACGAACGGTTGTCTAGTATGCCCGGTGTTCAGCGCCTAATATCTACACTCGTCATGAAAACCGTTATCCAAGATCGCCCTCTTCCGTTGGCATACGGCATTTAATTAAAGGATGAAGAGAATAACTTGATGAGGCACTCTTCTATTTGGATTACAAGGTAAGCTGAGCTTACCTTGTAAAATTTCTTTAAAACAATTAAGGAATTAAATCAACTACAGCATATCCAGAACGTTTCGGTTTATTCTTTTGCATGACCCGGACAAAACATTGCATCCGCTGGTTTTGTTCTATGGGGCTCTGATACGTTGCTGTATATACCCTATTGATTTAAAGATGCATCACGGTGGCAAGGGAGTGAATCCCCGGGAGCATAGCAAAGACGGGTATAAACTGAGAAATCACCTTCTTCTTTGTAGCTTACATCCGTTATGCTCCCTTTCTTCGGATAAATCTCCCATAAATTACCTTCAAAATCTTCACTTTTTGTTGTAAAGGTGACTTTTTTCTGTGGAGTAATATTTAAAGCGTATGAAGGCGTCACTTTAAACTCAGCTATCGTATTTTGACTAGCCAAGCAGACAACGGCTCGCGTTTCTTCTCCTGACGGCAAACTGGCAATAATACTGACAAAATGGTAACCACCCTCGAACTTCTTCGGCGGAGTATATAATCCGCTGTCGCTGACTGTTTTTGATAATACATTAATTTATTATATTTAAAGATGTGAACTATTAGATTATGGTTAAGATTTATTGATAGTGATATAGTAGTTAATAGTTAGGTTGTTGGAATGGGTTTTCTATTTTTATAGTATATTAAGGTAGTGTTAATGTTAATATTTAATCGTTAATTGAATTTGTCGGAAGTGTTGAGTAAATCATCCGGGGGATTAAACTAAAGAGGGTTTATTTTTATCGCCTAATATTTATATTGTTGGGTGTTTTTCAGGTGGGCTATTAATTTTCTATGAATGATTTATTCATAAAATAATGTTGTATGGAGTAATGACTTAGATTTTCTGTATCTGGGATTGTTAATTTATTGATAATTAGTGGCATGGGTAGTCTCTATTTAAATTGACTGGCCACTATTTTTACTATGTTAAAACTATATTTGTTATTTAAATAGATGGAGGATGTAATGAGTAACGCAAATGATATAATTAACTCTTTAAGAATGCGTAGTGTTGCGTTGGGTTGGGATGCCGTTGTTGCTTATGATCGAAATAAAGTTAATCAATTATTGCTTCAGCAATATATAGAAAAGAGAGCTGCGGGGGTACAATATCCTCCCATAAGTTTTGAAAATGAGAAGTATGGAATAAAACTCCAGGATGTCGTTTTAGGTGTGCCACTCATTTCATTTGAGGATTCCAAAATTACGGCCAGTCAGGCCACAGCAACTATGAAATTTATTTCTGGTTCGATTGTCTATACAAACTCTAATGGTCAAGTTATTAAATGGGAAAAGATCAGTCCAGCGAATAATTATGCTATCAAGCTTAATGTAAATCTGGAATATGGTAATGGGGTTGTTGAGAATATCGGTAATGGGGTCTCTGAGAATAGTGGTAAGGTTGTCATCAAATTTGAGAAAGGTACTTTACTGGATATAGAAGGATTAAATGATGCTCCAGCAGAGATTGTGCAGTATTTTAGGCAATATATTCAGTCTAATCCTAATGAATATATTCTAGGTGTATTAAAGCCTAATAATGGTAAAAATAGACTTTATCCTAAAAAATTTATTGTTCGCACACAACCAGCCCCTAGCGGAACATTACGAGATTCTAAAAACTATGGTGATGGAGCTGTACTGCTTTTTATTGCCACTAATTATAATGCAGGTGGGGGTAACCTGCCAGGAGATAACTATCCTTACATTATTCCAGAAGGAAAATCGGCAGCTCTCATTATTGGGAACGCAACCCTATTCGGTAATATATTTGCTGAACATTTTAAAAAATATATTGATGATGCTGCTTTTACAACCATCAATTCAGGGCAGAATAGTCCTGTAACTTTGCAGTTTACTGGAGGATATACACCGACAAATGAAATTATAGATGGTTCTGTAACTTTTTTAGACTCAACGACTAGATATAAGAGCTGTGATGAGAAAGGAGAGGTGCAGGTTGCTCACCTGCCATTTAATAAATTTACTATAGCTGCTGATGTTGAAGATAATGAAAGTAAGCATGTTGTTTTACAATTCCCTGAGAACCATACTTATAATCATCGATTCTCAGCATCTTGGAGTTATTACGGCCCGGCAGGGTGGATACATCAAGATTATTTAAATGATTACACTTTTAGCTGTGATGGGAAATGCAAGGCTGAAGTTTCTCTGAAGGAAAATAATATTATTTCATTTTCAACGGTTGGCAAGATAACCGTTAAATGTATTAAGTCAGAACATAGTAGATTAAGTCTTATTGAAAGTAATGGAACAGAGAAGATGGCAAATCAGCTCACAGATAAAATTAATAAGACTGGTTTTTTCGAATTACCTGATATCAATACATTTTATATTCAGCATATTCTGTTTCCGAACTCGGAAGTTTTGGAATTTGATCAGATTGCTGTTCCTGGAGATTTGGTCTTATTCGGCGATATTAGCCCTACCTTGACAGGTCTGAAAGTTGAACCCGCAGAGATACTTCTGTCTGCCAATAAAACCCAACAATTTACTGTGACCCCAGCTAAGAATGTTAAATGGTCAATCAGCCCTGTAGATCTGGGTAGTATCAGTGCTTCAGGACTTTATACAGCCCCTTCAGTGGCCTCTATTGGTGAGTCGAAACCGTGAAAGTGACAGCATCAAACAGCGATGGCTCAATCTCTTCAACATTCATTATTCTATTTTCGATCTAAAAAAAGTTATTCCTCTTTATATTACAAATAAAGGTACTATCAACACTCAACAAATTGCAGTAAAAGGAAAATTAACAAATCCACCAGCAAGGTATAAGGAATATTCTACGGGTGTTAATGGTACGCCCGGTATGGAAAGTTGTTGTTAGTGTATTGGGATCTATTGACTATTCATCAATTATTCAAACTAGTTAGCTACGAATTTATTTTACCTCAGGTAAGAGGTGAGGCTTTAGGATAGAAATCTGTCAACGATAGTTTGAATGTAAAGGTGACTAATATATATGGGAATAGTGGGATTATTAAGTGAACTTGGGATGATGAAGAGCATTATTATATTCCCATGATTAGCTAATTGTAGTTTAGTAGGTGGCAAGAATAGTCTTGCCACTCTATTTAAAATAGAGACGATTCGAAAAAATACAAGGTGGAACCTGTGTTTAATGAATTCAATACTCAATCGTCAAATTTTAATAATTCTATACCCGTTATCTTTCAAGTTGCCTCTTTGTTGGCTACACTCTCTCACCTTGGTCACATCGTTATCTATGCTCCCGGGGATTCGCTCCCTTGCCGTCGCGATTCATCTTGGAATCCATAGGGTATAGGCAATTCTTTAAGAACGTTTGAACAACCTATAATTGAAGTAAAACCGGAGGTAGAAACTAAGATTACACACAAGCACGTGTGACCAGTTTTTTATATAAACGACATCGATACTATGACAAGGAAAAATTAACAGTTGTTTTTTCCCATATATTGACTATCGAGCTGGTAATATTTGTGTTATTAGGGGCTTAATTAGCGATGTTGTTAGTGTTGGCATAAATCAAGCGATGGGAAGAAAATCGCGACTCGCCCTTGTCAACGTGAAAACTCATTTGGGATTCTGGCTCTATAAGGTAAGAAAATAAAACGTATGACTGCAAAATTTGAACGATTACAACAGCTCGCCCGGCACGTCGATTTTTCGGCTCTTATTCCCCCTTTGTTGGCATTTCCTGCCGATAAAGCGTTTGCCATCACCGCGGTTTCTCCACATGCTGATGCTGAGCTGTTACGCACCATCTACAGCAAATATATTACGGAGCATCACGATTGGGTAAAACAAGTAGAGGAAGTATGTGGTCCACCTCCCTGGATTGTTCGTAGTGCAGGTCTGGAAGATGGTGATATTTTCGTCAATGCGGGTGGCTATGCGAGTGTCATTTGCCATCGTACAGCAGATTTTGCCGACACTGTTGCTGAGGTTACTTTCAGTGGTTTTGAACCTCAAGCTATCGCACAACAACGGTTAATCAATCCTGATTATCAGCCACAGCCAGTCACTTGTTTTGTTCAGCGGTTGATTCAAGGCACTCCACCTCAAGTGGAACTTTTACAGGCACCCTATCTGACAGCTGATGTATGTCATAGTTTGTACAAAATTATCAGGCAGTTACATCAGCACTTTTCTGAAATTGCGTTGGATACTGAGTGGGTATTGGAAACAGATCATGGATTGGTATCGGCCACCGGACTGACCTTAGCCGGTTCTAATGGCGTTCGGGGAGAAATGGCGTTTGGTTTTGGCTTTGCGGCGGCGCAATCGCCCGGTTCAAGGGTAAACTCGGTCGCCTATCATTGGCCAACATTAGCCGCTCCCTTGTGGTATGGCACACAATTACGTCAAGTGAACGTAGATAAACTTTGGTTAGTACAGGTGCGTCCTGCTCCTGGTTACACGCTTGAACGTCGTGTTCAACGGTTAACCGCCGAAGTACGCACCGAGCTGGCGCATTGTATGCGAGCAGTACCGGTGGCAGCGCTATTACCCCCTTCTTTTCCCTCTTTAGGTAGCTTCCTTTCTGCATCGACATTGAACGATGCTTGGTCTCGTTACCTGCGTCTTCCCCTGTCTGTGCAAACGGCTCTTACCGCTGTCTTCGTTGAATCTGGGGTGGGTAGTGAACATGCTGGTATCATGTTCCGACAACAAAATTTGCCGGTTTTTCTTACCCAACTAACGGATATACCCGCTGTTCCTTGGGTAGTCATTGATAGTATGGGGGAATTGGCCTACTTTAGTGCACAAAAGCCACTTATCGAATTGAAAACGGAAACAGCCGAATCGGTTAATTTGCCTATCTCAGTACAATGTGTGTTTGACGACAGTGAATCCTTGCGAATAACGGAGCTTACATCTCAACGTGTTACCGATATTCTGCAAAATGCGTTGATTGGCTTACCTGTGTTAACGGAAAAGACCTACACCACACTTAAACGACGCACGGTTTTCCCAACAGACACTTGGCTACAAAATGGTAATGCTATCCGAAGCCCCAGTTTAACAGGTTGGCTCCTCGCACAGGCAGGAGAGAGAGCTATTGAGTTTTTCCCCTCTGATTGGCCGACAACTGATGCAACGGCAGATTATCTCTGTGCTCTTACCGCTAAAAGCAATCCGCAATCTGTGTTACCGCGCTTATGCAAAGCTATCCCAACGCTTGCAGGCAGGCTCACCCGATTCAATGATCTGTGCTTAATTATGCAGTTAATTAAAACTGAAGCATGGATTGAAAAATTGCCGTCTATCCAATTAACGTCATTGGTCGATGCTGCGATAACTGCACCGTATAGCGATGCACGCTTGTTGTTAGAATGTATACTCCATGTACTTGCAGATACAGAAATTCTGTCCATTTACGAGGATACTGAACGGTTAAATATTGTATATACTCTGGTCAATGTAGCAGAATCTACGCTTTCTCCGGCCTCTCTATTAGAGATAATACATCACGGCCAACTAGCACCGACTGCACTCGCTAGTTTGGTGTGTGCCCCAAAAGCATGTGCTGCCTATCTGGCGTTTTTAACTCCTTTGAGATGTTTTAAGGCTGCCGCTGCATTAGCTGGAGCCAGCGAAGTTGCTGATTTACTGCAAGCCACCGCTAGCCTAATGGAGACTCTACATAAAGCAAACTTACCGACATTGCAGGGCCTTTGTCGCATTGACTTGGTGGATACTTATGATCAAGTGCTTAAAGCGGTATTAATCGATGTGGTCGATCGGCGTGATCCCAGTACACATCAGCGTTACTTGGATTTGCTAAGTGGTTGGATTGCATTTGCCCAACTGTCGACTCTTTCTGCCACGGAGGCGGCGGCATTACGTTCTTTCCTAAGGTGGATAGAGCATGTTCGTTATCAACCCATGCCAGACAATTTTTTGCTTGAGTTAAAAGAAGACATGGTGGAATGTTTGGGCGACGACTTCTTGCGCTGGCAAGTTTTAATACCCATTGCTGGCAATATGATGCCTGATCAACTGCCTATGGAAAATGCTCATCAACTACATAATCTTTTACATCAGTGGATGTTGGCTCACTTTCGAGCTCACTCCGGTTCTGAACTGCCTGCTCCCCTACGCAAACTGATAAATATCGCAGATGGCTTTGGTGATGCACGCTCTTGCCTGCTGAGGTTAACACGGAACATTCTAGAGATTTCACTCCCCTTTGTAGTACATAAGGCCAGCTTCCTCTTTAATGAGAAGGAATTGATCGTTGAATTTGCCGAACTACCGAACGCTCCGGAAGAGGACATTGGCCGTTTACATGTATTCGAAGCGTTGGCATTGCGTATTGTCGAATGGAAACCCATATGGCGAGTATCACCGAATCGAGTCTGCCAGTTAGGAACTTGGACGCTTTTCTTGCGCATGCAGCGTACTGATGGTGCCCGTTGGCAAGCTGAGGATCTCCATCAATTGGTGCTCTGGTTACGAGTGCTGTTCGATACAGCTTACGACTTCTCGTATGTTCCTAACGATGAAGTTTCACATGTATATGAAATGGTTGGTCATTCTCCTTGGCGTGACCTGTTTCGTGCTTATGCCGCTTACCGAGCAGCGGTTGATTTTTCTATTCAACGTATCACAGTCTATTCATTGCCCTTTGCCACAACTCTAGCAGCACTCTGTCTGAACCAGTTTGTACGTGATGAGGTAATTGGAGCTTGCATTGCCGGTTTTGAAGGTGCCTGGAAAGCTTTTCATTGTATGGCTGAAGAATTGGAGAAAACAGAAGCTGACCAAAATCAATGGCATGTCCTTCACACCACAGCAGGGCAATTGGGATTGCTGCTTTCAGCGATGTGGCCGGAGCAGACACTGTTGAGGATGGTACAAGAGCCGCTATCACCTGTTGCCGCTGAGCGAATAGGTGTAAGTCTGTTGCATCGTCGTGACTTGACTGCCACATTGCAACAGCTAATTGAAGAGCCAGAAAATGCAGCTTTGCGCGATTTGGTATTACACCATGTACCTGAAATCGCTGTGAATGCAAGCTCTGCCGCCACGATTGCAGATGAAGTTGCAGGCTGGCAAAGTAAATTTAAGCGCTGCAAGGAATACCTACTCGCTTATCATGCTAATTTACTCTCTGACAGCCAATGCCAGCAATGCGTCAAACAGCTTGGGTTGGTGCCTTATGGCATAACTGAGGAAATTGAAACCTATATTCAACGTGCTCTGATTCACACCGCAGCAGAGGAGAAAGGTCGTTTTAAACTGGATGAAGTTGACCCTATTGCTATTATTCGTGCCATAGGCACGGAGGCTTGAGTATGACTTTTCAACCTGATGTCAATATCAGCCAGCCTATCATGCAGAAAGATTTTGGGAGAAATCATGTCAATATCAGTGAATTACATTCGGCAATTAATTATCAAAGTCGCCTGCGATACGACAGGTGATAGTGTAGAAGAATTAATCGGGCGCGGGCGGCTGGAGATCCCTCCACGCGATGCAATTGAATTTATGGTACGCCTGGAAGCACTGTTCGACTGTACCTTGGGGTGTTTGCGATACGAGCCTTTGTCAATAGAGATCGATGAATTTTCGGCAATTGTGAACAATGCCCTTAACGCGCGCGTATCTACTGCATCAACATTTTGTTGCTCGTCAACAAGCAGAGGAGCTGCGTCAGTGAGATGAAGCACTGGCAGAATTTGCTGAATACTATGAACAACTGGTCCAGATCAAGCGTTATAAGCCCGGCATGATGTATGAGATACAGAGTCTGAAGGCTGAAAAATTTATGAGAATTACTGCATGAGCTTGTAAATAGATTTTGCCGCGGAAGGTTTGCGTTTATTTGCACCGGATGATAAGTCGTTTGCGGCAGTGGCTGAACAACCTATCTCTTTGCAGGAACTGGTTCAGCTCAGGCGTTTGGCAGTACGTAGCAATGGCTTCATCATAACGCCACCCGAGTTGAGTACGGTAGTGGTTGCTCCAGTGAATGAAGCAGAGTTGCGTCTCAGCACTTTGCGTATTCATCCATGTTGCCCTTTGCTGTGCATGAATCTCGGCAGCCAGCAGGCACTATTGATTAGGCGTAGAGTGATATGGGGGCGTCCTAATGAGCTCTTCGCAACCTTGTGTGAACTGTTGAATTCTGGTGAGCGAGTACCCTATGAGGTACTGGAGCGCAGTGTTGCTGGAAAGATTAGTCCCGCGGCTGTGGCTGAACTCGTCAGAATGATAGTTCGTTTGGGTGGCCTATTAATTGAGCCCTTATGAGGACCCTAATGCAATCCATTTTTCAATCGGTCTGGCGGCATAGCATTGCTCGCTTGGCCTCTTTAGATATTGCCAAGCCAAAGGCGATTCCGCTTGAACAGTCAGGTAACAGTATATATCAGTACATTCGTGCAGCAATCTTGGCTTGTGCCCCGGTAAGTACCATTATCATGATTGTCGCTACCGTGCTGGGTACTGTATGTAATGTTGGCCAATCTTATGTGCTGGGTGGGTTGACTGCGCTAGCCTTGCAAGGTCAGCAGGAACAAGTGTTGATGATGCTTGCCATTATTATCTCACTTTGGGGGGCGGCACCTCTGTTACAAGCTCTTCACAGCTTGGCCTTGTTGTACTCCAGTCAAAATCTGCGTATTGGTGTGGCAGACCATCTTACCACTCGACTGATGCATGCTAAGCCGATGGGTCTAGCGGAGAACTCTGTCGGCAATCTTGTCGAACGTGTTGAGTTAGCTTCTAATAGCCTGGAAGACGTTGTGGGTTTGGTGGCGCAGACAGTGGTCAAGTTACTCTCTGTGGCGCTTCTCACTACATTGGTGTTGGCCAGCGTATCAGCACCTATGGCAATGGCCGCTGGGATATGGATGATAACGGCATTATTACTTTCTAGTTATTTAGCCTATACCGGTATGAATATTGTTGAGGACGCCAGCGATGCTCATGCCAAAGTGATCTCAGATCTGGCGGAGATAGTGACTAACGTACCTTTGATCAGGAGCTTTGTTGCTTATCGCTCGGAGCGACACAGTTTCAGTCAGGCATTGCGACAAGATCTTTACGCCTGTCGGCAGGTACGTAGCTACTGGGTATTTGTGTTGCTGATTGAAAGTACCTACAAATGGTTATTTGGAATGGCTATCTTGCTCTATATTGGTCTGCAATATGGGCAAGGTCAACTGACACTGCCCCAGCTAATCACGACCTGTTCCCTTATCATTTCGCTATCCTGGCACTTTGAGTCCGTTGCATTTCATTTTGTTGATATTTTTGACTCTTTGGGGGTGCTGCGGTCCAGTTTACGAGAATTATCCTCAATTCCGGTGGACATTGAATCAAACGAGTCTTCACCAATATTACCGGTACCCGGACAAATTGTGTTATCCAACGTGTGTAGCAGTTATGGTGCAACATCTGTACTTCGTGATGTTAGCCTGCGTATCGAACCGGGTACCAAAGTAGGCATTGTGGGACCTTCGGGATCAGGGAAGTCTACTCTGTTAGCTGTGCTGCGTGGTGATATGGTACCGGATTCCGGTACAGTGGAACTGCATGGATTGCCTTTAGCCAAGTTTTCGATGAGCAGTTTGCATCGAGTGTCGAGTGAAGCTTTGCAATCTGCTTTGATGTTCAACCGTTCTGTACGGGAAAACGTAACCTATGGTTCTGCTGTCAGTAGCGCTGAAGAAGTCTCTCATGCGCTGACAATGGCGCAAGCTATGATGTTGGTGGAAGGGTTGCCTCAGGGGCTGGATACTTTGGTCGGAGAGCGTGGAGCATCAATTTCCACCGGTGAACGGCAGCGTCTGAGTGTTGCGCGCGCTTTGCTTAAGAAATCTCCATTACTTATTTTTGATGAAGCAACATCCTCGGTAGATACAATTTCCGAAACTCGTATCCTCAATTATTTGCTCGATAAAATGCCAGAACGTACGGTGATAGTTGTAACCCACCGTGTTGCGACATTGAGTCGCTTTGATCTGATTGTGGTCATGGAACAAGGGCAGATTGTTGATATAGGAACACCGAGTGAATTGGAGGCACGCAATGGCCTTTTTCAGCGTTTACTGCATCGTGAAGACCAATCTGTGCCGGAACTAATATCAATGGATCCTAAGAATGAGTGAAATGATATTGATGTCACCTATTTTGCTAAAAGGAGTCACTTTGGACTGGTCTGCTCACCGGCGCTGGAGTTGGGAATTCTTTGCAGGGATGCAGGAACAGAAGCTAGCACTGAGTAATGCAAATGGCGAGTTCGAGGTTGAAGTTCCTGTGTGTGAATATATTCAGGCTTTGAAAAGCGGTGAAGGGCGATTGGCTAACTTGTATGCTTCCGGGTGGCGATTCTTTGAGCATAACCCAGATATGTTGCAGGACTTTAATGAGCCTATACCTGCTATTGGTGATCTGTTACAAGGCATTCCGGAGAAGTTGTTCAAGCCTCTTCTATGGATATTCATCGGTGCTGATTGTTCGGGCACAGCTCTCCATTACGATGTATTGGAAACTCATGCTTGGCTGGCCGTGATTGAGGGCAAGAAACGATTAGCCTTACATGCGCCAGTTTGCTGGGACCATGAGTATGAGCAACAGAGAACTCAAGCCTTAAAAGTGCTCGAAACACGTTGCAATCAAGGAGAGTGGTGCTACCTGGAGGTCAACAAAGGTGATTTGTTATACATTCCTGCAACTTGGTGGCATGAGGTGGTGAATGAAGGGCCGACGATTAGCTTGACTAGGAACTTTGTATCGCCAGAGATTGCTCGCACAGTAACCAGTTGTGCACGAACCTTAGAGTTTCATCAATTACTTCCTTGGTTGGAAGGAGGGATGACCTCATGAAGGATCGCGTAAACCTTAGATACCGTGTTCACCCTGGCCTGCGCTACGATCCTGTTGAACCTGGGCGTATAGAGATCAGTATTCCCCTAGGCACTAAGCGACTGCGTGTGTCCAATAAAATAAGATCATTATTGGAACAAATAAAGTCAGAGGCTGTTCTGGTCGGAACAATTATAGTCCAGCGTCTGGGGACTTCTGTGTTTGAGGCTATGGTGAAGTACCATTTTCTGTTTCCGGAAGATGCGAGTACCGCCTTGGAAGGCGGACTTTGTATACCTGTTTCGGAACCGGCGGGACAGTCAATTAGCGTCTTTGATCTTGATGAACTCCAGGCCGATGATGCCGTGTTATTACATGCTCCTATCTTGACGACAACTGGAGGAGAGATATTGGTTGCAGGTGGTGGTCAACACGTGCGTTCCCAGTTGGTACAGTGCTTGAGACATCCTCTGGGTACAGCGGGAAAGGGTGTTTTACTGGACCTTGATTTCGGTACTCGGTTGGAGCCAGAACGTCTGTGTCTGTTCGATCTCGGTGATATCGTATACCGCCCTAGTATGGATAGTGCTACCGATGTTGGTGAACGGCTTACCTATGTGTGCCGTAATATTGTGGAGTGGGATGCATGTCCAATAATCCTAGGGGGAGATCATGCCCAAGCTTTCTACAGCATAAGTGCTTTAAGCGAGCGTTATCCACGTCTGGGGGTGTTGCAGTTTGACGCTCATCCTGATTTGTATGCTATGGGGACTCCCTGCGATTTGCAGCTTAGCCATGCTAATGTCATGCACTGGGTTCGTCGTATGCCCCATGTTGCATCAATTTGGCAGATTGGTATTCGGGATTATTTTTGTCAACCTACTGAAAACCTCCAGTTAGAAGTGGATCCTAAGTTCCATATGCTCTCGGCTTTTGAAGCAGAGACCGTGGGCTACGAGCGCCTATTCAGGAATATGGATCGTTCTTTACCTTGGTTCATTAGTTTTGACGTCGATGTGCTGTTTGGTACGGAAGTACCGCAGACAGCAACCCCTGTACTGGGTGGCCTGAATTACTATCCTCTGTTGGCTTGTTTTGAGCGGCTGTTAAGCGAGTTCCGTATTGTTGGTATGGAGTTTGTCGAGATTGGTGATGCTTCGCAAGGTGCCCACGGGGCAGCCGCAGTGGCTGCTCGGTTGCTTAGTCGCTATCTCTTCCATTTGAGTAAGGCGATGGTGGCCGACCATTGTATCTATTCACCTTTTCATCAAAGGTGATCGTTGGCGCTTTTGTTTTTGTCACGAAGAAACATAGGCGCAGGATTTTTAGCATGTGTATCTCCTTAGTTTTTGGGTCTTATATTGAAGCGTGAGTTGATTCTGTATATCGATGTTGAGCTGGAAAGAGGAGAATATTAATCAGACAATATTGATTGTCCTTGTTGCCTGAATTTGCTCTTTCTATATAAATTCCTTAATTGCAGATAGGAATTTTTTTGAGGTTATGCAAATGGTACCTCTGACGGTTTTTGATAAATAAGGAGGTATGTTACTTAAACACAGGTATCTAATCGATCAATCGTAAGACATTATATTAATTTGGGTCGCTTGACAGTTGCAGTAGAACTTTTAAATATCGCGCTCTAACGCAAAAATCAGATACAACAATTCACTAATAAATAACCTTCCTAAAATTCATTATCATTTATTCAACGTCTTATAAAAAACGCAACAATATAATTGAAAAATATTTTCATATGTAACTAATTCATATTTTTGATAATTTTAATTTAAATATACAAAAAATTAATTATATTTCAATGTCATCACTCATGTGATCAGCAATATAAACGAAAAATAAAGGGGATAATTATGACTACAACTACAGAGCAAATAAATGTTGACTATCTAATATTCACGAATATAAATAACAATGATATGTAACTATCACTTAAATAAAGTAATGCAAAATGACATCTGCCTTCGATTCGACCGTATGTGCGGGAATCCCTGCGGTAACTGAATACGTTCGTACCTAAAGTTATGGTCTTTAGGTCGGGAAGAATGTCAAATCTGTATCGACAAACAGCTTTTCGCAGCGCGAAGGGTTTCGCTTAAAAACAGGCAAAGGAGCATTGCAATGGTTTCTATATCCAAAGACTTCACGAACCTGCTCAATACCCTGATAGATGGACAGATTGAGGCAGCAAGTCGTCAGACCGAATGGTTTAACATGAGGTCTGATGAGCGTGCCGATTACATCAGGCAGGTAGACGAGCGGTTACAGGAAATGCAGCAGAGTACGCTGAGTGTGCTGGCTGCCCAGCATTTTCAGATGCAGGACAGCCCCGTTTCTGTCGGCGACCAGTTGCAGACATTGCAGCAAAGACGGCAGCAGATGAACGATGTGCCCGGCACACCTGCGATCAACGCTTACAAGCAGCAACTGGACCGCGACATCCTGTTATACAGCCGACAGCAGATGGCCATAACGCACTTTGACGGCACTTGGCGTAAAGCTTTGACCATGCTCAATCCCGGCGGCTCTAAGACCTTGAATACGACGACTCTGAGAGAGAACGCGGCAGGCAAGCAGGTTAAGCTGGATATCAAGATCAAACGTCTGGAACAGCAACTGACTATGCAGGTGGCTGCCTCCACGTTGTTCGGCCCAAAATACGTGATGCTGTTTTCCGAATTACAGGCCTACAAGGGGGTCAATGCTCGCTACAACGCCTTACTAAAAGCATCCTCTACGGAAGAGGCCGCAGCTCTCGGCGGGCTGACCACGGTGCCTCCGGCCTCCGATGATCTGCCGGTAAATATTTCGTTGCTGATGATGGAGGAGCGTCCTGGCTACATCCGCATGAACGTCGCACTAGTTAATGCCAGCACCGATGGCCGCTTCAAAGATTTCTTCCTAGAGAACGGCAGATTAGTTGTGTCGGCGGACAAGGTATTCAACTTCTCCTTCGGTACCGCAGCCCGCTCCCTAGCCTGGCAACAACAATACCGGCTCAAGAGTGAGCCACCATCCTTTCGCTCGCCGACCTATGCGCCAATTCGCTCGGTGCTGGTCAAAACCGGATTCGTCGAGAAGTACTTCGCCAACTACCTAGTTTCGGAAAGCACCTTGCGTGAAGGCTTCAAGGCGCAGTTGCTGGGTAACGGTCGCAAAATGCTGCTGACCAGCGTTGACCGTAAGGTGCCGAACCAGGTCGGGATTCAGGTATCCGGCCAGGTTTCGAATACCACCATCACCCGTGAGGTACCATTGGCAAGCGCCTTGAGTGACCTGATCAACCAGAATGCTGATATCGCTAGCTTCCAGACTATCGGCCTGGAGGGGTTTCGACAGAACGGTTACCACCCGGACCGTGACGGGCTTTTCGTTAATATCCATGAGCTGGAACGTTCAGTCGGTTTTGCCAGTCGTCAGTACTTGTTGGAAATGCCCCAGGGCAACGGTTACCTATCCGCGACGCCCTTTGGGGTGATGAACGTTGACGACAACAAGGTCAGCAGCAGCCACTTGAGCAAGGCGCAGACCGACACACTGTATCAATACAACGCCGCATTTTTCGAGAAGCTGGAACAACTGCGTGACGGTGGTACGAAGGCCAGTCGTCTGTTCAAAGGCAGCGAAGATCGCAAGGCGTTCGAGCAGCAGCTGGTGCGTTTGCTCGAACGTAACCACATCACCCCCGCAGGGGTGTTGGCACCGGAGTACTTCCGTAACAACATGCGCGATATCAAGGGTAATAACCTAAACAAAGCACTGTGGGAACAGGCGTTCGCCGCTTCGGTCTGGCGAAGCAGCGATAATGACCCGCTGCTGTTCGGGCTGGCGACGAGACTGGTGAAGAACCCGGCTGTGGTTAAGGTCTTGCAAAATGGCTATGTGCAAAGTGACATTGCCCAGGCTAGGGGGCTATTGGCACCGTTGTACGAACAATGGCGCATTCGGGCCATCGAAGTGGAAATCCAGCGGGTTGCCAGCGCCAATGCGGCACAGCATCCAAGCAATCCGAAAGTACAGGTTTTCGATCAGGCTGCGGTTGATCGATCGCTGGACGACAAACTGCTCACTCTGTTACTGACTGGTTCCCAGGGACTTGAGAGCGCCGATGCGCAACTGCGTCCGGCGGTTGAGGCGGTGCTGTTGAGCAATGAGGGCAGGAGCTTACGCAAACAGGTCTTGTTCCATGCTTTGCGTCCAGTAGCCGATAGCTTTTCCAAGGCCGCGGTCCCGGTCAATCCTCACGCTGCGCTGGGTGACGGCAAGGTCATGATTAATAACCGGCTGAATCAGCCCGATCCGTATCTGATCCTCAATACCAGCTCTGAGGAGCAGACGTATCACGAGGATTCGTACCTGATCAAGGACGATAAATACCGCAGCTACAACCAGTTCCGTCCGGACCCGAAGAATGACGCTACACGCTACATGAATGACCTGGACACCCCGTTCGTGGGGGGAATTTCCGGGACCACCCAGACCGTCAGTAATGCCTTACCGGAATTATTCGGTGGCGCGTTGAGCGTCAAGCAATATTGGCAATTCCAGATGGCCAATGCGGCCTTCATGATCCGTAACGGCTATCACTCGTTCTTCGAAACCCTCTATGTCGCTGCGCGTTACGAACCAGAGGGTGCGGACAGTATCGGCAAGGACATGTTGCAGATGTTCGACAAGTACCGCGCCGAAGGCAGCAAGAGAGAGTTATGGGGTGAACTGTATGACGGAGTGATGGCGCGGGTCTTACCGATCATTAATCAGGGCTTGCCAGCGGCTGACGAATTCCATCCACCGCGTTTTACCTACATGGGTCCAAAACCGGCGCTGCTGGGGCAGGCGGTGAAGGATCTCGAACTCAAGGCCGGGCTGGTGTCTGTAGGTGATGGATTTGAGCCCCGACAAGGCAGTGCTGACATCCATCAGTTTGCCACTGATCCTGCACTGTTCGCCAAAACCCACACCATCAGTGCTGAGGTGCTGGTCAGGTCGGGGCACCTCCCGGCAAAGGGGAGTGCCCAGTTGGTGAAGGTCAGGTCAGGCTTATACGAGATCGAGTACACTAAACAAAATGCTAATAGCATATCTTCAAGTAGCGTGTCGGCGTACTTCCTCGGCTACAATGGCCTGAACCAGGCCAATGCGGTACCCGCTTATGTGGACATTCCTAAGCATGTGGCCGCAGGGAGCTTTCTGTTCACCGGGACACTATCGGGCGGCTCGCTAGTGGTGACCAGCCTCGATGACAATACCTACCGGGTCTACCACGATGGCCGGTTCAACAGCTCGCTGCTGTATGACAACGTGGTGATGGCGGTCGACTACAAAGATTACCAGATATCCGATACCGCTGGGGGTTTTGCCGCAGCGTACATGCAGTACGTCAATGGTGAGTGGCAACTGGTGTTCCAGCGACAGGAATATCAACGAGATGGACAGATGGTTTGGCCGAAACTGCGCGGTGATGTGGAGCCGCTCTCAATCCAAATCGCCGGCAGTCAGGTGGTGGAGCGTAACCAAGCCGAATTCGCCACTTACCGCGAGCAGGTTCACCAACAACTGAAGACGGTGGCGACGCAGTTTGGGGTGTCGGTCGAAGGAGTTACCGATGGCATCTACACCGAGGGGGAGTTTTCTCCTGAGCATCCGGCGATTGCCGCATGGACCCGGTTGCGTGAAGCGGTTCAGGCCAAGGTCAAAGCCAACATGGACCCGGTGGCAGATAAACTCTACCAGCTCCAGCAAGCACGACGTACCTCAAGTGATACGGCCTTGATCGACCAGCAGATCAAGCAACTCAATCTTACACAGGACTACTACAGGGCGCAGTATGATCCAATATTGCGTGAAGCCAGTTCTGTCGAAAAGACCTGGCTCTGGCAGCAGATCAAGGCCAAAGATGGCAGCGTTGCGGTGGTACAGATTGATGATACGGCCATTCAAGGCGAGGAGCGTACCAGCAGCGTGGGAGAACGTTACGCGGCCTCCGAGGTCTATCAGCGCGGGGCACAGGGTACCGGGTTCAATGATGGTTTGCGTAACTTCCGTGAGATCAAGCTCCCCGGGGTGGATGACAAAATGTCGGTCTTGGAGATGAAGCGACGGTTTCTTGAGGGAAAACTCACCTACGAGCAACGGGAAGCCTTGAGCGCTCGCATCGCCGAAATCAGCCAAGCCGAGTACATTGACAAGGTACTGCGACAGACCGCAATGTTCAGTGAGGACTTCCATGATGCCGGCAGTGTCTTCAACCGCTTAGTACCACAGGACTTTTATCTGTCGCTGGTCGGTGACCGAACCGGTGGCCGTTGCTACCCTTTGGTCAGGACCATGGCTGTGGCATTGGCGGGTGGTGGGGAGGCCGGCATCAACAGCTTAGTACAAAAGCTGTTCTTCGCTTCCGCCGACCCGCAGGCGGGCAGCTCCACGCTGCTCAAGAACAGCCTGATCAGTCTGCACTACAATGTCGAAGCCGTTCAGGCTTCCACGGAGCTGGGCCAGTTCAATTTGTCCGAGGTGGTGTCGCGACTGGCCGCAACAACCGGCACTTCGATGTTTGCACTCAATACCCAGAATCACTCGATGATGGTAGGGAGCACTGTTACGGCCGAAGGCCGTCGCTACTACTTCTATGACCCGAATGTTGGGATCTTTGCTTTCGACAACACCAAGAGTCTGTCCAGAGCTATGGAGCAGCACTTGGTAGTGCGCGGGCTGGCCGCGCACTATGGCTCGTTCGGCAGCAAGTCAGTGCCGGCCTTCAACTTGATTGAGATCGATACCCGCAAGATGGCAGAGGTACCTGTAGGCAATGGCCTGAACGTGGCCGACCTGACCCGGTTCGAGGAATTGGCTAGTGTTATCGGGCAACGGCGGCAGGTCGAACAGGTGGTGAGTGTACAAGAGTGGGTCATGGAAGACTTGCGACTGAGCCCTGCACTGAAGACCTTTGATGCCGAGCAATGGGGTGCACGGTTCGAAGTCGCCAGTGCCCGGCTGGCGCAAGAGCACCAACTGGACAGCCGCTGGCTACCGATTATCGCTACGACGGAAGACCAGGGGGAAGGTCGCTACCGGGTCCAGTTCATTAACCGTGACCAACCCGAGCAGACCCGTTGGTTGATCACCAGCGATAGCACCTTTGTCGAATTCCGGCGCTTCATTGATGAGCACATGGCTGTACTGAACGAGCACTTTACCCTAGAGCATGGCCGGATGCGGCTCCGCGGTGGAGTTGGCGAGGCTGCTCCGGTGGATGGGTTGAACGCTGGGTTTGCGGTTCAGACGCTGATCCAGTGGTTTGCCGACAAGAACCGCCACGATGCGGCAAGCGGAGTGATTTCGCCTGATCTGGCCACCGCGCTCAAGGTCCATAGCTACCTCAACTTGGTCCAGATGGCTCACGGTGGCGTACAGGATATAGCTAAGGTTACCGCGTTGGTGCGTACGGCGCTGCGCGGTGAAGTGGTGGCCGCCGAAACCTCGTTAAAGGACTTTGCTTCGAATCTGGGCCACACTGTCAATGAAGGTGCCGGTGTGTTGTTTGGAGGAGCTATGGTCGGTTTGGATGCTTATGAACTGGCCCACGCTGAGAACGATGTGCAGAAGGCGGTGTTCGGTACCCAGTTAGCGTTCGACTCGGCGAGCTTCGTCACTGGCGCAGCCGGGGTGGGGGCTGGGTTGGTCGGTGCTTCAACGGTCGGGGCGGTACTCGGTGGGGCCAGCGTAATCCTTGGTGGGCTCGCGGTGGGCTTTACGGCACTGGCTCAAGCCTTTGGTGCGGTCGCTGAGGATGCCAAGGCGGTAGGCCGTTACTTTGATACGGTCGACAAGGCGTACAAAGGCAACGGCTATCGTTATGACAACAAGAACAAGGTGCTGGTGCCTCTTGCCGGGGCGGTGATCAAGAGCCTTGACTTGCGCAAGCACCAGATCAGCTTCGACAGCCAGTACATCTACCGCACCCATTCGGGTTCTACCGGTTCGGGGGAAATCAATTACTTCTTCTGGGTCGGTGACTTTCCGCGAATGGTCCATGACCGTGGTCAGGCGATTGAAGTGCGTAGCGGTATTGGTTACAAGGATATCTCCCGGCCTCTTGAACACAGCGACAGCAATGTCGTGATCCTGCCGGGTACACCTAAGTCCTACATCAGCTACGAATACATGTTACTTCCCGGTGCTACCACACGCCATGATGCTGGCTTCGACGTGATCCGCAGGCTTGAGGAAGACAAACGATTCGACTACGACTTCTATATCTTTCCGGGTGAGGAGACAATCCGCAGGATTCATCATGAGTACGTCGACACCCCAATCGAGGTGGTGCTCGATCAGCGCAACCGGCAGCTGGTGGTGCCCGAGCTACCCAAAGAGCTGCACAGCTTTTTACGCTACGAGATCAAGGGAGCGGGTGGCGAGTACCTGATTGGCCTTAACGAAGGCACCCAAGTTAAGCTCACGAGCGATAGCGCCAGTGCATTGTCGCGCTGGATCATTGATAGCAGTCAACTCGCCAGTGACAGCATCAGCGTGTCGAAGAACCAACTGGTGGTTGGCGGGGTGGTAGTCGAACTTGACCCGACCCAGAACGGGCAGGTATTGGTGGTCAACGGCAAGGGCGAGGTACGAGAAGTTGACTTTGCCGGCCTGACAACTCAGGTGGTAAGCGAAGATGCGGGCAAGTGGCAGGTGCCCGGCCAGCAAATCGAGCAGCACCTGAGTGATCTGGCCAAAGCGCATCAGTTGCACGGGCAGTACGTAGTGGTGGAGAACTACAGCCACAACGGACGAGATGTTGGTCGAGCGTTCTATGATGTGGGCAAGGAGCGGATGTTGTTCACCAACACCACCCACGAGCAGACCAGACATGCCCAACTGGGTGCGGTGATGGGTGACCATGCCTATTTCTACGACGCCGACAATGCGGCAGCGTGGCGGGTAGACATCGCCACCGGACAGGTCGACGCGCAATTTGAGCCTTGGTTTAATCAAAATGCGGGCCAGATCAGTCGGCTATGGCAGGAGGGAGATGCGGTCTACCTGGCACGCCGTTATCGACTAAAAGAGAAGGAGGCTGAATTAGAGAAGGAAGCTGAACTGTGCTATAGGATCCTCAATGATCGAATGGAGTTGGTCAGTGCGGTGGGTGATGATGCGCTGATCCAGCTTTTAGCACGTACCAGCCAGCATAGTGATGTGCTTAAGGCTATACTCCAGGGCTACGAGAGCAAAAGTATACAGCGTGAGACGCCGATGTATACGTTGGGCACACGGCTGCTCCAGCCGACCAGTGCGGCGCTGGTCACGGTGTTCGGCGTGGATGCGGCTGGCGTGGCGCACCGTTACTGGATACGTACCGGCGATGGGACGCTAATCAAGCCGAATCTGGCACCACCGGCAGATCAGACCCCGCACTTTAAAGAGAACGAACAAACCCGCAGTGCCTGGCCGATCCCGGCCGACTTGGTGTTAGCGGGGAGCATGCCGCAGCCCGGCGGTAAAGAGGTGTTTTTCTTCTACAGTAAAGAGCAAAAGGTTCTGTTCCGACAGGAAGGTCCCGGGCAGGCTGTTCTCGACGCTAGCCATCCCACTGCATTGCGCATCAGTACTCCAGCGTTAGCCAACTTGGTCAACCTGAACGGTAGCCTGCTTGCCATCACCGAGGATGGGCGTGTGGCTCGGCTCGATGCACTGGGGCAGCTTAACTACGAAGCGGTTAATGAGCATTGGCTCAAGGGACGTACCCACTGGTGGCAGGACCTGGCTAGCGTCGCCGACGGCAGAGCTACTTTGGCGGTGTTCGGAATCAAGGGTACCGACGGCAAGAGCCTGCTGCCAGTGTGGTACCACAAGGGTCAGGTAATAGTGGCCTCGGCTCCTCTGCAAGACAAACGTTTGCAGTTCTTGGGTTTTGAAGTGGATGGCTCCGGTGCGCGGCTGTTCGAACCCGCCAGCGGCAAGTTGTATCGTCAGCCGCCTATGACTGCCGATGCGCTGGCTGCCGCGTTTGGTACCGACGAGGTGCTTGAAGTCTCGTCACAGCTTCCCGCCGCCGGTGAGCTGGCGTCTGGACTGCACCTCAAGGCGGTGGAGCAAGTCGATGTCGGGCTACGACTGACCACCGTCAAAGGTGAGATCCTATTGCAAACCAATGACGGCAAATTGCAGCTAGTTGCCGTCGACAAAGGCTGGCAGCAGGACAACTTCGCTCGTCTGCCACAGGCACTTGCTGAGGTTGCTGATAAGTGGCGAACCAAAGGTGTGCTGACCTTGCAAGGCGATGACACACAAGGTTGGTTCGATGTCGGCAGTGGTCAAGTGTTCTTCTACGGTAGCATCCAGGCTAAAGACAATCTGCGTTTCATCGGAATTGCTGCCGGGAAGAAGGGCGCGTATGTGTACAGCCCAACGGACCAGGCACTGTACCGGGTCAAGGATGATAGTGTGCAGAAGCTGAATCATTACACTAGTGTCGAGCGTATTGGTTCGTCGCTGTTGATTCGGGGCGGGGGTACGGGTGGTCGCCGGGACGACTTGACCCCACCGCTGATCACCGGTGTCGACAGTGTGGTGTTGCATGGCGGTGCTGATAACGATACCTACCGCCTCAGCCAAGAGATGTGGTCGCATTACCGCACGGTTATCATTGACAACGATGACCCGGGCCAGGCTCTGGACCGCTTGATCATGCCGATGGTTGATGCGGAAAAAATCCTCGTTAGTCGCCATGAGGATAACTTGATGCTGACTGACTCGGCCAATGGCACGACCTTGGTGGTGCGTAAGGTGTTCGGTAGCCAGGCGGTGACGCACCAGCATTTGCAAATCGAACTGGAAGGTTCTTCGTCGGTGATGGGAGTGGACCATCTGGTCAAGAACTTTATCCAGAAGAGTTACATTAATGGGGAGCTGGTAGAACTGTCTTGGGCCAGTAGACAGCCCGTCATCGAGCCTCATGTGATTCATTCCGTTGCCGCAGTCCCGGACACGGGAGGGCCGAGCCTAGCGAAGCTGAGCGGGGCTATGGCTTCGTTCCCTGATATCGGCGGTGCCCGCGAGCACCTGCCGCAAAACCGTCAGTCCGCGCCGGCGGCGCTGGTGCCACCGCTGTCTTGAGTTAGCCGGAGAAACTACAGGAGGGGCGCAAAGCCCTTCCTGTCTCCGGGCTCTGGTCGAATCATTCCTCTTGTAGTAGAAGCAGATCATGATCAAATCCACCAAAGGCTTACGGTCAAGTTATTGCAAGGTGGTGAATACATTCCTGATGTTTTCGGGTGTGAACAATCGGCCTGCTTAAGTGATCCTCCGGCAGGTATTGGCATTGCGTGGATATGTGTTGCATCAGGTCGGGCTGAAAGGTGTTACAAACGTGTTACTTGGAATAGTAAGATTGCGCATTTGCTGGAGTGTGAATTGATGTTGAGCTACAGAGAGAAGAATGTTAATAGGATAAAACAGAATATTCTCGCTGCTGGCTGAACCTGTCTTTTCTACATAAATTCCTTGTTACAAGATGAGGAATTTTTTTGAACTGAGGCAATCTCTTATAACTAACCCTATTCTGATTAATAATAAGAAAGCCGAGCAACCAATAAACAATATTGTGTTAATTGATTGATTTTAGTTTGGATGGGTTGACAGTTGCAATAGAACTTGTAAATATTTCGTTCTAACGAAAATAGAACATCTGATTTCTCAGATATCCTGAATCTAGAACCCCTTTAATTAACATCAAAATATTGCATGATTGAATAATGCCACGCGATGCATTTTTAGGTTCCATTATCGAACGTCCGTTGAGCGTTTTTATCTCTCAACCAACGCACTTTGAATGGTGCCCGGAGGCGGAATCGAACCACCGACACGAGGATTTTCAATCCTCTGCTCTACCGACTGAGCTATCCGGGCAACGGGGCGCATTAAACCGTATTCAGCCTAAGTCGTCAATGCCTTTCTGATAAAAAATGATAAAAGCGGATTGACTGCCTTCTTTTTGCTCGGAATTTGTGTGGTTGTTCATCTTAGGCTGATTTTTGTTAACTTAACGCACCATTTTTGCGACATAAGGCAATAGCTAAAACATCTTCTGCTAGCAGTTTTGCCGTAGTGATATCACCAATATCCCGTTTGAGTAGTAGCTTACTCAGGCAGCCTTCCAGAATCAGCTCCATCTGTTTAGCAACGAGTTCGCAATCTTCAATATCCAGTTGATGTAATAGCTCAGTAGTGTAACGAGAAGAACTCTGTTTTTGTAATTCAGCTAATTGATGGATAGGGTGGTCAGGTTCAGGGAATGCGCTACAGGCTGCGATAAATAGGCAGCCTGGGTAGCGTTTCTCTTTTACTTTTTCATCAAGGGCTGTGTAACGAGCTAGTAGCTTCTGTTCTGGTGTTATATTTTCATCCAGTAATATCTGTCGCTGCCAGACTTCAATCTGTTGGCCGTGATAACGTAGACAGTCATAAAGTAGAGCTTCCCGATCGGGCCAGAATTGCTTGAGATATTCGATATCCATGTTAAGCGAGCCAAAAAGTACCTCAGTTGTGATGGATAAGCCATGTTGCTCCAGTAAGTTTAAGGCATGACTAAGAACTTGTTCTCGTTGCATGGTGTTCTCCTTCTGAGTCATTTTGGCAGATGTTGCAAATGTTCATTAAAGCGGGTGGCATCCATAAAGCCATTTACCCGTGAATCGGGGATCTCTTTCCCCTGAGAATCAAAAAACAAAATAGTCGGCAATCCCCGAACGCTAAGTTTTTCTAAAAGCTGCTTCTGCTGCGGGCTGTTGTTCGTGACATTGGCCTGTAACAGTAAGGTATCACCCAGTTGTGACTGAACTTGTGGATCGCTGAAAGTATATTTTTCAAATTCTTTGCAAGCGGTACACCAGTCAGCATAGAAATCAAGCATAACGGTTTTATGGCTGTTTTGTGTCATTATCTGTTCTAATTCCTGCCAGTTATTTATCTGGCGGAAATTTAGGCTGTGTTGCGACTGTTGTGTGACCGTTGTACCCCAAAACCAATCCTGCAATGGGCGAGTAGCTATCAGCATCAGAATTAACAATATCAGTTGTATGACTCGTACCCAACCGTTTTGGCTTCTAATCGTCAGAACAAATCCCCATCCTAGAAAACTGACTGCCAGCAGGCTCCATAATCGTATTCCCCATGCATCACCGATAACCCTTTCCAGCAGGAAAACGGGTAGTGCAAGAATAATGAAGCCAAAAGCTTCTTTAACATACTGCATCCAAGGCCCACTGCGTGGCAGGAGTTTGTGGCCAAATAGGGTGACAGCAATGAGCGGTAATCCCATTCCTAAAGCGTAAAGATAAAGGGTTAGGCCACCTGCCACGGTATTACCACTTTGAGCAATGTAAAGCAGAATCGCACTTAAAGGGGCAGTAGTACAAGGTGAGCAAATTAATCCCGCTAACGCCCCCATAGCGAATACGCCGAAAAGTGAACCGTTTTTTTGCTGGTTACTCCAGTTGACTAAGCGTGTCTGAACAGCGGAAGGCAGTTGCAGAGAATAGAGGCCGAACATCGACAGTGCCAGCAGTATAAACAATACTGATAAGCCGATCAGTACATACGGATGTTGCAGTGCGGCCTGAAATTGTAGACCCGCCGCTGCTACAATCAATCCAAGTAGTGTATAGGTGACTGCCATGCCTTGAACATAGCTTAGCGCTAACCAAAATATCTGTTTTAGGCTTTTAGGGCGTTGGCTGCCAAGAATAATGCTGGAAATCAATGGATACATCGGTAGTACACAAGGTGTAAAGGCGATACCGATGCCAATCAAAATTGCCCAGAGTGGTGAGAAAGGCAAATGTTGTTGATCATTCGATGCACTTTCTGGCGTTTTGTGAACAGGTTCAGCAGATATGGCGTCAGTTGTTTTTGATGGAATAACTGCACTCAATGGGACAAGGCGGGTTTCAGGTGGATAGCAATATCCTGCGGCGGCACAGCCTTGATAAGTGACAACGATATTGGAATTGTTGTTCGCCTTTGTAACAGGAACATTGACGATGAGTTGTTGGAAATAAACTTCAGTTTCACCAAAGAACTCATCTCGATGAGCTGTACCTTGTGGCAACGTGATTTTACCCAGTGTGGCCTGTTGCGGCTCAATATGAAGTTGTTTGCGATAAAGGTAATAACCCGGTTTGATCTGCCAGTCTAACGTCAATTTGTCGCCTTTTTGCTGAAAATCAAACATGAATGCCTGATCTACTGGCAAATATGGGTTTTGCCCCGGCTGTTCAAACAGTGCGTTTGCTGCCGCCGGGGTAAGAAGGGGGCTGCAAAGCAGCAAAAATAGCATCAGAGTACGTTTAATCATAAAGATAATGATCGCTAATCGAATGAAACAGACTCAGCACTATAACCGAAGGCGGCCAGACCAGAAAGTGTTCTGGTTAAGATTAAAACAGTTATCGAAGGTTTTCAGAGAAAATATATCGTTTGGGAGAGGGGAGTCAGGGGCGGTATACGCCCCTGGATTAAGTGGTTATTGGCAGCCAGAATTAGAGGATCATACTGCCGAATAGGAAACCGAAGGCAACAGCTAGAGCAACCCCAATGGTGCCAGGGATAAAGAATGGATGATTAAATACAAAACGGCCGATACGGGTCGTGCCGGTGTCATCCATCTGAACTGCGGCAACCAAGGTTGGATAGGTAGGCAGAATAAACAACCCAGAAACCGCTGAGAAAGAGGCAATGGCGGTCAATGGTGTGACGTTAAGAGCCAAAGCCATCGGCATCAACGCTTTTGCGGTGGCTGCCTGAGAATAGAGTAGGGCGGAGCAGAAGAAGAAAATGATCGCTAGCAACCAAGGTTGAGAGTGGATTAAGTCTCCAGCGGTGCCTTTAATCCAATCCATGTTTGCCTGAACAAAAGTATCTCCTAGCCATGCAACACCTAGAATACAGATACATGCGCTCATACCCGCTTTAAAGGTACTGGAGTTCAGAATGGCGTCAGTATCAACTGAACAGAACATCGTCGTGATAGTCGCGACACTCAACATAATGATCAGGATGGCGTGAGTGGTGTTCATCAGGGGTTCTTCAACCAGACCGATGCTTGGGCTATTGACGATAGCATAAATAACAACACTGATAACACCGGACAGGAATAACAGAACGGAAGCTTTAGCCCTTGGTTTAATCTCAATTTGTTTGCTGCCACGCAGAGTTACCAGGTTGTCTTCCAGGCGCTTTAAGTAAACTGGGTCATCAGACAACTTGGAATTAAACGCCCAGGAGATGATGAAAGACATCAGAACGATAGCGGCGAAAGTGGATGGTAATAGCACCATTAACAGATGGATATAGCTAACACCGTGGCCTTCCATCAGAGAAGACATATAAACGACCGCCGCGGAAATTGGTGAGGCGGTGATGCCAATTTGGGCCGCTACAACCGCAGTGGAAAGTGGACGGCATGGCTTAATGCCTTGCTCTTTCGCAACTTCAGTAATAACAGGCAGTGCTGACAGAGAGATGTTACCTGTACCTGCAAACAGTGTCAGGAAATAGGTAACGATAGGTGCGAGTATCGTGATGTATTTTGGATTTTTACGCAGCAGTTTTTCAGTTTGCTGAACCAGATAATCCAGACCACCGGCAACTTGCATTGCAGAGATAGCGGCGATAACTGCCATAATGATGGAAATAACATCAAATGGGATATGCCCTGGTTTAACGCCAATTGCAGCCAGCACCAGAACGCCAAGACCACCGGCAAATCCAATGCCAATTCCCCCTAATCTTGCACCCAGGAAGATGGCCAGCAGAACGATAATCAATTCTACGGCTAACATAATAGTGACTCCTTGAAATAATTAAAAATTTGAAAATTTTAGGTTAATACTTTGTGCATGTAGGGAAGTAAAAAGGCACGCTATCCAGTTGGAGTTGCGTGCCTTGTTGCTAAGAGCTATTTTTTATTATATTCAACAACTTAATCGTCAAAACGTTTTGCCTTGTAAGATGGGCATTTTAGGTTCTCTACAGAGAAGATGTCATCCAATTGAGTTTCGGTCAGTAAGCCTCGTTCCAGCACGACTTCACGAACACTTTTACCGGTTTCAGCACAAATTTTACCAACAATGTCACCATTATGGTGACCGATGAATGGGTTCAGATATGTCACGATACCGATCGAGTTGAATACGAAATTTTCGCAAACTTCTTTGTTAGCCGTGATGCCATTAACGCATTTTTCTACCAGGTTGCGGCAAGCGTTGCTTAGCAGGGAGATAGATTCAAACATGGCCTGACCGATAGCAGGTTCCATTACATTGAGCTGTAACTGGCCTGCTTCGGACGCCATAGTAACACAAATATCGTTACCAATAACTTTGAAGCAAACCTGATTCACAACTTCTGGAATAACCGGGTTCACTTTTGCTGGCATAATAGAAGAGCCTGCCTGTAATTCTGGTAGGTTGATTTCATTCAGGCCAGCACGAGGGCCAGAAGAAAGCAAACGCAGGTCATTACAAATTTTAGACAGTTTGACAGCCAGGCGCTTCAGAGCACCGTGGACCATAACGTAAGCCCCACAGTCAGAAGTGGCTTCAATCAGGTCTTCGGCTGGTACGCAAGGTAAACCTGAAACTTCCGCCAGTTTTTCAACCGCCAATTTCTGATAACCTGGTGCTGTATTCAAGCGGGTACCGATAGCAGTAGCGCCAAGGTTAACTTCCAGCAGTAATTCAGAGGTTCGGTTGAGGTTTTTAACTTCTTCTTTCAACAGGATAGAGAATGCGTTGAATTCCTGCCCCAGTGTCATGGGAACAGCATCCTGTAATTGGGTACGACCCATTTTTAGAATGTCATTAAATTCTCTGGATTTTTTATCGAAACCCACAATTAACAGCTCAATAGACTCGATCAGTTTCAGGATGGAGTTATAAACCGCGATGCGGAAGCCAGTTGGGTAGGCGTCGTTAGTTGACTGGCTTTTATTCAGATGGTCATTGGGATTCAGGTACTCATATTCGCCTTTTTTATGGCCTAACAGTTCCAGACCAATGTTTGCCAGAACCTCATTGGTATTCATGTTGAGTGAAGTACCGGCACCGCCTTGAAACACATCGACCGGAAACTGATCCATGCATCTGCCGGTATAGAGCACTTCGTCACATGCTTTGATGATGATGTCAGCAATTTTTTTAGGAATAGTTTGTAGCTCTTTGTTAGCTAAGGCTGCGGCTTTTTTTACCATCACCATGCCACGGATGAATTCGGGTACATCATTAATGGTGTTGTTACTGATATGGAAGTTTTCAATCGCACGTAAGGTGTGAATACCATAATAGGCTTCAGCAGGGACTTCTCGTTTACCTAACAGGTCTTCTTCGATACGAATGTTGTTTGACATGAGAACCTTCTTATTAGATGACGTTTTTACTGTCTAATTATGCGTTCATTAAATCATTATGTTGCCAACTGCAATAGTTGTGATATGAACTTTTTATCACTGGATTGCCGGCGTGATCATATGCTGGTTAGCAATAAATGCCTTGAATCTGGATCACTTTATAGTGGTATTTGTTTAGTCTGATTTGATATATGTGATATTTATCACAATTTTGTGTCTAATTAGAAAGATTTTCAGTGGATTGAAAACGATAACTGTGACCCCAATTATATCTTTAATAAACTGAAAAAATATTAATTTGGTTGTCCCTTGGATTTTGTTGATATGATTTATTCAGGATACAACCTGTTCATCCAAATCAATTGAAGGAGCACCAAGTGCGTTGGTTGCCATTTATCCTGATATTTTTGCTTGTCTATATCGAGTCAGCCTTATTTGTGCGTGTTGCCTCTGAACTAGGTGTACTGTTAACTCTGTTACTGGTGTTGTTTACTTCTTGTATCGGTATCTCTCTGGTACGCAGTCAGGGCATAAAGAATTTTATCCAGATCCAGCAGAAGCTGATTAATGGGGAGAGTCCGGCTGCGGAAATGATAAAGAGCGTCTCTCTTTTACTGGCGGGTTTCCTGTTACTCCTCCCCGGTTTTTTTACGGATTTTCTTGGATTGCTGTTGTTATTGCCACCGGTTCAAAAAACATTAGTGATGAAACTGATGCCACATATCAATTTCTATCGTCCTCATAATAGCGGTGGGTTTAGACGGGATAGTAATACTTTTGAGGGGGAATACGAGCGTAAGCAGGATGACCCTTCCCGAACGTTGAAAGACCATAAACCCGATGACGACGAGCATAAGCCTCATTGATAAGCGGCCATTTTCTGAATGTTTGGTTTAATCATCGGTTTTTTTCTGTGGGCAAGAAAAAAGTAAAATATTTTTTTGCCTGCCCTTGAAGTATCATAAATAGGCCCCCATTTAATTTATTATGATACTGGTTTAATGAAAGCGTACTGGTATCAATCCTCTTACCTGATATGGACTTTCTTATAGGAGAGCTATCAATGAATATTCGTCCATTGCATGATCGTGTAATCGTCAAGCGTAAAGAAGTTGAATCAAAATCTGCTGGCGGTATTGTGCTGACTGGCACTGCTGCGGGTAAATCCACTCGTGGCGAAGTTTTGGCTGTGGGCAATGGCCGCATCCTTGAAAGCGGTGATGTAAAAGCACTGTGTGTGAAAGTTGGAGATATCGTTATTTTTAACGATGGTTACGGTGTTAAATCAGAGAAGATCGACAACGAAGAAGTGTTGATCATGTCTGAAAGCGACATTCTGGCAATTGTTGAAGCGTAATTGTTGCGCTTAGATCTTCTTAACTGAACGAATTTAAAGGAAAGAAACAATGGCAGCTAAAGACGTAAAATTTGGTAGCGATGCTCGCGTTAAGATGCTACGTGGTGTAAATATTCTTGCTGATGCAGTAAAAGTAACCTTGGGCCCTAAAGGCCGTAATGTTGTGCTGGATAAATCTTTCGGTGCTCCTGCAATCACTAAAGACGGCGTTTCCGTCGCTCGTGAAATTGAACTGGAAGACAAGTTCGAAAACATGGGTGCTCAGATGGTGAAAGAAGTTGCCTCTAAAGCGAATGATGCTGCGGGCGACGGCACAACAACAGCAACTGTATTGGCTCAGTCTATTGTTACTGAAGGTCTGAAAGCCGTAGCCGCTGGTATGAATCCAATGGATCTGAAACGCGGTATTGACAAAGCCGTGGTTGCAGCAGTGGCAGAACTGAAAAAACTGTCCGTACCTTGCTCAGATTCCATCTCTATTGCTCAGGTAGGTACTATCTCCGCGAATTCCGACGAAACTGTGGGTAAATTGATCGCAGAAGCGATGGATAAAGTCGGTAAAGAAGGTGTAATCACCGTTGAAGAAGGTACTGGCCTGGAAGACGAGCTGGATGTCGTTGAAGGTATGCAGTTTGACCGTGGTTACCTCTCTCCTTATTTCATCAACAAACCAGAAAACGGTTCTGTTGAATTAGAAAACCCATATATTCTTCTGGTAGATAAAAAAATCTCCAACATCCGTGAACTGTTGCCAGTTCTGGAAGGTGTAGCTAAGGCAAGCAAGCCTTTGCTGATTGTTGCGGAAGATGTTGAAGGTGAAGCACTGGCAACTCTGGTTGTTAATACCATGCGTGGCATCGTCAAAGTTGCTGCGGTCAAAGCGCCTGGCTTCGGTGATCGCCGTAAAGCAATGCTGCATGACATCGCTGTCTTGACTAACGGTAATGTTATTTCTGAAGAGATCGGCCTAGAGTTGGAAAAAGCAACGTTGGAAGATCTGGGTCAGGCAAAACGTATCGTTATCAACAAAGATACCACAACCATCATTGATGGCGTTGGTGAAGAAGATGCAATTAAAGGCCGTGTTTCTCAGATCAATCAGCAGATCAAAGAGTCCACTTCTGATTACGACCGTGAAAAACTGCAAGAGCGCGTAGCTAAACTGGCTGGTGGTGTTGCTGTTATCAAAGTTGGTGCTGCAACAGAAGTTGAAATGAAAGAAAAACGCGCTCGCGTTGACGATGCTCTGCATGCAACTCGCGCAGCAGTAGAAGAAGGCGTGGTAGCTGGTGGTGGTGTTGCACTGGTTCGCGTTGCAGCGGCTATTGTTGGTCTGAAAGGCGATAACGAAGATCAAAACGTAGGTATCCGTGTTGCAATGCGCGCGATGGAAGCTCCTCTACGTCAGATCGTTGACAACTCAGGTGAAGAGCCATCTGTTATCGCAAACAACGTGAAAGCAGGTGAAGGCAACTACGGTTATAACGCAACGACTGAACAGTATGGCGATATGATCGCAATGGGTATTTTGGATCCAACCAAAGTGACCCGTTCTGCACTGCAATTTGCAGCATCTATCGCTGGTCTGATGATCACCACTGAATGTATGATCACTGACCTGCCTAAAGATGATAAAGCTGATTTAGGTGCAGCAGGCGGTATGGGTGGCATGGGCGGTATGGGCGGTATGATGTAATAGCCGCATAGGTCGCTAGCCGAGCGGGTTACGTCCATCGTGGTCACCGATTAATATCATGGTGAATATTCCCACCCCGCTAAAATAGCATTTAAAAAAATCCGATATCCGGGCTGAGGTTCAAGCTTGGATATCGGTCTCCGGGTCTGATTTCAGATAGGGGTGAAAGCCTCCTGTATTTCCGTAATATTTATGAAAAACGTACGTTGAAGTGGTGTTGCTCCCAGTGATGTTGCCCCCAATATTGTGATGAAACGGCATCGTGTTTACCAAGTAATAAGTCCACTAGGATAGCTAAAGTACTTTCCCGTCAACTTTATTTTTGCTGATGTTTCAATGAACGATACAAGAGTCTGCTCTTGTTATAACGTTCTCTTCTCCTATTTCCTTCTGTAGTGCTGCTATACTCGTGATTAAAGTTTGTGCAATGCTGCACCTAAACCTGAACCATGTGAAACTGTGGTTTTACAAAGTGATTGCCCTCTTCATTAGCTTAAAAAGCGATTCAAGGTGTTAAGTAATTAAAGATGATTTGGCATAGGGGAAATTCTTAAGGAAAAAAATATTTCCTTAAACTTAGAAAAAATGAGCTTATTAGACTAAAATTCATTTATCCATAGGACTTTGGAAAATAATTCAAATATCTATGCACAAATTTAATCGATCCACCGAAATGGCTGTATTCGTTCAAGTAATTGAGTCGGAAGGTCTCTCTGCTGCTGCTCGTAAGCTCGATATGACGCCATCAGCAGTCAGTAAGCTTATTAATCGACTTGAGATGCGACTTGGTGTACGGCTGCTGAATAGAACGACACGTAAACTTCAGTTAACGGCTGAAGGCTCTGTTTTCTATGAACGTAGTGTCAGAATTTTGGAGGACATCATAGCCGCAGAACAAGAAGCAAATCAGGGAATCGCGTTACGTGGACGGATACGTGTGAATTGTCATGTTGCGTTTGGAAAACATTGCTTGATGCCTTTACTACCGGATTTCCTGCAACGTTATCCAGAGATCACACTCGACATCTCATTATGTGACTTGATAGTGGATTTACTTGATGATCGTAGTGATGTGGCGATTCGTACCGGTCCTCTGGACGATTCATGTTTCATGGTACGCAAGTTGGGGGCAAGTCGAATGGTTGTGGTAGGATCTCCTTCATACCTTGAAAGGATGGGGATACCCTCTATGCCTAGCGATCTAGGGCGCTACAATCGACTTGGTTTTGGCTTTACCCGTCATATGAAAGCTTGGCCTTTCATCGATTCGGAAGAGTGGGGGCAACAATTGCCTTCAGGGAACTTGCTACTTGGTGATGGAGAAACCATGCGTAAAGCTGCAATAGCAGGACTTGGCTTAGCACGATTAGCTCGTTTCCATGTGGATGCTGATATTCGGAGCGGTTTGTTGCTACCTGTACTTGAGAACTATAATCCTGGCGATAAGGAAGAAATATATGCAGTTTTTGTCGGCCAAGGTAGGCAACTCCCATCACGGGTACGGGTATTTCTGGACTATCTGACAGAGCGTATCCACATTGGTGATGGATGGTGATAGTCGGAAAATATGATGCCACGAAAGTGTTTGATGGCCCATTATCGTGGTGTCAATGGAGGTATTTCTATCCAAATGGGGCACGGTTTCTTGAATCCATGTTAAAAAAGTATCATTATTTACATACAACAAAATCCACATGAAATTTAACCCTATTAATATGTGGCGTTTTTATGGGATATAACGTCAAATAATTGCTCAATAAAAAATTGTCGTGAGATATTATCGAATCACAACTGTTGATAGATGTTCTAATAGTGTTTTGAGCGAGATGGTTTAAATTTAATATCATTCGCAACATGGGAATTGAATTTATCAGATGGAAAAATAAACATAAATATGCCAACAGGAAATATACCCTATGGATTTCAAGATGGATCGCGACGGTAAGGGAGTGAATCCCCGGGAGCATAGAGAACTATGTGACCGGGGTGAGAGAGTGCAGCCAACAAAGAGGCAACTTGAAAGATGACGGGTATAATAATATTTTTAGTGTTCTATCTGTTAGTCAATATCATGGATAAAAGGCTTTTTTGATAGATAATTTATGTATTGATTAATGAGTGATGTTTTTTTGAAGATAAAGCATTTATCAAACTTATTCATGTTATTTATTCGATTATTTTTCTCTATTTTCTTACTGCATTCACCTTGGCATAAAATATTTTTGACCTAAACACTTTATTGAAGGATGACTTTATAAATTATTTTTTGCGATATTGGTGTACAACAAGGTATATTGATGATTAATTGTCGAATTTCCAACAATGGGTGAGGAAAAACATGCGAATTAAAGTTTTGCTCAGTGCTTCAGTATTGTTACTATTGGCAGGGTGTACAACGACTAACCAATTAACTTCTGGTGGTTCACAGGTTCGATTTGTTGATACTAAGCCAGGCAGCGAGTGCCAGTTATTAGGTGAAGTAACCGGTACTCAAAGCAATTGGATGACTGGTGTAAGTAATGAAAGCAGCTCAATGCGTGGGGCAGCCAATGATTTACGCAATAAAGCCGCAGTCATGGGGGGAAATGTGATTTATGGAGTCACCAGTCCGAGTGAAAGTCTGTTATCGAGCTTTGCGCCACTGGACAGTAAGATGATCGGTCAAGTCTATAAATGCCAGTAATGGCATTCAGAATTTGAATGGTATGCCCGGCTGAAAAGTATCCGGGCATGAATTTTTTGTTAGTTTTGCCTTAATCCCAGATCAAGAGGTGTCTTACTCGGTTCTCCGCCGATTTCCCTTGCGAGACGTGGTACTAAATAACCTGAAATTTTTGTCAGCAATTCCCGGATAAGCCCCTTGGCTTCTTCATCATTGACCATAAAATGAGCGGCTCCTTGTACTTTATCCAGCACGTGAATGTAGTAAGGTAGAATACCTGCATCAAACAGAGCATTGCTCAGGTCAGCCAGAGTATCAGAATGATTATTGATACCGCGTAACAGCACACTTTGATTGAGTAACGTAATACCTGCTTGTTTCAGCAATATCATACTGTTCCGTAAGGATTGGTCGATCTCATTAGCATGATTGATATGTGTCACCATGATCACCTGTAATCTCGATTGTGCCAGTCGATCGCAAAGCGTTGTTGTGATCCGGGCAGGAATAACTACAGGCAGACGAGTGTGAATACGCAGTCGTTTAATATGAGAAATCTTTTCCAGATTGCTGATCAGCCAGTCAAGTTCATGATCTTTTGCCATTAAAGGATCGCCACCGGAGAAGATAATCTCATCAAGTTCAGGATGTTGCTGAATATAATCTAACGCTTGTTGCCAATTGCGTTTATTACCTTTGTTATCTTCGTATGGGAAATGACGTCGGAAGCAATAACGGCAGTTAATCGCGCATCCTCCTTTAACCAGCAACAGTGCGCGATTACGGTATTTATGTAATAGGCCGGGGACAGCACTGCGCTGTTCATCCAGAGGATCGGTAGAAAAACCCGGTGTAAGCGTGAATTCTTCTGGTGTCGTTATGACCTGAAGTAGCAGCGGATCATTAGGATCGCTTACTTGCATACGCGTAACAAAAGCTCTGGGTACCCGTAGTGGAAACAGGCGACGTGCGCCGCTCCCCTTGGTCAAGGTCGGGTGTTTATCTAAAGATAATAATTGTAATAATTCATCAGGATCGGTAATAACATCTGTAAGTTGTTTCAACCAGTCTTCTCTGATGATGATCTTTGGGGTTATAATGTGCGCCATTTTTTGGCTAAGCCATTTTGTTTAAAAGAGGATCTCCATGGCTACTTATAGTACCAATGAATTCCGTTCAGGTCTTAAAATCATGTTAGATGGCGAGCCGTGCGCTATTCTTGAAAGTGAATTCGTGAAGCCGGGTAAAGGTCAGGCGTTTGCCCGTGTCCGTATTCGTAAGCTGATTTCCGGTAAGCTGCTGGAAAAGACCTTCAAATCTACTGACTCTGTAGAATCTGCTGACGTGATGGATATGAACCTGGCTTACCTGTATAACGATGGTGAGTTTTGGCACTTTATGAATAACGAAACTTTCGAGCAGTTAGCGGCTGATGAAAAAGCAGTTGGCGATAATGCGAAATGGTTAGTAGAACAAGCTGAGTGTATCCTGACACTGTGGAATGGTCAGCCTATCTCTGTGACTCCACCAAACTTTGTTGAATTAGAAATTACTGATACTGATCCAGGTCTAAAAGGTGATACCGCAGGTACGGGTGGTAAACCAGCAACCTTGAACACTGGTGCTGTAGTTAAAGTACCTCTGTTTGTTCAAATTGGTGAAGTGATTAAAGTAGATACCCGTTCTGGTGAATACGTTTCTCGCGTAAAATAATTACCGACGGTATTTGATAAAAGCCGCAGTTCTGGAAGCAGGCTGTGGTTTTTCTTATACAGAGGGCATGGCTATTCATGTCTTTTGAGCTCACGATATTGTGTTATTGATACTGCCATTTTACACGACTATAATTTATCACTGTTTCTAATGGTTATCCGGGACGACCTGGATATACTGCCGTTTTCTGGGGACGACTCCACAACACTATTATGGGGCGTTGATATGTCCTGGTTTGTTCTTGTTATTGCTGGTTTATTCGAAGTCGTCTGGGCGGTTGGCCTGAAATATACTCATGGTTTCACCCGGTTGATACCGAGCCTTATTACAGCCAGTGCTGTGGCGCTCAGTATGGGATTGCTTGCTTATGCAATGAAAGGTTTACCAATAGGTACAGCTTATGCGGTCTGGACTGGAATAGGTGCAGTGGGTACCGCTATTTTTGGCATTATAGTGTTTGGTGAATCTGCAAGCTTTGCCAGGATTTTAAGTTTTGCTCTGATTATCGCCGGTATTATCGGTCTGAAATTGTCCAGTTAATATTGAACTGCACTCCAAAGGTTTCACATTTTGGCAGTGCAGCTTCTATACCTGTCATCTTTCAAGTTGCCTCTTTGTTGGCTGCACTCACTCACCCCGGTCACATAGTTCTCTATGCTCCCGGGGATTCGCTCCCTTGCCGTCGCGATGCACCTTGAAATCCATAGGGTAATATAGGATATTCTTTATCAAGAAATACCGACTTTTTGTAGTCGTTTCATGCCTCTTCTCCAGATGCCGCTGCATTGCAGAAATAGTGTTCAGCTCGTTGTTGTTCGACTACAGAGTAAAAACGCCGATGATAGCGACAAAACTCAGAATCGCTGCCAAGCCGTAGAAAATCCATTTACTCGCAGGGATATGAATTTTCAGGTCATGCATACCGTGGTGGATACGGTGTAAACCGCACCATAGTGGTAGAATAATCATCAGCAATAGGAACGCACGACCAATAAGGCTCTGACAGAAAGCCAGAATTCGTGCGTAGCTTAACGCTTCCGGCGCGACTTCCAATGGCAAAAGGATGGCGACGAGTAAAATAATGGCTGGAGCCACAATTGCGCCCCACATACCACCGGCACCAAATAATCCCCAAAAAATCGGCTCATCGGAACGTTTAGGTATTTGATTCATTAGATCCTCCTTGAGGTTAAAGTAAGGCTATACCTAAGATAATCATGGTGACGATAATAGTGACGGCCCATAGCAGTTTGATTACTGGCCCAGAACCCATCTTTTCGCCTTTTATCACGATGTTAGCTGCTTTCGGCGCTAGCTCAAACCAGGTTTTAGTATGCAGCAGAGCACCTAGCAGAGTGATGATATTAACCAGCAGGATGACGGGATTTTGCAGGAACGTGACAAATTCATGCCAGCTTTGGGTACCACCTTTTAGAGCGAATAGACCGTATATCAGTAAGATACTGAACCACATAGTCGTCACTGCGGTACTTTCACGCAGGATATAGAAGCGGTAAAAGCCCAGTTTCTGCCACCAGTTGGGAGCCATGCTGCGGATATAAGGTTTGCGTTTAGTCGTCATTACTTTCTTTCTCCCCTTATTGTGGTTTTAGTATGGCGATCATGAAGTCTTTCGCGCTTTCGATCTTGCCTTGTTGGATAGCTGCGGCTGGATCGACATGTTTCGGACAGACCTCAGAACAGTAACCAACGAATGTACAGCTCCATACCCCATTCTGGCTATTAAGTTGGGGCATACGCTTCTTCTTACCGTGGTCTCGGTTGTCGAGGTTGTAACGGTGAGCCAGCGTGATCGCCGCCGGGCCGATAAATTCAGGGTTCAGACCAAACTGAGGGCAAGCGGCATAACATAAGCCACAGTTGATACAGCCGGAAAATTGATGATATTTTGCCATCTGTGCTGGAGTTTGAATATTTGGGCCGTCAGAAGGTCTACGGTCATTCCCAATGATGTATGGTTTGATCGCTTCCAGGCTTTCAATGAAGTGGGTCATATCAACGACCAGGTCACGTTCAATCGGAAAGTTAGCCAGCGCTTCAACTTTCATTCCTTGAGGATAATCACGCAGGAAGGTTTTACAGGCCAGTTTCGGCACACGGTTAACCATCATGCCGCAAGAACCACAGATAGCCATACGGCAAGACCAGCGGTAAGAGAGATCGGGAGCGAGATTGTCTTTAATGTAACCTAGGGCATCAAGTAGAGAAGTCTGCTCATCATAAGGAATCTCATAGGTTATAAAATGGGGTTTATGGTCACTTTCCGGGTTATAGCGCATGACCTCCATTCTCAGGGTGTTCATATCAACCATTCTCCTGCTCCTTATACTTTTTCTCTTGTGCCGCGGCTTCACCGCCATATACACGTTTTGCGGGGATGGATTTGGTGATTTTCACATCACTGTATTCTAGGTGAGGAACATTTTCAGGGTCATAGAAAGCGAGCGTATGTTTTAGGCATTTTTCATCATCACGTTCGGTACAACCTTCATCCAGACGTTGATGAGCGCCACGGGACTCTTTACGGTTTATCGCAGAGTGAATCATACATTCAGCTACATCCAGGCTAAAGCCAAGCTCAATGGTATACAGTAGATCAGTGTTGAACACATTGCTGTTATCGGTGATTTTCACCCGTTTGAAGCGATCTTTTAGTTCAGCAATCTTATCGATCGTTTTTAGCATGAGTTCAGGGGTGCGATAGATACCGCAGCCTTCTTCCATCGAGATACCCATTTCATCACGGATCTTCGACCAACTTTCCGTCCCTTTTTGTTTCAGCAAGTTGTTCAAACGTGCGACTACATCACATGCCTGAGCATCCAATGTGCGGTCATTAACGGGTTTGGTTTGTTGAACATGTTTTACTGCTTCTTCACCCGCCAGACGGCCAAAGACCACCAATTCAGCCAGAGAATTGGAACCAAGGCGGTTTGCACCATGCAGGCCAATGGAAGAACATTCACCAACAGCGAACAGCCCTTTAATGCGAGTTTCACATTTCTGGTCAGTTTCGATACCACCCATAGTGTAATGTGCAGTAGGCCGGACCGGAATGGGCTCTTTAACGGGATCAACACCAACATATGCCTTTGCCAGTTCACAGATGAAGGGTAGGCGTTCAAGTAATTTCTTCTCCCCCAAATGGCGTAGATCGAGATAAACCACATTGCCACGTGGAGTTGAAATAGTACGACCGGCACGCCATTCATGCCAAAAAGCCTGAGAAACTTTGTCGCGGGGACCCAGTTCCATATATTTGTTTTCAGGTTTGCCTAATGGTGTCTCGGGGCCGAGGCCATAATCTTGTAAATAGCGGTAGCCATCTTTGTTGACCAGAATTCCGCCTTCACCACGACAACCTTCTGTCATTAGGATACCGGAACCCGGCAGTCCGGTTGGATGATACTGAACAAACTCCATATCACGCAGTGGTACGCCGTGACGGAATGCCATGCCCATACCATCACCGGTCACGATACCGCCGTTGGTATTGTAACGGTATACACGGCCTGCGCCACCAGTTGCCATAATAACGGCATTAGCCCTGATCTGAATTTTGGTGCCTTCCATCATATTCAGCGCAACTAGGCCGCGCGCTTGTCCTTCATCTACCAGAATATCGAGGACAAAATGCTCATCAAAGCGTTGAATTTGAGGATACTTAAGGGAGGTTTGGAATAGCGTGTGTAACATGTGGAAGCCAGTTTTATCCGCAGCGAACCAAGTGCGCTCTATCTTCATACCACCAAAACGACGCACGTTGACGGAACCATCTTCCTTACGGCTCCACGGACAGCCCCACTGTTCTAGTTGGATCATTTCTGTCGGGCAATGTTCGACGAAATATTCAACAACATCTTGCTCGCATAACCAGTCACCACCGGATACGGTATCGTTGAAATGGAAGTCATAGGAGTCGTGAGCTTGGGTGACTGCTGCTGATCCACCTTCCGCTGCCACAGTGTGGCTACGCATTGGGTAAACTTTTGAGATCAGAGCAATCTTCATCTGAGGATTAGCCTCAGCGGCGGCAATTGCGGCTCGTAGGCCTGCGCCTCCGGCTCCGATAATCGCGAGATCGGCATTAAAGATTTGCACTGTGCTTCTCCATTATTTGAGTGAAATTAATTAGTAAGCAAAATTGTCGTAACTTTCCTAAATGTTGTTGTTATTTTTCATATGCAAAATTCTGTAGGTAAAATCTGGTGATTTAACGGTCAAGGGAAGCTGTTTATTACTGTTTACATTGAATTAAGTATAGCGGGTTCTAAGTGAGGTAAATTTGATATGAAAGGGTATTTTGTCGGATTTGATCACTAAAACTTGATCTAAGACAGGAATTAGTGACTTTAATTTATCATTGACCGACAGAGCTATTACCTAGGGGGGAAATTGAGAGGATCACTTGTAGAGCTGACTATCAAGGCAATACAATATGAATTTGGCTTGAATGGTATTTTTTTATCGATATTAGAAATTATTTAAATGCAGCGAGATTTAAAAGTTTTATTTTAATTTGATAATGTTGTAGTTAATAATTTTAAATTATTTTTTTATTTTCTATGATTGTTTTTTAAATTAAATATAGAAATGACTTCTGTTTGTTTTATGAATATTATAATTGAAAATAAAATAATCATGATAAAATTAATTTAGACGCGTATTGCCGTTTTAAAGTGACCACATTAATTGCATAAATAATGATTTTTACTTGAGTTTTTTATGGTGGCCAAGTAAGACTGGCCACTATTATTTTTTCTTATTTTCACACTAATAATATCAGCTATTTAATATATCAGATAAAAACCTGTTACTTATTTCAAGATAATTAGGTAATAATGGAATTTAAGGCTATTTATAATGTTGAAGTTAATGATTTTAAATAATTTTTTATTTTATTTATAGTTTGTGGTTTTATAGTTTAAATGTGGGAGTTATTCATGCTTAATGAATATTATAATTAAACATTAAATAATTATATTATTCAAAACAGGTACCAAAATATATTTTGATATTTAATAATTATATCGGTTGTATATATTCATTGAAAATGCTTTATATTTACAGGAATAGTAAAATGTGGTGTTTAAATTGATGATCTATTAATAACATAGTTGACCAAAATGAATTATATATATACCCAATGGATTTCAAGATGCATCGCGATGGCAAGGGAGCGAATCCCCGGGAGCATAGATAACGATGTGACCGGGGTGAGTGAGCGCAGCCAACAAAGAGGCAACTTGAAGGATAACGGGTATATTTAAATAGGAGAATATTATGGGATTATCAAGTAGTCCTATTGCATTACAGGCAGATAATGGGTTCTATTTAAGTCGAATTGTTCGAGGAGGAGGTTTTGATTTTATTGAAGTTAATAAATCTATTATTGATATTTACACAAAATATTCTGCAACACAACTTAGCTCTAATAAGATAGCACTTCGTGCAAGCAATGGCCTCTATTTAAGTCGGATATCTCTGGCTGGTAGCGATTATATAGTAGCGACAAAATCAGATATTGATGTTTATTCTATTTTTACTTTAGAATATATCGATGATAATGTGATAGCTTTGTGTGCAGATAATGGAAAATATCTGAGTCGAATCAATATCGGGGGTATTTTTAACTATATTAAACCGGATAAATATGACTTGGATATATATTGCCAGTTTAAAGTTATAAAATTGTAATTGGACAATTGTGATCTTTGATGACATCTTATTATGGTGGTCAGTTTTACCTGACCACTATTTTTTTACTATTAAAATAGGATTAGTTACTTAATGCACCAGATAAAATGTTAATTATATTTCATAATAATTTTATTAATAATGTATTTTTAGTGTTACTGGTTATATTATAATTATCATCTGAAATTATTTTTCAGTTTACTTATAATATTTTACTTTTAATTTAAATATGATAATTGATTCAGGTTGTTTAATAATTATGAGTGATAATTGTCTATATCGCCCATAATAAAAAGAGAATATATTTTATTGTTTAACAGTAGTCGTATATATTCAGCAAGGGAGTGAATCCCCGGGAGCATAAATAACGATGTGACTGGGGTGAGTGAGTGCAACCAACAAAGAGGCAACTTGAAAGATAACGGGTATAAGACAAGCTAAGTTGTTCCGGGATGATCAGACGGTAATAATTTGTCTGATATGTGTGATGCAGGTAGACTGCACGTTTGGTTTTATTTTGGAGTCATTTACATGAGCGAAACAGCAAACTGGCAGCCAAGTGCAGCTATCGCCAACTTGTTGAAACGAGCGACTATTTTAGCAGAAATACGGCGCTTTTTCGCAGATCGTGGGGTATTGGAAGTTGAAACACCTGCGATGGGTCAGTTTACAGTGACTGATATCCAATTGTTTTCTTTTCAGACGGAGTTTGTTGGCCCAGGTGCCGCAGATGGTATGACTCTTTATCTGATGACAAGTCCGGAATATCACATGAAACGCTTGCTGGCAGCAGGAAGTGGCCCTATTTATCAACTTGGCCGCTGTTTCCGTAATGAAGAGGCGGGTCGTTATCATAATCCTGAATTTACCATGCTGGAATGGTATCGGCCTCACTATGATATGTATCGTTTGATGAATGAAGTTGATGATTTACTTCAGCAAATCCTCGACTGTGAAAGTGCAGAATCACTCTCTTATCAACAAGCTTTCTTGCGTTATTTGGATATTGATCCGCTATCAGCAGAGAAAGAAAAGCTGCGTGAAATCGCCGCCAAGTTGGATCTGAGTAATATTGCTGATATAGAAGAGGATCGGGATACTTTATTACAACTTTTATTTGCTGTTGGTGTTGAACCGCACATTGGTACTGAAAAACCAACTTTTATCTACCATTTTCCGGCTTCTCAGGCTTCTTTGGCGGAAATCAGCAAAGAAGATCATCGAGTTGCAGAGCGTTTTGAAGTCTATTTTAAAGGCGTCGAATTGGCAAATGGCTTCCGTGAGCTGACTGATAGTCATGAGCAGTGCCAGCGTTTTGAACGGGATAACCGTAAACGTGCAGCGTTGGGTTTACCTGTTCGACCGATTGATGAAAACCTGATTGGTGCCCTGAAACAAGGAATGCCTGAATGTGCCGGTGTGGCGCTTGGTGTCGATCGTTTGGTGATGTTGGCTTTAGGGGCTGAAAAACTCAGTGATGTTATGGCCTTTTCGATAACTAAGGCGTAATTATTAAGCAACAGGAACAGGGCGCTGATTGAGGCGCCCTGTTTGCATCTTATTTCTGTTGATGCTGTTTTTGCAGGAATTTCACACCCAAGTCAGGAAAATCGGTGAATACACCGTCTACGCCCGCTTGGTTATATATGATATCGAAAAGTTGATCGCCGCTGGTGGCGTATTTAGGCAGTTGATCAACTCGAATCGTGTATGGATGGACTTCCAGATTGTTGGTGTGAGCCTCTTTTACCAGATTAGTTAACTTAATATTGGTTGGTGTGGAATACTTCTCCACAAGCATATGGTAATCAGGGCCGATACCATCAGCGTATTGTGCCACTTCTTTCATAGCACCGGGTTTGAACATCCAGTCATAGCTGTAATTTGTCCATTTGCCGTCTGATTGTTTTTCATAAGTTTCATTCCAGTCGGTGTAGGCAATAAGTTGAACCAGTTTCAGATCCATGCCTAACTTAGGTTCCAGCTCGTTTTTGATGCGTTTAAGTTCGTTGGTATCAAAACATTGCAGATAAATTTTGTCGCTTTTCTTGGTGTAACCATACGCTTTTAGCACGGCTAGTACCTTAGTAGAAATATCTTTTCCTTCCTTCTGGTGGAACCACGGTGCTTTGATTTCAGGATAAATACCGATGTTTTTGCCGGTAGATTTATTTAATCCTTGCACAAATTCAATCTCTTCCTGAAAAGTATGGATTCGGAAATCAGATTTCCATATTGGGAAACGATTGGAGAAATTTTGTATTTGTCGATCGTTTTTAATATCGAAACCTTCTGTGAATTTTAATGACTTGATTTCGGACAAAGTAAAGTCGATGGCATAGTAGCGTCCATCTTGGCGAGCACGGTTAGGGAATTTATTGGCAACGTCAGTTACACGATCAAGGTAATGGTCATGTAAGACTATCAGTTCATCATCTTTAGTCATGACCAGATCTTGTTCCAGATAATCAGCACCTTCGGCATAAGCCATCGCTTTAGCCGGCAGAGTGTGTTCAGGTAAGTATCCACTTGCGCCCCGATGGGCGATAACAATTTTATCTGCTGCTTGCGCGATGCCTGACATCGATGAAGTTAAAATGATACCAATTATCATTGTCTTAATTGGAGTTTGCATGTGTGTTTCTCCGTTTTAGCGATGATATAAACTCTATCTCATTAAACTGTGAGTTTGGTTGTGTTAATAACACTTACTGACATAATCTCTTAGCTTAGAGATTAAAAAAAGCCGCAACGTATATAATGCTGCGGCTTAATTAATATTATCAGTGATATATCACAGTTTAATGACAGAGGTTAGCCATATTGGTGGGCTATTTCCTGTTTATGTTTTTTTTCGGTAATCATAACGATTAGCAATAGAATAACGGACAAGATACTACCACCAATCATTACCATAAAGCCGCTGTCCCAACCGAAAAAGTCAACGGTGTAGCCGATGATAGCACTTGCAGCAACAGAGCCACCTAAGTAACCAAATAAGCCGGTAAAGCCGGCGGCTGTACCCGCGGCTTTCTTTGGAGCTAGCTCAAGGGCATGTAAACCAGTCAGCATCACTGGGCCGTAGATAAGGAAGCCAATAATCAACATACAAGCCATATCTACAGTAGGGTTACCTGGTGGGTTCAACCAGAATACGATAGTTGCGATAGTAACCAGCGTCATAAAGAACACACCGGTTGCACCACGGTTACCTTTAAATATTTTGTCTGACATCCAACCACATAGTAGCGTGCCTGGGATACCGGCATATTCGTACAGGAAATAAGCCCATGAAGATTTATCTAGTGCGAAATGCTTGGCTTCACGCAGATAGGTTGGTGACCAGTCAAGAATACCGTAACGTAACAGATAAATGAATACGTTAGCCATAGCAACCATCCACAGCAGTTTGTTCGGTAACACGTATTGCATGAAAATCTGTTTAGCGGTTAACTCATTTTCATCTTTCTCTGTATAATCAGAAGGATAGTCATTTTTATACTCTTCGATTGGTGGCAAGCCACAGGATTGCGGTGTGTCACGTATCAGGGCAAAGACAATCAATGCAACGAGAATGGCGGCGAAAGCCGGCATGTAAAGTGCGGCTTTCCAGTCATTGAACCACGCCATGCCCAACAGAAATAGCAATGGTGGTAAACCACCACCCACATTATGTGAGCAGTTCCAGATAGAAACGATACCGCCGCGTTCTTTCTGTGACCACCAGTGCACCATGGTACGACCACAAGGAGGCCAACCCATCCCCTGGAACCAACCACATAAGAACAGCAGAACAAACATGATAGTGATACTGGACGTTGCCCAGGGTACGAAACCCATAAACAGCATAACAAGAGCCGCGAGGATCAGACCCGCAGGTAAGAAGACTCGTGGGTTAGAACGGTCGGATACGGAGCCCATGATGAATTTGGAGAAGCCGTATGCGATAGAGATCCCTGATAGTGCGAAACCGAGCTCACCTTTGGAAAAACCTTGCTCAACCAGATAAGGCATTGCAAGTGCAAAGTTTTTTCTTACCAGATAGTAAGCTGCATAACCAAAGAAGATCCCCATAAAAATTTGCCAACGTAAGCGACGATAGACTGGATCTACCTGTTCTGTTGACAGCCGGGACCTATGAGGTGCCGGCTTGAAAATACTTAACATATTTTGCCTCCGATGGCATTTTTGGTGTTATAAACAGCTTGCCGGTTGACTAATGCCACCGGATGGGAAAATGAAAGGTTTTGTAAGTGGTTATTTTCCATAACGAAAATTATGATAGTCGAAATCACTCAACCTATCTGTGAAACAACACTCAGTTGTTAAAGTTGTTTTGCCCTGGCGATAATTCTGAGTGATTTGTTAACTTTTTGAAATGTGCTTTACCAATGAAATTGTGACCATTGTCACAATAACGATCTTTACTTAATTATTGGTGAGCGTTTTTGGTTCGTTTCTGTTCTTTATCAAACAAAAACCACAGTTTTCATACATCTTCTATTTGTTATTCTATATGTATCCGTCCAGATGAAAGGCTCTTCTCAATTTATGGCGAATGGGCTGCTAATCGATTTTAACGATAAACATACTGTTTTGACGGTGTGCTAATAATCTGCCAGACTCATAATTTATACAGTTGTATAGCTGATATACCCAGTGGAGGAACCATGACGACCCGTTATAACAGTGATTTTTATGGTTGGACTCAGGAGCAAGCCAGTTTGCTTCGTTCCGGTGATTTGAGCCAGTTGGATAGGGAAAACCTTTCGGAGGAAATAGAAAGTATGGGAAATAGCCAAAGAAACGAGCTGGAATCTCGTCTTGAGGTACTGTTTCTTCACCTCCTAAAATGGCAATTCCAATCTGAACGGCAAGGTCGGAGCTGGAAGCTTACGATTGAAGAGCAGAGAAGAAAAATAGCCCGTCGTCTTAAAAAAAATCCTAGCCTAAAGTCAGAACTTAGCGAAATTTCCTCTGATGCTTATGGTGATGCCATTATTGCAGCAGAGAGGGAAACTAATATTAGGCGTAGTGTATTTCCTGAAACTTGTCCTTGGACATTTGAGCAAATAATGGATGAAAATTTTTGGCCTGAATAGACTCGATAAATTTACTCTTCTAAATGGAAGGGTAAACCACCGGTTTTAAGCTGCAATACTGTGTTGTACCTTTATGGTGAATGGGGTGCTAATCGATTTTGATGATAAATATACCCGTTATCTTTCAAGTTGCCTCTTTGTTGGCTGCACACGCTCACCCCGGTCACATCGTTATCTATGCTCCCAGGGATTCTCTCCCTTGCCGCCGCGACGCACCTTGAAATCCATAGGGTATGTACTGTTTTGACGGTATGCCAATAATCTGTCAGACTCATAATTTATACAGTTGCATAGCTGATATACAAGTGGAGGAACCATGACGACCCGTTATGACAGCGACTTTTATGGTTGGATTCAGGAGCAGGCAGGTTTGCTTCGTTCTGGTGATTTGAGCCAGTTGGATACGGAAAATCTTCTTGAGGAAATTGAGGCTATGGGGCGAAGCGAGCGCAGAGAATTACGATCCCGGTTGGAAATTTTACTCGCACATTTACTGAAATGGAGATATCAGGCAGATCGCAGAGGGCGGAGTTGGGAACTGACCATTGAAGAACAGCGTGATAAGGCAATTGACTGTTTGCAAGAATCTCCCAGTTTGAAAAATAAGTTGAATGAGCATTTGGAAAAAGCTTACATCGCTGCTCGTCGATTGGCAGAAAAAGAGACGCTAATTAATCGGAATATATTTCCTGAAACTTGTCCTTGGACATTTGAGCAAATAATGGATGAAAATTTTTGGCCTGAATAGACTCGATAAATTTATTTCCTAACGCACTGATTTTGAACAGTGCGTTTTCTCGGTTGCTTAACAACGTGGTTGATTGATTTTCACTTCACAGCAAGCAGTATTAACAGAAATTATTTTTTTCGGTGGATACTCATTGGATTAGCTAAGATTATCCTTTTTCATTTTCATGACCTTTGCCGTATCAATAATTACAGAAAAATTCATTGTGATCGCTGTGGCTATACTCAAGGCAATAGTCGGAGCCAAAATAGTAACGGAAGGAAAATGCTAACAGTTTTAATTTATTATCGAAAAATATAATAATAAAGATAAAATATTAGAAAATTATTAATTTGATTTTTTTATATAAATTTATAAAATTTCCGTAGTGATGTTGATAATTATTTCTATTTGCAGTGAATTTTATTTTATTTATCAAAGATAATCATGGAAGTTTTCAATAAGGAAATAACTATGCCAAGTAAAGACTATGGGTTAGTTGATAAAGTTTTTAACGAAAATTTTAAAGGAATGCATGTAGAAACAATAACAGTAAAAATAGCATCTTCAGGTACTAAATATACTAATGCGGCAGGAGACGTTAGCAAATCTACTTTTGGACATGTATGGGTTGAATTTCAGGGTGAATCAATCGGATGGGGCTTGGGTGATAATAAGCAAGTAGGAGGAGTTGAGAACATAACTTTTAGAGATTCAATCGCATACGATAAATCAAAAATTTCCAGTGTTACATATCCAATATATTCAGAAAGTGTGGTTAATAATATGAGAAATTACATTTCTGATTTAAAAAATGGAAATTTCTATGATTTTAAGCCGAATTATAACCTCCTTACTAATAACTGTATAGATTTTGTAAACTCAATTCTTCGAGTTTCACATTATGATAATGATAAAAATGGTATAGATTTCATTCAGGAATTACGGGGAATGAGTCCAAATGCCGTATTAGATAATTTTGAAGAAATTGTTGAAGATCAGAAGAGTACAGAGACACCACTTATTATTGATTTAACTGGCGATGGTATTATTACCATAGCGGAAAATGGTTCTATATATTTTGATCATGATCATGATAATGATGGTATTGTTGAAAGTTCAGGATGGATAGAAGCCAATAATGCATTTCTGGTATGGGATAAAAATGGAGATGGAAAAATAAATAACGGAAATGAGTTGTTCGGGAATAATTCTATATTAAAAAATGGAGTCAAATCAGTAAATGGGTTTGCTGCATTAGCAGATCTTGACGATAATTTTGATGGTATTTTTGATCAAAATGATAGTCTATGGAATTCATTAGAGTTATGGATTGATGCCAATAAAGATGGTATCACTGATGATGGAGAGTTGTATAAATTAAGTGAATCAGGAATCTCTGCTATAAATCTTACCTATAAAGAAAATGGATTCAAGGATATAAATGGTAATATTCATGGGTTTGAAAGCTCAGTACTCTGGAATAATGGGGATACGACTAAGATAGTGGATGTGTTTTTTGCTGTGGATAAAAACATACAGATGGAGTCACTAAATTCAAATATTGACATAATAGGGATAAATAATACTTTTAGCGAGATTATATTATGAGTCATTTTTTTGTAAAAAATAAGAAATATTTTCTCTACTCAATGTTCTTTTTTTCTTTTATTGTTCAGAGTTCAGACATGAACATACAAGATACCCCATCGATTGTCTTCAATCATTCAGATGATTTTTTATCAGAATTCTCTATTCCAATGCCTAAAAATGAAGATGAATATCATGCATTAGTAAAGAAAGCAAATAGTGGTAATGTAGATGCAAACTGGATGCTTGCTGTAATACAACAAACAGAAGGTTATCGTCAAGAAGCCAGTGAAAAATATAAGTTATCTATATCAAGAAATGATAAATATAAGTTAAGATCTATGGTTAATTTGGGATTTATTTTAGAGGATGAAAATAAATACTCAGATGCGAGAGCACTTTTCGAATTGGCTGGAAAAAGTGGATATTTTGAGGGCTATCGCACTATTGGAACAAATTATTTAAATGGGATTGGTGTAAATCAAGATTTTAATAAGGCAAAAGAGTATTTTAATAAAGGAAGTCAAATTGGGTGTCATGAATGCACATTTCTTATTAATAATTGGAGTGATGTTATTAAATTGAAAAAATCAGAATAGTGAATTTATATTTTGGGATGCTAGTACTTAAGCAAGATCTTTTCAGGAAGAAAAATTAGGGGAAGTGGGGTTCTTAAATATGGCGGCAGGCTCCGTTTGATAAACGAGGCTTCATTAAAACAAATGATTAAATAAAAAATCAGTGTTTTGTCAACAAATTGAGCGGGCAATTTGCCCGCTCTTGTTAAATTTAATACAACCAGTCGCGTCCCATCCGGTCAGCAGCCATAATAGCGGCGTACACTTTTTCCGGTGTCACTTCAAAAGGCATGTTGTGAATGGTTTCGTCCTCGGCACAACTTGCTGTTGCCACTGCCATCACTTTTTCTTTCAGTTTTTCACCATCCTTCACGCCAAGTTGATCCAGAGTAACCGGTAGTCCCATCTGTACACAGAAATCAAGTAAAGTATCTAATTCTTCATTTGGGCTATTTTCCAGTATTAGTTGAACTAATATCCCGAAGGCGACTTTTTCGCCGTGGTACATGTGGTGGCATTCTTCTAATACGGTAAAGCCATTGTGTACGGAATGAGCGGCGGCTACACCCGTATTTTCAAAGCCTAGGCCGCTTAAGTAAGTAATAGCTTCGATGACATTTTCCACCGCAGGTGTACTGACGTCGGTTTCAACAGCCAGTTTTGCTTTATAGCCCTCTTCTAACAAAGTTTCGTAACAGAGATGAGCGAGGGCGACTGCGGTACGGGATATCCCACCCTCTGTCATTCGAGGTTTATAGCCGGCTCCACAAATGCGGGCTTCGAAGTAAGTTGCCAGCGCGTCGCCAATTCCGGCAATCAGAAAACGGGTTGGGGCTTTAGCGATAATGCTGGTATCGATTAGGACAATATCTGGGTTTGTTGGGAGAAACAGATAGTCTTCATATTTGCCATCATCGCTGTAAATAACAGAGAGAGCACTGGTTGGGGCATTAGTGGAAGCGATAGTGGGGGCAATCAGAACAGGTAATCTGGATTCGTAAGCGACCGCTTTTGCCGTATCTTGTACTTTGCCGCCACCGATACCAATAACGGCTTGGCATTCATGTTTTTTAAGAATGTCAGACAGGCGTTTAATCTCATTCCGACTACATTCACCGCCAAACACTTCAAAATGACGAGTAATTTCGTATTGTTCCAGGCTGCTATGAACCGTATCTCCCACCAATTTCATCGCGGAATTACCGATGATAACCAAAACGTGATCGGCGATGGTTTTGGTATATTGACCAATATGGAGCAGGGCATCAGGTCCTTGAATATATTTGGATGGGGATTGAATAATTTTCAGCATAAAAATATTCCTTTTGTGGAAACTCAATATTTGTATCTGTTTGTTGTATAAATTTTCTTAACAAACAGGGAGCAAAATGTGACAGCCCAGTAAACTGTCTTCGGATGAAAAAAGTACTTAAGTTACTTAGCAGACTAATACCACCTATAAAAATTAATGGTTGGCTGTGGATAAATAAAGTTGTTATATCCATTTTATGGTGGGAAATGTGTGTTTTTTTGATCTATGCCCGGATCTCTGTATTGGAACAAGCCCTTCTTCTCCATTAGGCTTGGGGAATCTGGCTTCTGGAGTGCTTGAGTGGATCAGACAGCTTTTCTGGCAAGGTATTCCCCCTTCGGAGGCTTATCTTAAAATGATCCATGAAGCTTTATCCGTTCCTCCCGGCGCTAATAACTTAAGAATGAATTGTCGTTTGTTAACCTCCGAGGCAGGATGGTGTGGAATAACGTTGAATACTGAACGACGTCATTTTTATCGTGCTGCATTAGAAGCGTTGGGGTATCAATTAAAACAAAACCTATCCCTTTTAGAAAAAATAAGCGGATTTCATGCTCAAGAATTGGTGTTAGTGGGAAGGAGGTAGCCGAAATTATCTTTGGAACCAAATAAAAGCAGATATTTTAAACCTACCCATAAAAGTACTTAATGAAGCAGAGACGACGGTATTAGGCGCTTCTTTCTTTGCTTGGTTTGGCGTCGGTTGCTATGAGTCGTCTGAAAAAGCCCGTGAACAGTTTTCTTATCACTATGAACCTTATACACCAGGTGAACACCAAGAAGCTTATGATTCATTAGTTCAAGATTTTATACAGCAGTAGGTAATCCTATGCTGAAAACGATTTCTTCATTCATTTCTCCTCTCTGTCTCTTTTAAACATGCTAGCTGAAATAGTAACGCTTTTGCTATCGTCGTCACAGAGAAAACGGTTAACTATAGAAATATATTGCTAAAAAAGGCGTGATTTTTTAATTCTGATATTGGTTAGAATAATCCTATTCTGTCCCAATATAAAAGGGATTCCTTTATGAGAAATGAACGTCATCAAAAAATCATGGATCTTCTTCACCACCATGAATCATTAACAACTGCTGAACTTGCCGTAGTTTTACAAGTGAGTAAAGAAACAATACGCCGAGATCTGTGATTTCTTCAACAGCATGGTCGCCTTCTTCGTTTGCATGGAAGAGCGAAAAGTTTAAACAGGGAAACGCAGGGTAATGGTGACTCTTTTAACATGCGGGTTAAGAGCCATTTTTCGAGTAAATCGCTTATCGCTCAGCAAGCCGTGACTTGGATAAGCGAAGGAATGATAATCGCACTTGATGCAAGTTCAACATGTTGGTATCTGGCAAAGCAACTTCCTGATATTAATATTACTATTTTTACCAATAGCATTCGTATTTGCCATCAATTATCAAAGAAGAAAAATATTCAATTAATCAGTTCAGGGGGAGTTTTACATCGTAAATATGCTTGTTATATTAATTCATCACTTATTACACAATTAAAAAATTTAGAGATCGATCTATTTATTTTTTCCTGTGACGGCATTGATGCAAATGGCGATTTATGGGATTCGAATATTGATAATGCACAATTTAAAGAAATTCTTATAAAACGATCATTACAATCAATTTTGCTAATTGATAAGAGTAAAATTAACCGAAAAAGCGAAATTAAAATAGAAAATTGTAGTAATATCACTGATGTAATATCGAATGATTAGAGCCAGGTGGAAGGCTAATTGCCTTGCCAATCTCTTAATCAGGCAATCTGATTAAGAGACCGGTAGTTGCCGGACATATAAAAATCAGCGAACTTGAATGTGGCTATTGTTAGTTTGATAGGCAAAGAAGTACTTTAAAATTAGGTTCAATAAAATGCCGTAAGCGGGTAGGAAAAAGAGTAAGCAGATTAATAGCTTAAAGCAGTAATCGACTAACCCAATCTCGATCCAATTCGCCGCCATGAAAGCATCGGTGCTACGGTAGAAAGCGATAGAGAAAAAGGCTAGGCTATCAAGTAAGTTGCCGAAGAACATCGCTGCTGCGGGAGCGACCCACCAATTGCGTCTCCGGCGTAGACGATTGAAGACGTATACATCCAGTATCTGCCCAAGGAAATAAGCCATAAAGCTGGCACAGGCAATACGGGCAACAAAGAGATTGAATTCAAGCAGCGCGGTAAACTCTTGCCACTCGCCTTGGAAAAATAGGGCAGAAATAATATAAGAAGTCAGTAATGCGGGGATCATAACGGTAGTAATGATCCGTCTTGCCAGTGGTGCGCCGTAGATACGAACCGTTAAATCTGTTGCAAGGAAAATAAATGGAAAAGTAAAGGCTCCCCACGTGGTATGAAAACCGAAAATAGAGACGGGTAGTTGCACCAGATAATTACTGGAAATAATAATCAGAATGTGAAATAGCGAAAGCCAAATTAAAGCGGTAGCGCGCTGTTGTGTAATTGTAGTTGATAAAAACATTCTTGTACCTTTTTGGAAAATGGGGTGAGGGAACCCAATAAAAGATCTACCGTTTTAACTGACGGTGCCTCACATGATACGTCGGTTGTGCACGAATTCAAAATGCCTGTATGTAAAGTTAATTTTTGCTAGCTTTTTTATAATATAATTCGGTCTAATAGACTGACTGAAGTAGAGATAAGTTATGCCCGATGTGTTTACTCATCCAGACAAAACCCTTGATACACAAGGGCTTCGCTGTCCTGAACCGGTGATGATGGTACGGAAAACTGTGCGTCATATGGAAGCAGGGCAGATGTTATTAATTCTTGCTGACGATCCGGCAACTACGCGTGATATTCCCAGTTTCTGCCGTTTTATGGAGCATCAACTGGTTGCTCAAGAAACAGAACAAATGCCTTATCGCTATCTGGTTCGGAAAAAAGAGAGTCAACTCTGAATATAACAGCTAAGTTGAGAAATGAACGTTTTTGCTTTTTACCATGTCTTCGAACGTTAATGGGCTTTCACCACTGAATTTATCTTACTATGGCACAGGATATGAGCCGCGAATAAGACTCATATCCTTAAATAGCTAGACGATTTTCATTATTTCAGTTTAATCCTCAATAACCTTACCGCGTTTGCCGTCACAAGAGCGGTTGCGCCAGAATCTGCCAGTACTGCCATCCACAAGCCTGTGATACCCAATAGGCTGGTAACAAGGAAGATCCCTTTTAGCCCCAATGCAATAGCAATGTTTTGGCGGATATTATTGTGCGTTGCGCGGGAAAGGGTGATGATTTCCGACAAACCGGTCAGACGGTTGTGAGTCAATGCTGCATCTGCGGTTTCCAGAGCGACATCGGTACCGCTTCCCATTGCGACACCGATACTGGAAGCTTTCATTGCGGGTGCGTCGTTGATGCCGTCACCAACCATCATTGTGCTGTGATCTTTATTCAATGCAATGACCGCTTTGACTTTATCTTCCGGCATTAACCCGGCGCGGAAATCTATTCCTAACTGACCGGCAATTGCAGTTGCTGCACGTGGGTTATCCCCCGTCAACATCACTGATTTAATACCTTGATCTTTCAGTAAACGGATAGCATCAATGGCATCTTGACGTAACGTATCTTGCATCGCGATAAGGCCGGCAAATTGTTCATCATGCATCACGGCAACAACGGTTTTACCGCAATCTTCTAACTGAACAATTTTTTGTTTCCAACGATCAGATAACGTGTTTGCTGGCAGTTTTCCGGGCGCGCTGACAAGAATACGTTTATCGTTTAACTGACCTTCAACACCAACCCCTGCCAGCGCTTTACGGTGTTCGGCTTCGGTAATATTAACGTTTTTACTTTCTGCGCATTGCAAAATGGCTTTAGCCAGTGGGTGGTGGGAGCCGCTTTCTACTGCGGAAGCCAAAGCTAATAACTGAGATTCGCTGATATTTTCTGCTGGTTGTATATCTGTGACTTGTGGTTTACCGGCGGTCAGCGTACCGGTTTTATCAAAAGCGATAGTGGTGATGAGTCCCAATTGTTCCAGCGCCGCACCACCTTTAATCAATGCACCTCGGCGGGTTGCTGTTGCAAGGGCAGAGGTAATGGCGGCGGGTGTGGAAATCACCAAAGCACAAGGGCAACCGATCAGTAGCAAAGTAAGACCACGGTAGATCCATGTTTCCCAAGGTTGGCTGAATACAGTCGGTGGAATGATGATAACCAACGCAGAGAACAGCATAATCAGTGGCGTGTAAATTCGGCTAAAGCGGTCAATGAAGCGTTCAATCGGCGCACGGCGTTCTTCGGCTTCTTCAATCAGTTGCAGAATACGGTCAATGGCATTGTTGCCCTGTTCGGACAGCACTTTCATTTGGATTGCACGATCCACGGATAAACAACCTGCCGGAACTTTTTCTCCCTGCATTCGTTCAACCGGAATAGATTCGCCTGTCAGCGCACTTTCATCAAAGCTGGCGAATGAATTGAGTAATTCGGCATCAGTGGGTAAACGTCCGCCTGGAGCAATTTCGATAATATCGCCAGGGCGAAGGTCTGAAACTGGAACAATTTTTTTCTCACCGCTTTTTACCAGTAGTGCCTCTTCCGGCACCAATGCCATTAATGCACTCACCCCTCGACGAGCACGGCCGGCAGCATAAGATTCCAGCATTTCACCAAGCATAAACAGCAGTAGTACCATTGCTGCTTCAGCGGTGGCATCAATAAACAGTGCACCTATGGCAGCAACACTCATTAATGTTTCAATGGCGAATGGCGTGCCTGATCGTATGAGCTGCCAGGCTTTGGTAACAATAGGTACCAATCCAATCACGGTGGTGATGATAAAGGCAATACGGCCAAATGAGGGATTGATGTGAGAGATTCCCCAACTTATCAGCATCATCAGTGAAAGAGTGATGATTGGTGCAAATTCTTTCCAGCGGCTGCTTTTTTCTGCTTTCTGACTTGAATCGGAATTGCGTAGAGTAAATCCAGCCTGATTAACGGCTTGAATAACCGCTGAACGTATATCTGTATCTGCATCCACAACTAGTTTTTCTGTTGCGAATAGAACCTTGGCTTGTTTCACTTCTGCAATTTTGCTGACCGCGGTTTCAATTTTGCGGGCACAACTTGGACAATCCATACCATTAACCACCCAACTGAAACGTTGGTTTGCCAAAAGCTCAGGTGCTTGTGTCTCCTGTGTATCATGGGAAGGGTGATGCTTATGTGAGCAAGCCTTACCATGTTCATGTTCATGATGATGTAAATGTTCACTAACTTGTTTAGCCTGATCTGAACAAGTCGTCGTCGCGCAGCAGCTTCCATGCTGGTGGTTATGTTGATGAGCACTATTTTTGTTTGAATTTGAGTACATGGACTCCCCCTGAATAGAGTTAACTCAAAGATAATGATTAAACTCTACACTTTGGAGCCTACTCCAGAGTCAATAAAAAGAAAAAATAAAGTTGTTAAATTGTACGATTGAGTGCTGATATCCATTTTCAACTTAGTCTTTTTATTAAAGATAAATAGAACGAATAATCAAAAAATGGCCGATAAAATAACAGGTTGCCACAATCGCTTTAGAAGATTTGAACTGGAAACGGTAATGGTTAATCAACCAGACACTATGTGACAGTAACAACAAGACAGTGCCAGCTAACAGGGAGAAACCATACGCTGTATTAAGGGAGAAGTATTGTTCACCTGCCATCCACACCATTATCAGGAGCATGACAACTGAGGCAACGACCAGCCAGCGCCTTTCTTCCAGTTTATTCCAAATAACCAGCAGAATAATGGAGCCAAGAACCAGTAAAATTAATGGCAGCGGGAAGAAGAAACTGAAATTCATCTGCATGACAAAGCTTATCGTGTAGAGCAGATAACAGAGGAATAATGTGCTTAGAGAGAATAGTGAATACTTACTGGGGAGCATGCGCAGAGCATCTGATATTAAAGCAGTAAATAACCCAAAACAGATTAGATAACCTGAAATATGCAGCTCAGGCGCTTGCCATGCCCACAATAACAACAATAGCAGAGTGACTGGCCTGAATAGCCATCTTTGCCAGTTTGGGCCACGGTAAGCTGCATCAACATACAACCAACCAGAAAGAAATACTGCAATAAATGGCCAGCTCATCTTTGTTCCTTAAATAAGTGATGGATAAGGGGTCTACTCTTTTACTATCAAAATATAGACTTAAATAATAGAGATTGGTTTAAGTATCTGTGCGGAAATAGGCAGTGAATTAAGAAATGTTGATCCGGTTATTGATCTGTTCAACAAAGAAAGGAGTACGAAGCCATGCTCAGATAAACGTGACAGCTTTTGAATACGAGGAATGAAATGAATCATTCCTCACATAATTGTATGTATTTTTCGGGTGCTTATGTGCGCTGCCCATGCCCACTATTTTGGGTGATGACTTTTCTCTTTCCGTTGTTTTTTCTGCATTGACAGTAGTTCAAAGACACCAAAAAAGAAGATCTTGGTTTGTATCAGGCTAGAGAGTTTTTGGTCTTTGGGCTGACTGGCTTTTAGAAGCAGCATTTGAAATGCATGCATGACCACCATGAAAATCATGGCGATATCCATAAAATACTTCAATGGTTTTGGAAATGGATGGATCAGGTTAAAGATCAGAAATCCCCAAACGCAGATCATTAACAGTTTGCCCAATTGAATAAGCATTAGTGTGTACTCCAAAGTAATCGTTATGCAGGTAAGTAACGGATATAGAGCCGGTATGCGACTTGTCCGGCGACTTTTTCACGATGAAGTTGCCAGTTAACAGGGACATCAATCGCCGTTGATTCGGATTCAGCCTCAACATAAATCCAGCTTTCATCTGCCAGCCAATTTTGTTCTTCCAACAATTTTATGGTTTCGCTAAGCATTCCTTTACGAAAAGGAGGATCAAGGAAAACGACCTCGTAGGATGTTCCTGGTTGAGATAAATAGGTTAATGCACTGTCGTTAATGACTTTGGCATTTTGGGCATTGAGCAGATCCAAATTAGCGGAAAGTTGTTTAGCTATATTATGTTCATATTCAATCAGGGTAACCTGTGCTGCATAACGGGAAAGTGCCTCTAATCCAAGCGCTCCGCTTCCTGCATAGCAATCCAGGCAGTGTGCTTCTTGGATAATCGGGGCTAGCCAGTTAAATAGCGTCTCTCTGACGCGATCTGTCGTTGGACGTAATCCTGGACTATCCGGTACAGGTAATTTTCGACCTCGCCATTTTCCGCCAATAATGCGGATTTGTCCCATCGATTGCCGTTGTGGTTTCTTTGCCATAATTTGCGTAATAGTTGTTAAGACTTACAGGCACTAATTTACCATGAAATTTATGATTGATATGTGTTGAGCTATTACGAAAATGTTAGAATGCTTCTAAATTTCGTTATTATTCCCTGTTGTAACGCCATGATTTAACCTTGAGGAGTGTAGTGGCTAATGGCAAAAGAGAAAAAAAGAGGCTTTTTCTCCTGGTTCGGGCGTGGCCGTCAGGAAGAACAGCAAAAAGAAGAGCAATTAGCAGTGGAGCAGGCAGAACAGCAGCGTGTTGCTGAGGAAGCTGCAAGATTGGCGGCAGAGCAGGCAGAACAGCAGCGTGTTGCTGAGGAAGCTGCAAGATTGGCGGCAGAGCAGGCAGAACAGCAGCGTGTTGCTGAGGAAGCTGCAAGATTGGCGGCAGAGCAGGCAGAACAGCAACGTGTTGCAGAGGAAGCTGCAAGATTGGCAGCGGAGCAGGCAGAACAACAGCGTGTTGCAGAGGAAGCCGCAAGATTGGCGGCAGAGCAGGCAGAACAACAGCGTGTTGCTGAGGAAGCTTCAAGGTTGGCGGCAGAGCAGGCAGAACAAGTACAAACCGAACAGCCAGTTATATCAAAAGAGCAAGAGCGTCCGACTAAAGAGGGCTTTTTCTCCCGCTTGAAACGCAGTTTGGTTAAAACTCGTCAGAATTTAGGGTCCGGTTTTCTTAGTCTATTCAGTGGTAAAAAGATCGATGATGACCTGTTTGATGAATTGGAAGAGCAGTTATTGATTGCTGATGTTGGTGTCGATACTACTCGTAAAATCATTAGCAGTTTGACAGAACATGCCAGTCGTAAAGAGCTAAAAGATGCAGAAGCGTTATATGCCAAACTGAAAGAAGAGATGTCTGGTATTCTGACTAAAGTGAATAAGCCTCTGGACATTGAAGGAAAAACGCCGTATGTCATTCTGATGGTTGGTGTAAATGGTGTGGGAAAAACCACGACAATTGGTAAATTGGCTCGTCAATTTCAGGCACAAGGTAAATCTGTCATGCTGGCAGCCGGGGATACTTTCCGTGCAGCCGCCGTTGAACAGCTACAGGTGTGGGGGGAACGTAACCATATTCCGGTAGTGGCGCAACATACTGGCGCAGATCCTGCTTCCGTGATTTTCGATGCTATTCAGTCAGCTAAAGCCAAAAGTGTCGATGTCCTGATTGCAGATACCGCGGGTCGTTTGCAAAATAAATCTCATCTGATGGAAGAATTGAAGAAGATTGTCCGAGTGATGAAAAAACTGGACGAAAATGCTCCACATGAAATTATGCTGATATTGGATGCGAGTACCGGTCAGAATGCGATAAGTCAGGCTAAACTGTTCCATGAAGCCGTTGGGTTGACAGGCATCTCATTGACAAAATTGGATGGTACTGCCAAAGGTGGGGTAATTTTCGCCATTGCTGATCAGTTTGAAATTCCTATTCGTTATATTGGGGTTGGTGAAGGAATTGAAGATCTACGGCCATTTAAGGCAGACGACTTTATAGAGGCACTTTTTGCCCGAGAGGATTAATTACCTATGATTCGCTTTGAACAGGTCAGTAAAGCTTATCTGGGGGGACGGCAAGCCCTGCAAGGGGTGGATTTTCATTTGCGCCCTGCGGAAATGGCATTTCTAATGGGTCACTCAGGGGCAGGTAAAAGTACCTTGCTGAAACTCATCTGTGGCATTGAGCGGCCTAGCGCCGGACATATCTGGTTTGCCGGTCATGATATCAGTCGGTTAAAAAGCCGTGAGGTACCTTTTCTACGTCGTCAGATTGGTATGATTTTCCAAGATCATCATCTGCTGCTGGATCGGACCGTATACGATAATGTGGCAATGCCGCTGATTATTTCAGGTGCAAGTTCTGAAGATATCCGTCGTCGGACTTCCGCGGCTCTGGATAAGGTTGGTCTGCTGGACAAAGCGAAAAATTTCCCAATTCAGCTTTCAGGGGGAGAACAACAACGAGTTGGTATTGCTCGTGCGGTTGTGAATAAGCCGACTGTTTTATTGGCGGATGAACCTACCGGTAATCTGGATGGTGAGTTGTCAGAAGGTATTTTACGACTGTTTGAAGAATTTAATCGGGTAGGGGTGACAGTGCTGATGGCGACCCATGATATGGCACTGATTGAAAGACGGAAATATCGTATCCTGACTCTGAGCCAGGGCCGTATGGCGGGAGAGTATCATGGTTAAAAATGTGCGTAAGGCAGCGGGGAAAGTAACACGATCGAGAAGTAAAGTTTTACAAGGAGGATGGCGTGAGCAGTGGCGCTATGCTTGGATGAATACGTTGACAGATATGTCACGTCAGCCGTTGGCAACTTTGTTGACCGTGATGGTGATTGCTATCTCCCTGACATTACCAAGTGTTTGTTACATTGTGTGGAAGAATGTCAGCCAAGCTGCGGAAAAATGGTATCCCACCCCTCAACTGACGGTATATCTCGATAAATCACTGGATGATAGCAGTGCGCAGAAATTAATAAGTGAGTTGAAAGCGCTTGATGGTGTGGACAATGTCAACTATCTCTCACGTCAGGAAGCAATGACAGAATTCCGCGCTTGGTCTGGCTTTGGTGGCGCGTTGGATATGTTGGAAGAGAATCCGTTGCCCGCGGTGGCTATTATCACACCGAAAATCGATTTTCAGAGTTCACAGACGCTGACCACGCTGCGTGATAGAGTTTCTCAGGTTAAAGGTATTGAAGAAGTTCGGATGGATGATAGCTGGTTTGCCCGTCTGGCGGCGCTGACTGGTCTTATCGGTCAGATTGTGACAGTAATCGGTATTTTGATGATCGTTGCGCTGTTTTTGGTCATCGGTAATAGTGTGCGTCTCAGTATTTTCAGTCATCGTGATACGATTAACGTGATGAAGCTTATTGGTGCAACGGATGGCTTTATTTTGCGCCCATTCCTCAATGGTGGTGTGTTGCTAGGGGCTTTGGGGGCAATTTTATCGTTAATTTTATCTGCACTATTGGTGTGGAAACTTTCTGATGTTGTAACAGAGGTTGCCAGCGTGTTTGGTACGACATTTAATTTACATGGGCTTTCATGGGATGAGTCCCTGCTATTAGTTTTGCTCTCTGCAATGATTGGTTGGGTCGCTGCTTGGTTGGCGACAACTCAGCATTTGCGTCATTTTACGCCAGAATAAAACGGTAATTTTCTCAACAGGCTGAGCGAAATCAGCCTGACAACGCGATAACCATCTCTTTTTTTCCTAAGGTAAAAGTTTCTTATTCATTGACTTAAATCCAAAATCACGATTTTCTGCTATATAGAATTAATTAAAAAGGTGCTTGTACTTTCCCAGTGAACCTAGCGGATACTTTTGTGGGATGGAGTTAATATTTATCGGGGATAGTACAAATAAAGTTAATTGCATAAATATAAAACTATCTGTTATTTTTTGTTCTGCGATCCCATTATAGGGATGGTCGGTGCTAAAATTATTACTTTTCCACGGATCTGTAGCTTGAATATGCACATTCTGGTGATAGACTGTACCGCTGTATGTTGAACGTTGGTTCATATACACAGATGTAATCTAATCCATACTAACGATTTGAGCCTTATTTGAGAGGATTTGAATGGCCAAAGAAATGCAAACCTTAGCGTTAGTTCCTCAAGGAAGCCTAGAGGGCTATGTCCGTGCCTCTAATACCTATCCAATGCTGACAGCAGAGGAAGAGAAGGAACTGGCTGAAAGGCTGCATTACCAGGGAGATCTGGATGCAGCTAAGAAGCTGATTCTGTCTCATCTGCGCTTCGTTGTTCATGTCGCTCGTAGCTATGCTGGTTATGGGCTACCTCAGGCGGATTTAATTCAGGAAGGGAATATTGGCCTGATGAAAGCAGTACGTCGTTTTAACCCGGAAGTAGGGGTGCGTCTGGTTTCTTTTGCCGTTCACTGGATTAAAGCTGAAATCCATGAATATGTACTGCGTAACTGGCGTATTGTTAAAGTTGCAACAACTAAAGCGCAGCGTAAGCTGTTCTTTAATTTGCGTAAAACTAAACAGCGCTTAGGGTGGTTCAATCAGGACGAAGTAGAAATGGTCGCCAAAGAACTTGGTGTGACCAGTAAAGATGTGCGTGAGATGGAATCTCGTATGTCAGCGCAAGATATGGCGTTTGATATGTCTGCCGATGATGATAGCCAGGAAGGTCAACCGGTTGCGCCAGTGCTGTATCTTCAAGATAAAGCTTCTGATTTTGCAGACGGCATTGAAGAGGACAATTGGGAAAACCATGCGGCTGATAAATTATCGGTAGCGATAGAAAGCTTAGACGAGCGCAGTCAGGATATTATCCGTTGCCGCTGGTTAGATGATGATAATAAATCTACCCTGCAAGAGTTGGCGGATAAGTATGGTGTTTCTGCGGAGCGTGTACGTCAGCTTGAAAAGAATGCCATGAAAAAATTGCGTGTGGCAATTGAGGCATAAATAGAGTGATTTTGCGTTAACGCATTCATAATTAAAAAAGGCGATAATGGTTTATCGCCTTTTTTGTTTCATTTTTCATTGTTGTCATCTAATCCTATGAAAATTGTTATTGCGCCTGATTCATTTAAAGAAAGTCTCAGCGCCTTACAGGCCGCTGAAGCGATAGAACAAGGATTTCGTGAAATCTATCCACAAGCTGAATACATTAAATTGCCGATGGCAGATGGAGGAGAAGGGACAGTTGAATCGATGGTAGCAGCTACTGGAGGAAAGATTGTACGTCTGTCGGTCACCGGTCCGTTAAATCAGCCGGTGGATAGTTTTTTTGGCGTGCTAGGTGATGGAGAAACCGCTGTTATTGAAATGGCTGCGGCTTCTGGCTTACATTTGGTGCCGATGGAAAAGCGTAATCCGTTGATAACTACGACTTATGGTACCGGTGAGCTGATGTTGGCTGCTTTGGATCAAGGTGTCAGAAAGATAATTTTAGGTATTGGCGGTAGTGCGACTAATGATGGCGGTGCCGGTATGATGCAGGCGTTGGGGGCCTGTTTGCTTGATTCTGATGGTAAAGCGTTGGGGCTTGGCGGGGCTGCGTTAAGTCGGCTTGCTAAAATTGATCTTTCCGGTTTGGACGCGCGTTTGAATCGAACTGAAATTATCGTTGCCTGTGATGTAATTAACCCGTTATGTGGTGAGTTTGGTGCATCTGCCATTTTCGGGCCACAGAAAGGGGCGACACCAGAGATGGTGAAAGAATTAGATGCAGCTCTGCGCCATTATGGTGAAAAAATTGAATTACTGACCGGCATTAAGGTTATTGACGTACCCGGTGCAGGAGCCGCTGGGGGAATGGGTGTTCCTTTACTTGGTTGGCTGGACGCTAAATTGCAACCGGGAATTGATATTGTTATCTCCACACTGGAATTGGCAAAGGTAGTACAAGGCGCTGATCTGGTTATTACGGGTGAAGGCCGAATAGACAGCCAGACTATTTACGGTAAAACGCCGATTGGTGTTGCTCGTATCGCCAAAAAGTATGCTATTTCAACCATTGCATTGGTTGGCAGTATAAGTCAGGACTATAGCATCGTTCATGAGCATGGATTGGATGCCGTTTTCTCAATTATGCCCGGCATCTGTTCTCTTTCTGACGCTCTTGTTTGCGGGCATGAGAATTTGAGGGTAACTGCCCGCAATGTGGCTGCGGTCTGGAAAATGGGTCAGCTAGAATAAGAATTTGACTTGGTATCGTAGTAAAAACTACAGGCGCTCATAAAACCTTTTAATGCCGGTTCGTTAGCATCTGAGAACCCTTCAAGGCTTAACTTCCATTGATTAACAGTGGGATGCTGAGCTTTTATTTCATTTATCAAATATAAACCCACTCCCCGGCGGCGTGTTATTTCACGGACACATAAATCTTTAAGCAGGCCGGATTGATCACTGAAAGTCACTTTTATTGCGGCCAGTAATCTATCATTAAAACGAGCAGCGAACAGTTTATTTTCATTTTTTAACCAACTTTGCCATTGCTCTGGAGCCTGTTGAGGCCAGATTTTCTTTAGATCAATAATATCTTGTGCTGACAAAACAGTAAGTTGTTCAATAGTTAGCTTCATGGTTTTCCCATATCAATTTTCAATGGAGTGTTATGTAACCGCTTTTATACGTTACTGGAAAAATGTTTTTAACATGGTCGATCTTTCGAGTTAAAGATTGCTTTACTAATATTTAACCAGAACATCACACTATGTTTTGTCTAAATTCCAATCAACTTTGGCGGTATTTTATTCTGTAATTAATGCTTTTAGCTACCTTGTTAATTTGATTTTAAGCATGAAATGCTATTTTAATAACATGAAAAATAAAATTTTATTAATAAAAATTACTTTATCTAATCAGTGATCACAAAAGATCACGGTTATCCCATTAGATAATCGGAGATCTAAAAGGTAAACACAATAAATTAGACCAATCACAACAGGGGATAAATAAAATGAAAATCATAGCAGGTAAAACGCTATTAGCAGGCTGTATTGCCATGATGATGAGTCACTCACTGTGGGCACAAGAGATCAAAGTGGCGATTGTAGGAGCAATGTCTGGTCCAGTTGCTCAATATGGTGATATGGAATTTACTGGCGCACGTCAGGCGATTGCAGATATCAATGCTCATGGTGGTATTAATGGTAATAAGCTGGTGGGGGTTGAATATGATGATGCGTGTGACCCGAAACAGGCGGTGGCCGTCGCTAATAAAGTGATTAATGATAACATTCGTTATGTTATCGGCCACTTATGCTCTTCATCCACTCAACCGGCATCTGATATCTACGAAGATGAAGGCGTCATTATGATTACACCCGCGGCAACCAATGCCAATTTGACAACTCGTGGCTACCAGATGATTCTGCGTACGACCGGGTTGGATTCTGATCAGGGGCCAACGGCAGCAAAATATATTGCTGAAAAGATTAAACCTCAGCATATAGCGATTGTTCACGATAAACAGCAATACGGTGAAGGGTTGGCTCGATCTGTTCTTGATAAATTGAAAAAAGCGGGAGCCAATATTGTCTTGTTTGAAGGCGTTACTGCTGGTGACAAAGACTTTTCGGCTCTGGTTGCCCGCCTGAAAAAAGAGAATGTGGATTTTGTCTATTTTGGTGGTTATTACCCTGAAATGGGGCAAATTCTGCGTCAGGCTAAACAGGCTGGTCTGAATATTCGCTTTATGGGACCGGAAGGTGTAGGTAACTCCTCGCTATCCAATATCGCCGGAGTCGCTTCTGAAGGCATGCTAGTCACATTACCTAAGCGTTACGATCAGGTACCGGTGAATAAAGCTATTGTTGAAGCGATCAAAGGAAAGAAAGGCGATCCGACAGGTCCGTTTGTCTGGACCACCTATGCTGCTCTGCAATCTCTGGCTGCGGCAATGAACCGTACCGGTAGTATGGAACCGACTGATTTGGTGCAAGACCTGAAAGCGAATCCAGTGGATACCGTAATGGGGAGACTAAGCTGGAATGCCGTTGGCGATCTAAAAGGGTTCGAATTCGGTATTTTTGAATGGCATGCAGATGGTTCTTCTACTTCTGTGAAGTAAGGTCATCAGAACGGTCGTCAGCTCCTGTTTGTCAGGAGCTGCTATTCCGGAGGTACAACGTATGTCGGAGCAATTTCTCTATTTTTTACAACAGATGTTAAATGGAGTGACTCTGGGTAGTACTTATGCATTGATTGCCATTGGCTATACGATGGTTTACGGCATTATCGGGATGATTAATTTCGCTCATGGTGAAATTTACATGATTGGTAGCTATGTCTCCTTTATGGTCATTGCGGCTCTGATCATGATGGGAATTGATTTGGGTTGGTTGCTGATTACTGCTGCTTTTTTAACATCAATTGTCATTGCCGCTGCTTATGGTTGGAGTATTGAGCGAGTAGCTTACAGGCCAGTTCGCCATTCCAAACGCCTGATTGCCCTGATTTCAGCGATTGGGATGTCTATTTTCTTGCAAAACTATGTCAGTCTGTCACAAAGTTCTCGCGATCTGGCATTGCCTGGCCTGATTACCGGGCAGTGGGTATTAGGCGAAAGTGATGGATTTTCTGCCAGTATTAGCGCAATGCAACTGACCATCTGGATAGTGACATTTCTTGCCATGCTGATACTGACAATGTTTATCCGCTACTCCCGCATGGGACGTGCCTGCCGTGCTTGTGCGGAAGATGTGAAAATGGCGAGTTTGTTGGGAATCAATACTAACCGAGTGATTTCCTTAACCTTTGTTATCGGTGCAGTAATGGCTGCAATAGCCGGTGTTTTGTTGGGGCAGTTCTACGGTGTAATAAATCCGTATATCGGTTTTATGGCAGGCATGAAAGCTTTCACCGCAGCAGTATTGGGAGGAATTGGCAGTATCCCGGGGGCGATGATTGGTGGTTTGATCTTGGGAGTTTCTGAAGCCCTAACTTCTGCTTATCTGAGTACAGAATATAAAGATGCCGTTTCCTTTGCTCTGCTCATTGTTGTGCTGTTGTTTATGCCGACTGGGATTTTAGGCCGTCCAGAGGTGGAAAAGGTATGAAACATGCTAATTGGGTGAATGCCATTATCGCCTCAGCCGCTTTATTTGTGTTGTCTGTCTTTATGATGGGGATGCAGTTATCGCTGGATGGTACGCAGTTGGTCGTCCATCATGCCGATGAAGTGCGATGGTTATGGATTGGTATTGGCTGTGCGGTTGTGTTTCTGTTCCAATTATTGCGTCCGGCTGTTCAGCAGATAATGAAGAAAGTACCGATTAAAAGCTGGTCATTGCCGGATTTCGATGGCTCAACCAAAGGACAAAAGTTACTGGCAATATTGGTCATTATTGCTGCAATTATCTGGCCGTTTATTGTCTCCCGTGGTAGTGTTGATATCGCTACGCTGACATTAATTTATGTCATGCTAGGGCTGGGTTTGAATGTTGTGGTTGGTTTATCGGGGTTGCTGGTACTTGGGTATGCAGGTTTTTATGCTATCGGTGCTTATACCTACGCTTTGCTAAGTCACTATTATGGATTAGGATTTTGGCAGAGTTTGCCGCTGGCGGGGTTAACGGCTGCTTTATCGGGGTTGTTGTTGGGTTTTCCAGTATTGCGATTGCGAGGTGATTATCTGGCAATTGTTACGCTTGGTTTTGGTGAAATTGTTCGCATTCTACTGTTGAATAATACTGAAATAACCGGTGGTCCGAATGGTATCAGTCAGATCCCAAAACCCACTTTCTTCGGACTGGAATTTAATCGTAGTGTGAAAGAGGGGGGTTGGGATACTTTCCACAACTTCTTTGGTTTGAAATACGATCCAAGTGATCGGGTCATTTTTCTCTATCTGGTGGTGTTACTGTTGGTAATACTGACAGTATTGATTATTAATCGGCTACTGCGTATGCCATTAGGTCGTGCATGGGAAGCGCTGCGTGAAGATGAGATTGCTTGTCGCTCTCTTGGTTTAAGTCCAACCCGAATTAAACTGGCTGCGTTTACTATCAGTGCGGCATTTGCCGGTTTCGCGGGTACTTTATTTGCTGCCCGGCAGGGTTTTGTTAGCCCAGAGTCCTTCACTTTTGCTGAATCTGCTTTTGTGTTGGCAATTGTAGTACTCGGAGGGATGGGCTCACAGACTGCGGTGATTCTAGCGGCCATTTTGTTGGTGGTTTCCCGTGAGATGATGCGTGATCTGAATGCCTACAGTATGTTGCTGCTAGGGGCAATGATGGTATTGATGATGATTTGGCGCCCGCAAGGGTTGCTACCGACAAAACGCCGTCATGTTAAATTGGAACGACAGGTACAGGGAGGAAAGCAAGCATGAGTACAACACCATTATTGCAAGTTTCCGATCTGACCATGCGCTTCGGTGGCTTGCTGGCGGTTAACAACGTTGCCCTGAGGTTAAATCAGAGGGAAATTGTTTCTCTTATTGGCCCTAATGGTGCAGGGAAAACCACGATCTTTAATTGTCTGACAGGATTTTACTGTCCGACTAGCGGTACGATAAAGCTGCGGGAAAAACATCTGGAAGGGTTATCTGGGCAGGCTATTGCTCGTATGGGCGTTATCAGAACATTCCAGCATGTGCGGTTGTTCCGGGAGATGACAGTGATAGAGAATCTATTAGTGGCGCAGCATCAGCATCTGAAAAGAGGTCTTTTTGCCGGTCTTTTTAAAACGCCGGCATTCCGCCAGGCAGAATCTAAGGCCGTAGATTGGGCGATAACTTGGTTAGAACGGATTGGCTTGTTACCACTGGCAAACAGACAGGCAGGTAATCTGGCATATGGTCAGCAACGGCGTTTGGAGATTGCCCGCTGTATGGTAGCTCGTCCGGAAATTTTGATGCTGGATGAACCTGCTGCGGGGCTGAATCCGAAAGAGACAGAGGAGCTTAATGCTTTAATTGCTGAACTGAGGGAACATCATCAAGTTTCTGTATTGTTAATCGAACATGATATGAAATTGGTGATGGGAATTTCAGATCGTATCTATGTTGTTAATCAGGGAATGTCTTTGGCGCAAGGACGGCCAGAAGAGATTCGTAACAATCCGGATGTTATCCGGGCATATCTGGGCGAGGTGTATTAATTATGTTGGAATTTAAGCGGGTATCTGCCCACTATGGGGAAGTTCAGGTGTTGCATCAGGTTAGCCTGAATATTCAGCAGGGAGAAATTGTCACTCTGATTGGTGCAAATGGCGCAGGAAAAACAACATTGCTTAGTACCTTATGTAGTGAACCCAGAGCAACCGAAGGTTCTATTATTTTTCGTGGTAAGGACATCACCCAATGGCCGACATCTCGTATTATACGTGAGGACATTGCGATTGTTCCTGAGGGGCGCAGAGTGTTTGCTCGTATGACAGTGGAAGAGAATTTGGCAATGGGCGGTTTTTTTGCTGATAAGACTCAGTATCAGCAGCGCATTGAGCGGGTTTATGATCTATTTCCGCGTTTACAGGAAAGACGTCACCAGCGGGCTGGAACGATGTCCGGTGGTGAACAGCAAATGTTGGCAATTGGCCGTGCTTTAATGAGTCAGCCACAGTTATTGTTGTTGGATGAGCCTTCATTGGGATTGGCGCCGATAGTTATCATTCAGATTTTCGATACTATCCAGCAGTTGAGGGAAGAGGGGATGACAATCTTTTTAGTTGAACAGAATGCAAATCAGGCGTTGAAATTGGCTGACCGAGGATATGTATTGGAAAACGGTCAGATCGTACTAGAAGACAGCGGGTCTGCATTATTGGTTAATGAAGCTGTGAGAAATGCGTATTTGGGGGGATAGAGAGATATTCTTTTTCACAGGAAGGGAATTCAGATGGTTGATTATCCTCGTCGTACTGGGAAGGTGGTTTTTCCCAAGGTGAGGACGCCATTACGCCATTAATAGTGCTTTAAGTTTGGTATTATCTGAGATTGGGGCAACGAGTGTGGTTTCAAATACTTTGAAATCTGCCCTTATTTTTTCTGTGTTTTCTCGTCATATTTTAAGCAATATATACCCTATGGATTTCAAGATGCATCGCGACGGCAAGGGAGTGAATCCCCGGGAGCATAGGTAATTATGTGACCGGGGTGAGTGAAGTACAGCCAACAAAGAGGCAACTTGAAAGATAACGGGTATAGTTTATTGGTGGAGTAATGAAAGGTAAATGAATTGTATTCAGTATAATTTTAGTGGCTAAAATCTACAGTTAAAATTATTTTGCTATTAATTTAATTTTCTTTCATTAGAAAGAGAATGTTTTTAAGAATATTCATCCGTTATCTTGTAGAAGATATAACCAATTAGTAATGAAAAATATTATTGATGCGGATATAACGGAAATATATTCTTGGGATACCAGACTATTTTATTTATTGTCATTTTAACGTTGTGAATGAATTTGGTGAATTATTATAGTCCACTGGATAAAGTTAAATTTATAAAATAAAGAATAGAATTATATAGCGCTACAGTAACTAATATTAATATTATAAATCCAGGTTAATAACGTAATGGAAATAATTTCTATTTAAATTTTTTATATATGTTTTTATATGTGTTTTTTATATATCATATAATTCCATCAACTCTTAAATAATAGTAATTTCATTGAAGCAGAGCGTTGGCATGAACTATATATCTGCTATAGTTTTGTATTATTGTGACTTGCTTTAGATATGTTTCATTAATGACATTACTTATAGTGTGTATATCTTAATATTCTTGTGAGTTATTGTGGTATGTAAAGTCCATGTAATATATTGGGGAATTAAATTTCAAAGGAAATAGTGGTTCTATAATGGTTAAAGAGCATCTTTAATTAAGTGGTAATACTGTGTTTTGAAAATATTTATATGTAAGTTGAGTGAATTTTATTTAAATTTTAATGAGGAAAATAAATATGTCTAGAATAACCATTGTTGTTGATTCAAATGAGCAGAAAGCAGAGTTTTATTCTAATTCCCCTGTTCCAGTACATAAAGACTTAAATGCAGTTGGTCCTTTGAGTGATGTGACTATATCACCTCATGCTAGTGTGGAAGTATTTAGAATAGATACACCAATAATTCCAGAATCCAGAAGATCTCTGAGAGTTGTAAATACCGGGCTATCAAATAGTGTCACGGCTAAATTTTACTGGTCTCATAGTTTTACCTCTGAATGGTTTGAGTCTGGTTCTATAGATGTAGGATTAGGAGAAGAGAAGGTGTTAAACGTGCCTAATAACTCTTTTTATTATAGTAAATTTGTTATCTATAATAATACGGATAAAGTTGCTTATGTGACGGCAAATTTGGTTTAAACATCTCATTTTAATTAAAGGGTTCCATTATGCATACAGAAAATGTTTTAGACATAAGAACCATTGTGGCTAATGAATATGCCGTAAAAACGAGTGCAGTAGAGTGGGATGTTACTGATATTGTAAAAAATGCAATCATCGGGGGAATATCTTTTATACCTTCAGTTGGCCCTGCTATATCTTTTTTAGTCGGTTTATTCTGGCCTCAATCGAAAGAAAATATATGGGAAGGGATTGTCAAACAAATTGAGAGGATGATAGAGGAGTCTGCGTTAAAGACGATTAAAGGTATCCTTGCTGGTGATATTGCATATACCCGTAATCATTGAAGATGCTTGATTTTATCCGAAATGGAGATCATTATCCTCGCTATGAAAATATTCATTACCGATGAACAAAAAGCCGAACTTGAACATCTCCATCACACCTGCCGTGATA